>DASUXL010000243.1:0-40894 GCA_036377915.1 Candidatus Limnocylindrales bacterium
GAACCCCACCACCATGTTCGTCGCCGTCCTCGTCGCCGAGCTGTGGCGGGCGACCTCGCTCGTGTTCGTCATCATCGTGGCCGGGCTGCAGGGCGTGCCAAAGGATTACGACGAGGCCGCGGAGGTCTTCGGCGCCGGGTACTTCAAGCGCCTGCGCCACGTCATCCTGCCGCAGCTGCGCCCGAGCCTGCAGGTGGCGCTGATCCTGCGGACGATCCTGGCGCTGGAGACCTTCGCCGTCGCCCAGGCCCTGACAGGCCGCAACCTGCCGCTGCTGGTCGGCGAGACGTACCAGTGGTACGACTTCCTGCAGAACCCCAACGTGGCCGCCGCGATCGCGCTCGTGATCCTGGCTGTGTCGCTGCTCGCGGCCTTCGGCTACCTGCGGCTGATGCGGGAGGCACAAAAATGAGGCGGGTGTGGATCCAGGTCGCGTGCGTGGCCATCTCCCTTTTCATGGCCACGCCCATCTATCTGATCACGCTGGCGGCGTTCTCCACCCGGGATTCGCTCAACCGGTTCCCGCTGCCGCTGGTGCCTTCCGACGTGTCGACCGAGACGCTGTCCGGGTTCCTGGGTTCGACCGGTGTCGTGCCGGCCGCCGTCAACTCGGCGATGGTGGGGCTGAGCACGGTGGTGCTGGCGTTGCTCATCGGGGTCCCGGCCGGGTATGCCCTGGCGCGGTTCGCGTTCCGGGGCAAGCAGCCGTACCAGCTGTTCCTGTTGCTGACCCGGGCGCTGCCGATCGTCGTGCTGTCCGTGCCGCTTGCCCGCATCTTCCTCACCAGCGGGCTGTATGACACCACGTATGCGGTGACGCTGCTGCACACCGCGCTCGCGCTGCCGACGACCGTGCTGATCACCTCGGCCGTGTTCGTCGCGGTCTCCCCGGAACAGGAGGAGGCCGCGCAGATCTTCGGCGCGTCGCCGCTGCGGGCGTTCGTGAGGATCGTCATGCCGCAAGCACTTCCGGGCATCGCCGCGGCCGCCGTGTTCACCTTCGTGATGTCCTGGAACGAGGTGCTCGGCGCCGCCATCCTCACCCTCAACCAGCGGACCCTGCCCGCGCAGGTGCTGTCCACCCTGTCGTTCTCGCCGCTTGCCTACCGGTTCGCGGGAGGCTTCGCCCTGGTGGTCCCGGCCCTGCTATTCATCGCCGTCATGCGCAAGTACCTGCTGAACATGTGGGGGACGACTCTCAAATGAGCCGGATTGTGGTTCGGAACCTGGTGAAGACCTACCCCGGCGGCGACCGCCGCGCCACCGACGACGTGTCGCTGGAGGTGGCCGAGGGCGAGTTCGTGGTGCTGGTCGGGCCGAGCGGCTGCGGCAAGACGACGCTGCTGCGCATGGTCGCCGGGCTGGAGACCCCGGATGGCGGGAGTGTCCACATCGGAGACAAGGATGTCACGCGGGTCTCCGCCCGGGACCGCCGCGTCTCCATGGTGTTCCAGTCGTACGCCATCTTCCCGCACATGAAGGTCCGCCAGAACATCGGCTTCGGGCTGGCCATGCGGGGCGTGGCACGCGACGAGATCGCCCGGCGGGTGGCCGATGCCGCGGCGTTGCTGGATCTGACGGACTACCTGGATCGGTACCCGGCACAGCTTTCGGGTGGGCAGAGGCAGCGAGTCGCCGTCGCCCGCGCGATCGTCGTCGACTCCGGCGTGCTGCTGATGGACGAGCCACTGTCCAATCTGGATGCCCTGCTGCGCTTGCAGTTCCGGGCCGAGCTGAAACGCATCGTGCACCAGATCGGCACGACGACGCTGTACGTCACGCACGACCAGGCCGAGGCCATGTCGCTGGGGGACAGGGTGGCCGTGATGCGCGACGGCCGGATCGCCCAGATCGGTGCGCCGCTTGAGGTTTACGACAAGCCTTCGGAGCGGTTCGTCGGCGGGTTCCTCGGCGCGCCGCCGATGAACTTTTTCACGGCGGCGGTCGGCGACGGCCCCAACCTGACCCTCGAAGGCATCGAGCTGCCGGCGCCCGCGCCGCTCGCCTCCCTTGCCGGGCAAAAGGTTCTGGTCGGTGTCCGGGCGGAGAAGCTCGCCGTGTCGGCCGAACGCCGCGACGGCTTCCAGCCCGCCACGGTCGAGGTGGTCGAGCCCACCGGTGCATCGGTGCTGCTGACCGTGCGCTTCGGTGGGCACGAGCTCAAAGTCCAGGCGCCGCCGGAGTTCACCACCCGCCCGGACGAGACCGTCTGGCTGCGTGCCGACCCGGAAGCGCTGCGCTTCTATGACCCGGACACCGGACTGGCCCTGGAAACCTAGCCTGAGCCCAGGGGGCCGTGGTCGACCACGCCATCGGCGCTGATCGAGAAGCGCCGCCCGTCCGCGTTGGCCGACACCGACCCCTGCCCGGCGAGCGTCCGGAGAACCCCGGCGTGGGCAACGACAAGCACCACGCCGGGCTTGCCGGCCATGTCGGCCTCGCCGGGCTTGCCGGCCATGCCGGCCTCGCCGGGCTTGCACGCCGCCGTCCGCAAACCGCGCAGGATCCGGGCGGAGAACGCATCGAACGCCTCGCTGTCGCCGGGAAGCTCGGTCGAGGTGCCGGCTCGCCAGGCCGCCAGCACCCCGGGAAACGCCGCCTCGATCTCGGGTGAGGTCAGCCCACTCAGCGTCACGCTCCAGCGCTCGCGCAGATCGGGCAGTTCCGTCGGCGGGTCAAGGCCCAGAACCTTCGCGACGATCTCGCCGGTCTCCCGAGCCCGGCTCAGGTCGGAGGTCACCACGGCGCCGATCCCCTCGCCACGGCACCGCTGCGCCAGCTCGGCGGCCTGACCGCGGCCCAGATCGGACAGCGCCGGATCCGCCTGTCCCGCCCAGCGGTGCTCGGCATTCCACGTCGACTGCCCGTGGCGTACCACGATCAGGTCAGCGGGCGGCGGCATAGGCGATTGCCCGTGGCGTACCACGTTCAGGTCAGCGGGCTGCGGCATAGGCGATCCCGAACGCGGCGATCAGGAACGCCGGAACGGCGATCGCCACGGCGGCAGCGGCGCGAACCGCCAAACCTCGCCATCCCGCCGGCTCAGCAGACTCCCCGGTGACCCCGGGCTCGCGCCACCGAAGGCCGGCGATCTGGCCGCCGTCTCCGCCGTCGCCGCCGTCTCCGCCGGTCGCGGAGTGCTCGTCACGCTCCTCGCCGGACAGGACGACCGGCTGAGCTCTTCCGGTGAAAACCTCGCCGTCGCCGTGCAACGTCGCCAGCTCCGCGGTGACGGCGGTCGAGTCGAACTCGTCCTCTGGCATGGAACAGATGGTATCCGCTCAGCGGGCGCTCTTCTCGGTCGCACGCCACTCCGCAAGCCGCTTGTTCAAGCCTTGAGCCGCCCTGTCCGCCAGACTCGGACGCCTGCGGAAGATCCCATAACCACCAAGGACGTTGAGTTCCACCTCGTCGGCCGGCTTGCCTTGCCTTTTGCGGGTTATGACAGCGGTTGTGGCACCTGCCATCCCGCTCGCCCCACCGGTCGGCGCTCCGCCGCTTATCTTCTCGATCTCTTTCCACGGAATGGTGGTTGTCCGGGTGAGCCCTCGCATGACCACTGCGTGCGGTTTGGCAAAAACTCCAAGCAGAAGGGAGCGTGCGGCACCGAACCACAGTATCGCCGCCATGACGCCGAAACCGATCGCGCTCGGCAATCGACCCGCCCCATTTTCCTGCGCCGCAACACCCGTGACGATCCCGGCCATTGCGGACAGCAGCAAGGCCAGCACAACATTCCAGAACCATGATCTCCATGTGCGTTGCATCAGAATGTGCTCCCACACTTGACCTTGAGGCGGTAGCGCGATACTACCGCCTCAAGGTCTGATTTCAGGTCACGCCCAGGGCGTAACGATTGATCAGGTCCTCACGCTTCGCGGCCTGAATCGGAATGCTCCAACTGATGGCCTTCGTCACCGTCGCCTTGAAGCCCAGGCCGTTCCAGAGCGGCGTTTGAACCTTTTCCATGGCTGCCTTGGAGCTCTTGGAGATCCATCCTGGCAACGGAATGGTGGGCGCGCCCTTGACCCCGCCGAGCTTGCCGAACTGGGCCATCCGGAAGGCCGCACCCGTGCCCAACGTGCCGGCCGTAATCACGCCGTCGAGGAGAATGTCGTTCTTGTTCTTCTCCCAGCCGCCCTGATCAGCGACCTTCTGTTGGGTACGGACAGCAAAGGCGGCCGCTTGCAGACCGGCGCACGCCGCCCATCCCACCGCTGGAACAAAGCACAGAGCTGTGGCGATGATAGTGGCGATGGTTCCCCTGTGTTCCATTGTCCAGTCGTATGCCGCCTTTGCCACCTTGACCGTGGTGTCCCACGCGTTGGACATCGCCTTGCCGGTGCGGCACCAGAAGTCGGCCTGGCAGCGGGCGCGGGCCTCGCGCTCCTGCCGTTCCCGCTCCCGCCGCTCGCGATCCTCGCGGCGCAGCTTGTCGCGCAGTGCTTGACACTTGGCGTCGCAAGGCGGCGGCACGAACTTGTCGATGATCCTGATTTCGCCCGAGGGCAGGACGAAAGCGCGTGCTCCGGTGTCCTCGTTGTCCTCGGTGAAGTAGAGGCCGCTCGGGTCGGAGAACGAGGTCGGGTTGTTGTTGGCGTATGCGTACCCGTTGAGCTGCTGCGGATCCGTGGTGTCGCTGACCGGATCGTCGGAGACGAAGCGGCCGGTCCGCTGGTCGTACAGGCGGGCGCCGAGGTGAACCAGGTCGGTGGGATCCTCGGTCCCGCCGACAAACCCCTTGTCACCGGCCCAAGCGGCCGGGGGCGCGCCGCGCGTCCCGCCGAACGGAAGGCTCCGCTTGCGCGACACGTTCATGTCCGAGTCGCGGATCATTGCCTCGCCGGTGCCGTGATGGTCGGCGACGGTCCAGTTGAGGGTGGACCCTTCGCGTACCGCCACATTGGCGTCGAGGTGGGTGTAGTAGCGGATGCAGGTGGCCACGCCGGTGCCCTTCTTGTACCGGACCTCCTGCCCCGCAAGGTAAAGCGTTGCCCCGCCCGGGTCGCGGCGGATCAGCCGGTTGCCGTCGGCGTCGTAGACGAACGACGTGTTGCCGGCGGCCTCGCTGATCTGCCGGACGCGCCCCTCCGGGTCCCAGCCGAGGGTCTGATCCCGGCCGCCGGCGACGCGCCGTGTGGTGTTGCCGGCGTCGTCGTAGCCGTAGGTGGACACGGTCTGCGCCGTGCCTTCGGTGCGGGTGGCCGACCGCAGCGTGTGCGGTTGCGGGCTTGCCGGCGCGGGATAGGTGTAGGTGGTGGTGGCCAACGGTGTGCTGCTCGTGTACTCGGTCATCTTGGTCCGGTTCCCGGCCGGGTCATAGGTGAAGTCCTGCCGGTATTTCGCGGTCCCGCCAAGGAACTGCGGGTCGGGGTCGCAGTTGGTTTCGGTCTTCGCCGACGGGGTCCACGCCTTGGCCAGGCGCCGCAGGTGGTCGTAGCGGAAGCACTGGGTGTCGCTGGGCAGGGTGGATCCGGCGGAGTCGGCGATGCGCACGAGGTTGCCGGTCGGGTCGTACTTGTACGCCAGATCCATTGCCTCGGAACCGTTTTCGACCACCGCGGAGGTGTTGGCCAGCCGCCCGGTCGGTTCGTCGATGCCGTAGGTGATCGCGGTGCGCTTTCCGAAGTTGCCAAGCACCCGCTGGGTCAGCTGGCCGAGCTTGTCGTAGGCCGCCGAGTAGACGTAGATCGACTCAGCGGACACGATCTCGGTCTGCATGCCCACGTCGTTGTAGGCGAACACGAGCGTTTCGGCGGCGTTGCCGGCCGCGGCGGGCAGCGTCATGGTGTACACCGACCCGTCCGGGTGGAAGGTCGTCGTGGTGTCGTAGGTGCCGGCCAGTCCGGCCTCGCTCTCGGGAATGGTGACGCGGGTGGCGGACGGCTGGCCCGCCGGGTGGTACCCGAGGACGTCGTTGGTGTAGGCGTGACCGTTGTCGTAGCGCGCCGACCTGGCGATCATGCCGAGGCCGCCGGCTACGGCGTCGTAAACCCACTCTGCTCGCTTGACCCCGGTTGGCGACCCTTCCCGGACGCTGGTCTTGCGCCCCAGGTCGTCATAGGTGTACCCGAGGGCCGCACCGCGCCCGTCGATGGTGATCTTCACCTGGTTGGCGTCGTCGTAGGTGGTGGTGCTGGTGCCCGAGTCGGGGTCGGTCTCCGATTTCTGCCGCCCACGCACGTCGTAGCCCCACGACCAGACGTTGCCCGCCGGGTCCGTCAACCGTTCCAGCTGGCCTTCACGCGTGTACCGGTAGGTGGTTTCGTCATAGGCTCCGGCCGGTGTGGGCCCGTGGTACTGGCGCAGCGCGACCGTCCGCCCCTGGGCATCGCTGATCGTGGTCGTTGCCGTGCCACCCGCGGGCGGGGTCACGTGCACCCTGTCGCCGCCGTACCCGGCGGTGGTCCGCCACTTCTCCACGCCCAGCGCCTTGAAGACGCTGGCCGTCACGCGGCCCGCGCCGTCATAGACGTTCTCGGTGATGGCGGGGATCTGCGGCTGGTTCGTCCCGACCAGGTCGGCCGAGGGCGGCGTGTTGGACGCGTCGTAGTAGGGCTTGGACTGCCAGGCCACCTGGCCCAAGCTGTCGTAGGCGGTGTCGGTGACGGTGCGGCCGCCGCCGGGGGCCTGGGCCTGGATCTGGCGTTGCCGCAGCGATCCGTCGTAAAGGACGATCGATGTCTCGAACGTGTTGCCCAGGGGTAGCAGGGATCGGGTGGTGACGGCCGTGGGCGCGGTTCGCCGTACCAGATATTCGTAGCTCCGGTTGGGCGTCTGCGTGGCCTTGTCCCTGCCGGGCAGCCACACTTTCTCCAGGCGGCCCAGGCCGTCATAGGCGAGGTCGGTCACGCGCTCATTCTGGTCAGTAATCTTGACCGGGGTGCCCCACGCCGGTTCGAAGGTGGTGGTAATGGTGTGGCCCAACGCATTGGTCACCGCGTTTGCCGTGACCGGACCACCGGTCTGCGGTGTGTAGGCCGTCGTGGTCTTGCGGTTGAGGGCGTCGAAGACCTCGACCGCGCGCCCGTGAGCGTCGTAGGTGGTGCGACCGGTGGTCACCCACACCGGTGTGGTGCCGTTCCACGACCCGAGCGTCTGGTTCTTGACGGCCAGGCCCCGGGTGGGCGCGGCGCCGAACGTGTCCGGGTTGTCGTAGAACGTGCGGTCATCGCCGAGCACGTCGTTCGGGCCGGGTGTGGCCGGGACGGACGCGCACTTCATGGCGTAGGTGGTGGAGCGGGAAACCTTGTCGAGGATCCAGGTGTCGGTGTTGCGCGCGTACTCGCTGCGCGCGCAGGTGTCGTCGTCATCGGTGGCCTCGTTACCGAGGTTGTCCACCTGCGACACCATGCCGTCGACCGGGTCGAAGCTTGAAACCGTTCTGGTCCAGCGCTTCTGGCCGCCGGCGAGCACGGTGTAGGCGCGGGTCGACTCGGTCTGTGTCTGCCAGGCGGTCAGGATGCCGGACGCCGCGATCTGCCGCCGCCATGGAGTGCTGATGGTTCCGGACAGGGCAGGCCCGCCGGAACCGTTCGTGGTCACCTGCTCGCGCAGGAACCCGGCGTGCGCCTCGTGGTCGACGATGGAGGTTCCTTGCGAGTCAACGACTTCCACCCGCTTCTCGCCGCCGGCCGGCGCGGCCCGGTCGCCGTCGATCCCGCGCAGGTAAAGATAGTCAACGGCTTTCTGGGTACCCACCGGATCTCCCTGGCGGATGCGGACCTTGGAGTAGCCCCGCCACTGCGACCAGGTGCGCTTGTCCGGCTTCACCAGCTCGGATTCGGCGTAGGCCCACGCGGGTGAGTCCAGGTAGTCGTAGTGGGTCTCCATCCGCGGCGAACCGCCGGTGGTGTCGTCGACGAAAACCGACTCCACCACGTGCTTGTGGAACCAGTCCAAGGTGGGCTTCATGCCGTTCGGGCCGTACCACTGCGGGTAGCAGCGCTTGGCGTTGGTCTCCGGCAGCGGCAGCGACCCGCCGGTGCACTCCGGCGCCTTGTAGTTGATGATGATGATCGATCCGGCCTCGGTCCAGACCCGGTTCATCCGCCACCGGTTCAGCTGGGTCTTGCCGTCGTCGGGGCCGTCGACCCGGTTGGCCAGCGGATGCGGACCGGGGTCAAAGGTCACCTCGGGGTCGGAGGCCGCCGCCCCGCCGGCCGCGGTGACATGGCCGGTGCGGGTGATGCCGCTGAGCCACATCGGCACGCCCTCGCCGTCGGAGGCGCCCGCGTCGAGATATTCGTGGCGCAGCGTCCACGACTCCGCGTCGGTGAAAGCGCCGTTGCGCCATACCTGCGCGCGGACCTTGGCCAGCCGCTTCTGGGTCCAGAACGTAGGCGACATCTGGTCCATACACGGTTGCGCGGCGCAGTACTGGTCGACCGGGGCATCCGGCCACGACTGCGGGTGCGCGAAATCGCACGGCACGTTGGGCAGGCAGCGATCGGCGACGTCGAAGACCACCCGTGCCGGGACGGTCGCGGTGTGCTCGGAGCCCTGGCGGGTGCCGTAGTCGATGCGGGTCAGGTAGCCGCCGCGGTCATAGGTGGTACGCCGGTCCGGGTAGGCCTCCCGGGCGTAGGCGCCGGTTTCCTTGCCGTAGAACAGGGTCATGGTGTTGCCCTGCGGATCGATCACGTAGTCGAGGTTCCACCGCCAGGCCTGGGTCTGCCGCGAGGCGAGGAAGTTGCCCGAAACAAAACCCGGTTCGCCGGGGTGGTTGCCGTAGACCGGTGCGGTCCAGGTGCTGCGGGTTTCGGCGGTGTCCGTGGGGTACCCCGCCCGCCTGTTACGCCCGAAGAAGTACTGTGTGCCTTCGGTCGTGGTCACCTTCCAGGACTCACCGTCGAAGTCGCCGTTGCCCAGGCCGGTGTCGTTGAGCCGTTCGATGCGTGAGCCGTCGTCGCTGACCCCCACCCACTTGCCCGTGGCGGTCTTGACCAGCTCGGTCGAGCGTCCGTTGAGGGACAGCGTCGCGTTGTCGGAGAACCAGCAGGAGTCCCCTGAAGCGTACGGGTTGTTGGGGGACTGGCCGCCGATCGGATCCATGTCCTGCGAACAGGTCTGGTACTGCCGCTCCACGTAGCCGGGCCACATGTCCCAGCCGTCGCCGATCCACGAGCCCTGGTTGTTGGTGTTGCCGGTGCGCCCGTCGACCGCCTGCGACGAGTAGGACATCGACAGGCTCGGCGACGGCCCGGTTACCCCCGGTACCATCCTGAGCGCGTACGACCAGGAGAACCCGCCGGTCTGGGCGGAGACCTGCCAGGCGCCGGCCGGGCTGAGCGAGGTGGCGGTGTAGTCGCCGTTGGCGCCCGCCGGTGCCGCCGACAGGGACAGGGTCGTGGTCTCGGAGCCCGACAATGGGACTGTCGCGGAAACCTTCCTCGTTCTGGGGTCGTTTGTGGACGCCAGCGGGACCGGCGCGCCGCATTTTCCGGCGATGTCCCGGTCGGCGATCAGGCAGCCGGGCAGCGCGACGAGGCGCAGCCGGGAGGCCCAGTCGGCGCTCGCGGCACCGGCGAACGCCGAGTAGTCGACCTCGACGGTGACCGCGGTTTCGGCCGCCCCGAGCCCGGGTTCGATCGCGGTGCCCGGATCGTCGCGGGTGACCGCCAGCAGCACGCCGAACACGCCCGCGGCCGCCGTCGCCTGCCGGTCGGCGACCTGGACCCGCACCGCTGCCGGGGCGAACGCCGCCATCGCGTTGGGTGCTCCAATGTGGACCGGAGTACCTTCGGCCCGGGCCAGGGCCGGGGCGTGAGCCCCGGCCTGTGGCACGGCAACGCGCGCTTTGCCCGCCGCCGGCCAGCTGACCCCGCGCGGCGCGGTCACCACCTTGTCGCGGGATCCGGCCGTCATCGCCGTCCCGGTGGGAAGGTTCGTCACCTTCACCCCCGCGATCTGGGGCGGGGCCGGCGGCTGCCACTCGCCGGCCCAAGGGATGGCATAGGCCGCCTGACCCAGCATCGTTACCGCCAGGAAAACCGAGACGGCCGCGGTGAACATTCGTTTCGCCATGGTTATCTCCCCGTAAGTTCTTGTGGTGTCGAACTAGATATCCAGGCCCTGGAAGACCTTCAGTGCTTGCGCGTCGGTGAGCGCACCCTGATACGCACGGACGGCGTCGACGGTGCCGGGGAAGAAGTCCACCGGCCCACCGTTGTAGCGGGCCCGCCCGACCGTGAGCGGGCCGGTGGCCTGCCACGGAGTGGTGGCGCGGGGGACCGTCAGCTGCGGGACACCGTTGACGTACAAGCGGATTTCACCGCGAACGGCGTCGTACACGCCGATGAGATGGACCCAGGCGCCGACGTCGGCCGCGGCGATCGGGTTGATGCTGTCCGTTCGAGCCGTTGGCCCGGCGGCATCGGTGGTGTGCATCTGGAACGTCCAGTGATAGGGGCCACCGGTGGTCTTCTGGCGCACCCCGAGATAGAACCCGGAGACGGTTGTCCCGTCCTGTGCCAGCACGGTCCAGGTACCCGCCGGTGTCCGGCTGAGCCGCACCCAGGTCGAGACCGAGAACGAGTCGGTGGTGACGATCGCCGGCCCGGCGGTCTGGATCGATCCGGAGACGCCGTCGAGCGTGACGGCGGTGCCCTGGTTGCCGTCCTCGGTCCAGGTGGCGCCGGTCGCCGAGAGCGTGCCATCGTTGTTGCGCGGCGACAGGTCGTCGACCGTCGGCGAACCGAACTCCTCCAGCTCCCACCAGGTCACCAGCTTCGGCGGGGCAAGCTGCTCGACGAACAGCTGCGCCACCTGGGTGTCGGACAGAGCGCCCTGGTAGGTACGGACCAGATCGAGGGTGCCGTCGAAGACGTCGCCGAACGAGACCCCACCGATGAAGGTGGTCTGGCCGGGCGCGGTCGGCCGGGACGCGGCGTTGCTCTTGGTGGCGGAGAGCAAACCGTTGACGTACAGGCGAAGCTGCCGCGCGTTGGAGTCGTACACCGCGACCAGATGCGTCCACACGCCCGCCTTCGCCGCGACGTTGGCGCTGGCTACGTGCCAGGTGAAGGTGGTGCCGTCGTGCGAGGTGGTGGAGAAGCGCCACCGCCCGTCGCCATGTGTGTAGCTCAGCACGAGCGCGGACGCGTCAGTGCCGGCCTGGTTCATGATGCGCATGTCGTGCGTCAGCGCATCCGGCTTGACCCACACCGACAGGCTGTAGGACTGCTCGGTCAGCACGGCCGGGCGGGCGGTGGTCGCGTAGCCCGTCGTGCCGTCCAGCGTGATACCCGTGCTGGTGTTGTAGCCGGCGCTCGTCCACGCGGCGCTGCCGCTGAGCGTCGCCGTGTTCTCCTGCTCGGACGTGTCGGCGGCGGTGGCGCCGGTGCCCTCGTCGAACCTCCACTCGCCCACGCACATCGGTGCTGTCTTGTTGACACACTCCTTGACCGGGTCCGCGGCGACCGGCACCTGCGGGCAGGAACCGGACCAGCAGGCGATGAACAGATGCCGCGCCTCGACCTCCGGCAGCATCCGCTGATAGGCACGCACCTCGTCGACGACACCGCCGAAGTAGGTCCCTCCGTCGGTGCGGCCCACCTGCCAGCTGCCACTCGCGCGCCACATCACCGCCGGCGCCGAGGTCTCGCTGACCGTTCCGGGCACGAAACCGTTGGCGGGGCCACCGTTGACGTAGAGCCGGATCTTGGCGGCGACGGGATCGTAGACACCGGTCAGATGGGTCCACACCCCGGTTTGCGGGGTCAGGCTGGAGCAGGCTATGAGGGTGCCCGAGGCGGTGTCGTCGGCGGGGCGCAGGCCGAAGCACCACTGGTTGCTCTCGGGCCGGTAGTAGAGCCGGAAGGCGTAGGTGTTCCGGCCCTGCTGCGCCACCACCGTGCGGTAGCCGGTCAGGACGGACGGCTTGACCCATGCCGAGACGCTGAACCCTGCGGGGTGGTCGGTGGAAATGGTTGTCGGGCCTGACATGTAGTCGTCGGTCCCGTCAAGGCGCAGGCCCTTGCCGGAGCCGGCCGGATTGGCGGGGTTGATGACGGAGTCCTCGAAGGCCGGACCGCCGGACAGGACACCGGTGTAGGAGCTGCCACCCGTGGCCGACGCGGTGTTGCCGTCAAGCTTCCAGTAGGCGGCGTCGACGGCCTGGGACCGCACCAGGAACCGGTAGTCCTTCCACCCCGACGTCCATCCCGCCGTGTCAACGGTCTGCACCTGCAGCAGCTGCTCCAGGTCGGTGGCCGGGGTGATCGTCACATTGGCGGCGGCACCCGCCGCCACGCTGACCAGGGTCACCGAGCCGCCGTTGAGCTTCCACTGGTACTGCACGACGTCTGCGGAACCGTTGGGGGACAAGGAGAAGACCGCCGGTATGCCGACACCTCCGTGGTAGGTTCCGGTTGTTTTCTCTGGGTACAGGGTGGAGCTCACCACCGGCAGGACCGGTGCCGTGATGTCGGTGGTGAAGGTGTACCAAACCGACCACGAGCTGACCCGGGTGTAGCTGTCGGTGGACTTGACCCGCAGATGCATCTGCTGGTTTTGTGCAAGATTCGCCGCGGGTTGCCAGGTCGTCGAGGTCCCCGGCGCCACCGACGTCTTACTCCCGGACGTCACGATGGCGGTCTTGCCCGCGTTCCAGACCTCGAAGTCGACGGTCAAGGTGTCATTGAACGGGTGGGCCACGGATGCGCTGAAGATGGGCCGGGCGTTGCGCAGCATGGCCGGGGAGGCACACGAGTTGTAGCAGTCACCCGCGGCGGCCACATTGGACGGTGTCGACGGCCCGGCGGTGTTGGTGGTGAACGTGGACCAGCCGGACCAGCCGCTGTCCGCGCCCGGCGAGTCCTTGGACAGGACCCGCAGATGGTACTGCGTGTTGTTGGCCAGGGCCGGCGTCGTCCACGTCGGCGTGGAGCCCGAGGCCACCCCGCTGAACTGGGTCGAGGCCACGAGCGCCGTCCTGGCGGCGTTCCACAGCTCGAAGTTCACCGTCAGGGCGGTCCCCTCGGGGTCGGCCACCGTGGCCTGCAACCGCGGGGTCAGGACGCGAACCGTCGTCGGTGAGTTGCACGACGACACGCAGTCTCCGGCAACCTTGACGTTGTTGGTCGTCGGCGGCCGGGTGTAGTTGATCTCAAGGAACGGCCGGTTCGATCCGGCGTCGGCCGAGTTGAACCGCTTCCAGCCGTCGTTGTGGCCCTCGTTGGCCGCCTTCAGGAGCATCGTGATGTACGGGTACTGCGCGTTCGCGATGTCCTGCAGGAAGTTTGTCGCGCCGATCGAAACCCAGTAGTCGCTTGAGCAGTTGGGGTGCCCGCGGGTCTCGGACGACGAATGGTAGTGCGTGAGCGGGCCGGGCGCGTTGTTCCACGTCGTCGAGGGGCCGATGTAGCCGGCCGACCACAGCTGCCACTCCGCCGCACGGCACGAGTAGGCGTGGTGCTCCCAGATCCTGAGCGTTCCCGAGAAGATCCTCGCTCCGTAGATCGCGTCGTAGTACCAGCGAAGGTACGAGCGCGCCGTGTTGCCGCCGCCGTTCGACGTACCCAGCAGCAGCTCGGAGGAGCCGAAGAAGCTGGAGTTCGGCTCGTTGCGGCGAACGTAGGTGTCGTTGTCCGAGAACAGACCCGGATCGATGGTGATCGGGAACAGCCGGGCCGGGGCGGACAGCCACGCCGGGTCCGGGGACAGCTTCAGCGGGTGTGACTCACCGGCCGACGGTGGCGCCAGCACCTCCACGTTGACGCTGCTGACCTGAGCCGGCATGCCGCTCTCGGAATCCTTTGCCGCGTCCCACATCCGCGGTGTGGGGGCGGCGAGCACGGTCTGCCCGAGGTCGTCGACGAGCCGGAACCCGCCCGTGGATTCGGCCACCGGGTTGAGGTCTGCGGCGTCCAATCCCAGCCGCACATCGGCAAGCCGCGGGAGCGCGGCGGCGGACTTGACTATCACGAACTGTTCGAATCCGCTGGGGGAGACGGTGACCTCCAGGTCGATGCCGGGAAGCGCGTCCACATAGGTTGCCTTGTTGCCGTCGAGCACCGGTACGGGAAGCGATCCCGTCCAGGTCAGGCCGACGCGCTGCGCATTGCCGGCCGCGCCGGTGCGCATCGACGCCAGGTCCGCCACCCCGATGGAAATGTTCGAGCCGGACAGGGCGAGCCCGCGCGGGTGGGCGTGGGGCACCACAGAACCGTCCGGTTTGGACTCCAGCTTCAGGTCGACGTCGTGCCATCCGCTGCCGTCCTGGAACCGCTCCGGGCCGGAGTGCAGGCGCGCGTTCAAGGTGCCGTCCGGTTGCGCGAAGACCTGAGCGGTCTCCGTACGCTGATCGAGTGCCTCCACCGCGATGCCGCACCGCACGGCCATCGCTGTCGCGGCCGCTTCGGTGGCGGCTTCGCCGCTGCACGGCTCCGGATCGGCCGTGGCGCGCGCGGGTGCCGGGGCCGCGGCCGGCGGGGCCGGTGCGGCCGCCGCTGCCGTCGCGACAGATTGTCCAAACAAGACAGTGCTGGTGGCTGCGAGCGCAAGCGTTACGGTGCACCGTAAAAGGGCAGGCAGCACTAAGGTTCCCCCGTGAAACATCTAACCCTCCGAGTCGTGTCGGTACAGACACGCGGAAGTTAGCAGTCTCGATCGGTGGCCGCTGCCCGGCGTTTCATTGGTGGCAAAACACTTCGATATATGCCCAACCGGCAACGGGCTGCTGGGAAGTTGCGAGATACCGCAAGCGTTTTCGTCGGGTCAGCCGGCATCATCGTGACCCAATCGTGATAATCCAAAAAGGACCTCAGCCGGTCAGGCCGGCGCGCATCCGCTCCACATGCATCCGCGAAATACCATGGCGCGCAAGGTACTGGAACACCGAACCGTGCCGCTCGCGCAGCTCCAGCAGAGTCAGGCGCATCGCCTCGGCCGGAGTCTGGACATAGTACGGCGGCTGGATCTTGGCCGCCGCCACCGGATCGGTGCGGTGCAACCACTCCTGATAGGCGTCCTCGCTCAGCTCGGTCAGGGCATAGTCGGCGGCGATGTCGTCGTCGCCGACACCGAGCAGCGACAGGGTCAGGGCGCTGACCAGACCGGTGCGGTCCTTGCCGGCCACGCAGTGCACCACGGTCGGGCCACTGTCCACATCGGAGACCAGGGAGATGACATTGGCGATGTCCGCCGCCCCGCTCTCCAGCAGGTCGTGGTACCGGTCGGCGAGCCAGCGGGCCACCCCGATCGAGTCGTGGTAGGTCCCGTGGTCCCACACCTCGTGCTCGAGGTGGTGATGGCGCCACAGCGCCCCCGTCCACTCCGGCACCCTGCCCATGGTCTCGACCTCCGACACCCGCCGCAGGTCGATGACCCTGCGGATGCCGAGCGCCATGAAGGCCTCCTTGTCGCCCGACTCCAGCCTGCCCAGGTTGTCCGAGCGGAACAGCCGGCCGCGGCGCACCGCCCGGCCGTCCGCGGTCGGCAGACCACCGAGATCGCGCATGTTGAACACTGTCTGGAGCCTGACCCAGCGGTCGTTGGAGATGATCGCCACGTTCAGACCTTACTCGGTCGCGGTGGAGCCGAGCTGAACAGCTAGACACAATTGCCGCGCTCACTGCGCTGTCGCCGGTGGCCGCCAGCCCGCCCACGCCGTGGCATCGATGGCGGTGGTGAACATGCGGGTGAACTCGGGCCTGGTCCGGGGTGCACCCGGCTTGGTGTCACCGAGGAAATGGACGATGCCGGGGCGGGCTGACCGTCTTTCCGGGAAGTGGTTCCAGCGCTCGTCCAAGCGGGCCCAGCGATGTTGCAGTACCACGTTGAAGCCGTACTGATCATGCTGTGGCCAGCGGTTGCGTATCAGTAGCCGGTGGCGGTCGGCCTGGCACTGCCGCATGACACGCTCGCCGATCCGCTCCTCGCGCCACTGCGCGAGGTCGATCACCAAGACGCCGGAGTTGAAGTAGGGCGCGTCACCGTCCAGGCCAATTTCGTGCCAGTGGCCGATAGCGTCTCGGACCACCGACATGAGATCACCCGCGGCCGCCAGCGGTCGCCGCGCCAGCGGCCAATGCCACAGCGGCGTCAGGTCGTCCACGACGAGGGTGTCCGCGTCGAGGTAGATGACCCGCTGCGTCGACGCGGGATAGACATGCGCCAGCACGCATCGGAAGTAGTGCGGTGTGAGCACTACGGGATCGATGGGCAACCCCCAGCGCCGATAGCGATCCACGTCAATCAAGACCCACTGGATGGCCACGCCGCCGGCTGCATGCTCCACCTTCTGCCGGTCTGCTTGGGGCACCCCGACGTGCATGATGGTCAGTTCGATCCGGGTGGCGGGATGGCGGCTGCGGGCCAGTGAATGCACCATCGCGGCCGTGTAGGGAAGGTACTTCCGGTCGGTCGAGGTGGCAACATAGATGGGTTCGCGTCCATCGATCACCGGACAATGGTGCCATGAGTCGACGCGGACCGATTGGCTAGTCCGACTAGACTAAGTCTATTGTGTGTCGTATGCATGACCATGACCGGCCGACAGCGGATCTGGTCCCGCATCGCCCTTCGCCAGTGGTGTTCGGTGGCCTCAAGGGCGAGATTTCGTACGACGACGGCGCGCTCGGCGAACTCGATCCAGATGTCCAGCGGATGTTCTACGGCGACGGCCATGATGCTGCTTGACAGCCAAGCGTTGCTGTGGCTGCTTGACGACAGCCCACGGCTTGGGCCGCGGGCGCGCACGGCGATCACTGAGGCCACCCGGGTCTACGTTTCCGCCGCCACGGTGTGGGAGCTGACTTTCAAGGCCATGCTCGGAAAGCTGGTGATCCCGGCGAGGTTCAGCGAGCGCATCCTTGCGCAAGGCCTGTTCCTGATGGCGATCACAGCCGAGGACGCCGAGGCGATCCGCGAGTATCCCGAGCTGGCAAAGCACGACCCGTTTGACCGCCTCATCGTGGCGCAGGCGGCGAACGCGCGGCTTCAGCTCGTCACGGCCGATCGGGTGCTGCTAGGCCTGGGACGCAACTTCCTGATAGACGCCGGCAAATAGCGCGAGCCCGCCGTGGCCAGCGGCTCGCGCGCTCCGCGTTCCCGAAATATGGGAGGTTGCTTCCAGATCGCGGCATCGGGTGCAAAGCTACCGATCGTGACTAGCTTCGTGCTGATTATTGGCACTTAGCGCGCCGGCATCCTTCCCGCCGACGCGCAGACCTCCCGCACCCGCGGGAGGTCTTCTTGTTTTGCGGTGCACACAAGAGGTGGAACATGCAGATCTTCGATACCACGCTTCGCGATGGGGCGCAGCGCGAAGGGCTGACCTACTCGGTCGCCGACAAGCTGGCGGTCGCCAGGCTGCTGGACCAGTTCGGGGTGGGGTTCATCGAGGGGGGTTGGCCGGGGGCGGTCCCCAAGGACACCGAGTTCTTCCGAAGGGCGCGCACAGAGCTGAGCCTCAAGCACGCGCTGCTCGTGGCCTTCGGCTCCACCCGCAAGGCCGGCGTGAGCGCCGACGAGGACCCGCAGCTGCAGGGCCTGCTCGACGCCGAGACGCCGGTGGTCTGCCTGGTCGCCAAGTCGGATATCCGTCACGTGGAGCGGGCGCTGCGCACCACGGGCGAGGAGAACCTGGCGATGGTCCGCGACAGCGTCAAGTTTTTCACCCGCCACGGACGCCGGGTCTTCGTCGACTGCGAGCACTTCTTCGACGGCTTCCGCTTCGACCCGGACTACGCGCGCAGCGTCGTGCGGATGGCGCTGGACGCGGGCGCCGAGCGGGTCGTGCTGTGCGACACCAATGGCGGCATGCTGCCCTCGATGATCACCAAGGCGATCGAGGACCTGGAGGTCGACCCGGCCCTGCTGGGCATGCACGCCCAGAACGACACCGCCTGCGCGGTCGCCAACACCATCGCCGCCGTCGAGGCGGGCGTGCGGCACGTGCAGGGGACAGCCAACGGCTACGGCGAGCGGCCCGGCAACGCCGACATCTTCGCCCTCGTCGCCAACCTGCAGCTCAAGCTTGGCATGACCGTCCTACCGGAGGGCTGCCTCGAACAGATGGCACACGTTTCCCACGCCATCGCCGAGATCGCGAACATCGCACCCGACACCCACCAGGCATACGTCGGGTCGGCCGCCTTCGCCCACAAGGCGGGGCTGCACGCGAGCGCGATCAAAGTCGACCCGGCGCTCTACAACCATATAGAGCCCGCCCTGGTCGGCAACGGCATGACGATCCTTGTCACGGAGATGGCCGGCCGGGCCAGCATCGAGCTCAAGAGCCGCGAGCTCGGCCTGGACCTGGCCGGTCAGCCCGAGACGGTGTCCAAAGTGGTCGATCAGGTGAAAACACTCGAGGCGCAAGGCTGGTCGTTCGAGGCCGCCGACGCCTCGTTCGAGCTGCTTGTCCGCCAGGCGATGGGGGAGCAGACCACACCGTTCAACCTCGAGTCGTACCGCGTCATCGTGGAGCATCGCGAGGACGGCGCCGTGGTCAGCGAGGCCACCGTCAAGTTGCGGGTGCGCGGGCAGCGGGTCATCGCCACCGCCGAGGGCAACGGCCCGGTCAACGCGCTCGACCAGGCCTTGCGCCAAGCGATGGAGCGCCACTTCCCGTCGCTGAAAGGCTTGGAGCTTGCCGACTACAAGGTGCGCATCCTGGCCGGTTCGCACGGCACCGACGCGGTGACGCGGGTGCTCGTGGAGACGGTCGACGAGCACGGCCGGGACTGGACAACCGTGGGCGTGCACGAGAACGTCGTCGAGGCCAGCTGGCACGCGCTTGTCGACGCGCTCAGCTACGGGCTCACCACCCACCAGGCGATCCCGCCGGCGCCCGCCAGCGCCAGCAGCGCAAGGTAGGCGAGCACCAGACGCGTGTCGCGCAGAAAGCAACGCGAGCTTTTCAGGCCTGCGCGACGCGCGTTCAGGTACCCGATAAATCCGATGGCAGCAAAGGCAACCACCGCAACCGGCCCGAAAACCCATCCCAGCAACGCGATTGTGGCGAAAACACACAACCGCAGCGGGTCATAGGGCTGCTGTTGCACGGGGCAACCTTTGCTGCGAGAGGGCCGGCCACGCCTGGACCGCGCAGAACGGGGCGCACTGATGCCCGCTTTCTGACACGGTCGCGACGTGCACGCAGCACTGCGCCAGCCGCTCCTCGATCATCGTTGAGATGTCCATGAAGGGCTTGACGGTGATCCGCTTGACCCGCTCGCCGAGCAGCTTGCGCAGCCGCTTCTGCCCGCCCGGCAGGACCAGCTGCACGAGCGTCGACACGCCCAGGTCGCAGTTTTCGCAGATGTCGCGCCACAGGTCGCCCACGCGCGGATGCGACAGCGACGACTGCTCGGAAAGCAGGCCCAGCAACGATTCCTTGACCGCCGCCCGCCAGTGCGCTCCGATCTCGACATCGGCGATGCGGTTGGCGATGACCTCGGGCGAAAGCTCAAGGAACTCAAGGAGTTTTTCGTGTCCGATCAGGGCGGTGAGAGACCGCCATTGCCCGCTGTCATCTTTTATCTGGTACCCGACGGAGCAGCAATGCGGATGCGAACAAGGCAACGCCGTCAAGTCGCGCCACGTGACCAGCCCGCCCGTCTGTCCCTCCAGCCGCGCCAGCACCCCCGTGTGGGTCAGGCGGTCAAGCCCGTCGATCGGCCCGGATCGCCCCGACCCGAACTGGGGCTGGATGCTGACCCCGCCCACATACGGCGTGTCCAGGGCGCGCTTGATGACCGCGCCGATCTCGCCGTCGTTGACGCCGAGCGCCGCCGTCATGGTGAGCGTGGTGAAGATGCCGCGCTCCGAGAGCCGGTCGATCGCCTGCTCCTTGAGCCGGCTCAGGTCAGCGCCCCGGTGATGGCGGCTCGTCGCCGCCGACGGCCCGTCGTACTGGAGGTAGACCTCGACCCGCCCGGGGTCGAGCATCTCCAGCAGACTGTCGTCGCGCGCCAGCCTGATCCCGTTGGTGTTAATCAGGATCCGCGTGATCGGCCGCTGCATCAGTTCGGCGAGCAGCTCCTTGAGTTGCGGATACAGCGTCGGCTCGCCACCGGAGAGCATCAGCACGTCGATGCGCCCGTTCTCCCGGGACAGCCGGGTGTCCACACTGGACAGAACCTCGGCCGGTGGCACCACCCCGCTGATCGCGGGCGAGGAGTCGGTGAAGCAGGTGGGGCAGCGCAGGTTGCAGTGGTCGGTCAGGTCGGCCAGCAGAATGCAGGTGTGCTGGGTCTGCATCTCCGGCAAGCCTTTCAGATAAGCCGCCGGGATCGGGTCGAAGTTGCCGCGCACGTCCGGCACGTGGGTCTTGGTCGGCGCCGTCCACATCTCCAGGTACCGCAGGATCTCCGGCACCTCGTCGTAGAGCGTCCGCACCAGGCCGTGCTCCGGGCATCCGCGTTCGAGCCAGATCCGGCCGTCGCGCTCGGCCAGCCACCCGGAAAGCCGGCGCACCTGTGCCAGGGGCACGTCGGGGGAGTGGCAGTGCGGGCAGAAAGCGTTGACGTACCTGTGAATTCGATCCCCTCTGAGCTGCATGCCGGTGCTCATCCGAACATCCCCTGGCTGTCCACAAGCGACACGCACACGCCGAAGCCGATCACCGGGCTGATGATCATCCCGACCGCCCAGCCGATGATGATGCCCAGGCCGATGCCGCCGTCGCGCCCCCTGACCGCCAGGATCGTGCCGGCGACCAGCGCGGCGATCGCCAGGACCACCTGGCCGATCGCGGCGACGGTGAGGAAGGTGAACGCGGCCTCACCCGACATGGTCAGGGCGACGATCCAGCCGACCAGGATGGTCAGCAGATGGGCGCCGAGGGCCAGACCGATGCCGGTCCACATCCGGCCCGGCCTGATCGGCTGCTTGCCGTCAGCCGGCCTCGGCGGCTCGGGCGGGGTCCAGTTCGGGCTTACCGTCATCTCTTGCCTCCCGGTCCTCACGGTTGCGAACCCACCTGCCGATGCGCCAGACCGCAAGCGGGGCAAGGGCCAGCAGGAACAGTTGTGGCCGGGTCAGCCCGGCGAACACCACCTCGTTACCACGGACGAACTCCACCGCGAAGCGGAACATCGCATATCCGACGAGGTAGGTGGCGAACAGGTCGACCCGCCCGCGCAGGCGCAGCAGCACCACGAACGCGGCGAGCTGGAAGGCGATCTCGTAGGCGAACGACGGGTGGCGCGGCACGCCGTCCCATGTCGTGACGCCCCAGCCGCCCCCGGTCGGCGTGCCGGGCAGCTCGGTGAGCAGGCAGCCGACCCTGCCCACGGCCATGCCGATCGCCACCGCCGGCGCGAACATGTCTCCGGTTTTGGCCCTGTACCCGCACAGCCGCTTGGCCAGCAGCGCTCCGAAGTAGGCGCCCACCAGCCCGGACAGGATGCTCCTGTTGCCGTAGAGCCACTGCTCGGCCAGGCTCGCGTTCTGCCTGAGGTCGAAGTGCTGCACCCAGGTGCCGAGGCGGCCCAGCAGCGCGCCGCCCACGAGCGCACCCGCCACCACGATCCAGATGCGATCGTCGGGTTTCCAGTACCGCTTCTGGAGCACGAACACGCCCGCGGCCACGAGGATGCCCAACCCGGTGAACAGGTCGTGGACAAGGGCATTTCCCGGCGCCATTAGAGAAGGATAGGCAAAGTATTTACAGTTTGTGCCATGAAACTCGCCGCTCGCCTTCTGCTGATCCTCGCGACCGTCGCGCCGGTCAGCTTCTGCGCCGGGACAAACCCGGCGGAGGCGTACGCCAACGCCTTCTTCCACACCCAGAGCAGTGGCAGCCGGGGCGCCGACGTCCTGGCCATCCAGTACCTGTTGCAGCATCACGGGTTCAGCACCCCCAAGAACAGCGTGTTCGACTCGGCGACGGACACCGCCGCCCGAGGCTTCCAGTCCGCCAGAGGGCTTGGGGTGGACGGCATCGTGGGCCCGCAGACCTGGGGCGCGCTCGTCGTGCAGATCAGCCAGGGCTCCACCGCCGCCAACGTCGTCCGGGCGCTTCAGGTGCAGCTCAACGCCAAGCGCAACGCCGGCCTGCCGGTCGACGGGGTGTTCAACGCGGCCGTGACGACGGCGGTGCGCGGCTTCCAGTCGCACGCGGGCATCGGCGCCGACGGCATCCCCGGACCGATCACCTGGCGAAACCTGGTGTGGCATTACGACTATCCGTCGCTGGTGAACCTGTGCGACAAGGACCCGGACGGCAACGGCCTTGCCAACTGGGCCACGGCGGGCGCCATCGGCCAGCTGGAGAAGGCGGTTGCCGACTTCGCCACCACCGCGCAGGGCCAGGTTCCCTTGGGGGACGCCGGGTTCGAGCACGGTGGCGACATCCCGGGGCACGCCAGCCACGAGGTCGGGCTCGACGTCGACCTCTGGCCGATCCGGACCGACAACGCGCAGTGCCTCTCCGGCCGGATCACGTGGCAGTCGGCCACCTACGACCGGGCGGCGACGCGCCAGCTGGTCCAGATGATCCGGGCGGCGGCGCCCGGCCACGTCAAGGTGATCTGGTTCAACGACCCGGTGCTGATCGGCGAAGGGCTGACCGCCGCACTGGACAATCACGACAACCACCTGCACATCAGGTATTGCGAAAAAGTCCACCCGAGCAGTCTTTACCAATGCTGAGTTAGTTGCTTAGGATGAACGTGCAACACCACGTTTTCATGTCCGCCCCCAACCACTCCGGAAAGGGGCAGAAGCAAGTGATCGCCAAGGAAGTGAAACGCCGGACGGACAAGGTTCACCAGGACATGAGCGAGGTGATCGTGAACGGAGGACCGCTTATGGCAGTGGCCCGAGGGGTCCAGGATGTCAACGAGACCCTCGCTATCCACGCTGCTTGGACAGAGGAGCGCTTTGACGTGGTCGAGGAAAGGTTGGGAGGTCTTGAGCTCGGCCAGAAGGCGATCCGCGAGGACATCGCCGGACTCACCGTCAAGGTCGACTCCATCGACGCCAAGGTGGACGGATTGACCGGACGGGTAGGCAACCTCGAGATTTCCAGTGTGGGCATGCGTGCGGAGATGGCGCAGATGGAGACCCGGCTTCAGGGCTCCATCGACCGCCTCGCCGTCCGCATGGACCAGGTGATCTCGTTCGCGGTCAAGGACGAACTCAAACTCAAACTCGCGCTCGCCGAGGCTGAGGGAGAGCAAGACACTCAGGAGAAGTAGGCAAGCTCACCGGGCGCCGGTCGTGTGCATTGCGACCGGCGCTCGGAATCTGGTCGTCGGCTTGTGGGGCGGCAATGCCGCGCGTTGCTATGCGCGCGCCAGTGTTACAGCCTCAACCGTTAGGGTGCCGGTGTCGGTGTCCAATGTGGCCCGTGTGCCGAGCGGCACCGCCACGTGCTGTTCGCCGTGCCCGACCGGCAGCCCGCCGAGCACCGGAACCCCAAGGGCGCCAAGGCGTTCGGCGAGGACCTCGACGACCTCGTCACCGGAGCCGCAGTCGGTGAACTGTCCGATCGCGACACCGGCCAGCGCGTCGAGTGCGTGGCTGCGCAGCAGCTGGGTCAGCATGCGGTCGACCCGGTACGGCTCCTCGTTGACGTCCTCCAGCAGCAGGACCGTCCCGGCGAGGTCGGGCCAGTCCGGCGTGCCCAACGTCGCGGCCACGATCGACAGGTTGCCGCCGACGAGCGGGCCGGTCGCCTGCCCGGCGACCCGGACCGGGTAGGTCGGCTCGGCGGCGTCGGCCTCGATCGTCACCGGCCGGTCGGTCATGATGGCGTGGAAGGCGCCGAGCGCGGTCACCGAACCCGCGCCCCGGTCGAGCTGGGCCGCGACCGGGCCGTGGACCGTGGCCAGGCGGACGCGCCGCCACAAAGCCAGGTGCAGCGCGGTGATGTCGGAGAAGCCGATGATCAGCTTGGGGTCGCGGGTGATCGCCTCCAGGTCGAGCCGGTCGACGATGCGTTGCACGCCATAGCCGCCCCTGGTGCACCAGATCGCGCGCATCTGCGGATCGTTCAGGGCAGCGTTCAGATCCGTCGCGCGCTCCTCATCGGTACCCCCGAAATATCCGAATCTTTTGAGAACATGCGGATACACGTGCGGCTTCAAGCCCCAGGAGGTCAGCACGGCGACGGCCTGCTCGACGCGCTCGGCCGGCACCGGGCCGGACGGCGAGACGAGGGCCACGCTGTCGCCGGGGCGCAGGGTCTGAGGGCGCAGGGGTTCGATCATGGCTGCACGGTACCTCCATCAAATCTTCACCGACAGGTCGGCTCGCGAGGTTAGGGTGGTTTCCCATGCGGCGATGGTTGACGGGGGCTTTGCCCTGGCTCTTTGTGTCTCCTTGGGCAATCTGGGCCATCGTCCGGCTGGGTGGCTGGGACAAGGGGTACCCGGCCACCCAGCTGATCGCCTTCACCCCGTACATCGCCGCGACCTCGATCCTGCCGCTGGCCGTGGTCGCGCTGATGCGCCGGTGGCGCGTGGTCGCCTTCGCCGCGGTGACCACCGTGACGCTGGCTTTGTGCGTGGTGCCGCGCGGCCTGCCGGACCTTGATGCGCGGGCCGGCGCCGATGGCCCGACGCTGCGGGTCATGTCGGCGAACCTGCTTGCCGGCGCGGCATCCGTCGAGCAGCTTGTCACGCTGGTCCGGGAGAACGACGTCGACATCCTTGCGGTGCAGGAGCTGACGCCGGAGTTCGCGAAGCAAGCGGTGGGGCTCAATGAGCTTCTGCCGCACCAGGTTCTCTACCCGAAGCCCAGCGTCATCGGCGCCGGGCTCTACTCGCGGACCCCGCTGCGCAACGGCGAGCTGCGCCAGAACCCGTGGCAGTTCGGCCAGGCGCGCGCCGAAGTCGTCCAATATGGAGTGTGGGTCGAGTCGGTGCACCCGGTCGCGCCGGGGGGCAGCGAAAGCGTCGACCCGTGGGTGCGCAGCTTCGCCAGGCAGCACAAAGCCACCCCCGGCGGGCCGCTGCAGATCCTCGCCGGGGACTTCAACGCCACCCTCGACCACTCAGTTTTAAGAACATTAATTTCCAGCGGGTACCGGGACGCGGCCGACGTGCGCGGAAAAGGTTTCATCGGCACCTGGGGACCGTATGACGGTGACCGCATCCCGCCCGTCACCCTCGACCGGGTCCTCGCCGACCGCCGCATCGGCGTCGCCGACCTCAAAGTGCTGGATCTGGAGGGCAGCGACCACCGGCCGGTGGTCGCTACCCTCATCCTGCCGTAGCCGCTCAGTCGTACCAGCGGCTCTCGATCAGCCGGTTGTTGCCCTGCAGGAAGTACTTCGGCCCGGCGCCGGTGGGCGAGGTGGCGAACAGGCTCGGTTGTGCCCGCACCCCCGGCGTCGTGTTGGTCAGCGTTTCGGGGTCGATCCGCACGAACCTGCTTGCGACAGTGCCGTAGAGGTATCCGTCGTGCGGGTCGAACACGAGGTTGACCGCTCGCGGCTGGAAGCCGACCGTGGGCGGCCAGTTGTAAGCGATGTACTCGGCCGAGCGGAGCACCTGACGCGTGTTCAGGTCGAGCTCGAAGCCCTTGCCCGCGGTGAGGCCGAACAGCCGGCCCTGACCGTCGAAGGCCAGGCCGTTGACACCGTGCTCGCCGGGCAGCGGCACGGTCTCCCACAGCTTGTCGCCCGTGGCCACGTCGAGCGCGAACACCCGCCCGTCCTGTTTGGACGGTGCGGCCAGCACGCAGCAGCCCAGCGAACCGCCGTAGACCACGCCGTCGCGATAGGTCAGCGCGCTGATCTCCTGCGGTCCGGCGACGCCCTTGAAGACCCGATGGGTACCGTCGGCCGGGTTGTAAAGGGTAAGCGCCCCTTCGGTTTCGGTGTTCTTCGGCGAGGTGCCGATCGCCAGGTAGTCGCCCGCCGACACCAGCGTCCACGGCCGTTCCTGCCCGTACTCCTTGAGGTCGAACACCTTCTTCGGGTTGGTGTCGCCGAACGGCTGGGCCGGGTCGTAGGCGAAGATCTCGGCGTTGGGATACACGCCCAGATACAGGATGCCGTTGTGCGTCGCCATGCCCTCGATCTGGTGGTGGAATTCGTTCACCGACCACTCGGCGGTGCCCGGATCCCACGCGACGAAACCGCCGGAGAAGTAGCCGCCGCCGTAGACGCGGTTGTCCGGGCCGACAGCCAGTGAACGCGGAGCGGTCGGGGTCCCGGTCATGCCGGCCACCACGCCGATCGAACCCTCCCCGGTCACCAGGTCGTACTGGAACATCTGCCCGGTGGGCTGGCCGGAAACGATCATCTCGTGACCGTTGGCCGGGTTGACCACCCGCTCGATGCCCTTGGCCGCGCCGAGCCCGCCGAGGTCGACGTTGCCCTTGAACCCGGTGGGCCGGAAACGCCCGCTGTGCGGCTGGTAGGCTGTCAGCTCACCGCCGCGCACCAGGTACACCTCGCCGTTGCGGGACGCGCTCGTCACCGACTGGCCCGCATACGCACCGAGGTTGCCCGTGCGGCTCCAATCCTCACGCTTGAGGTCGTACACCCAGCCGACCGACGCCTCCACGCCCCCGGCGAACAGCACATACAGGAAGCCGCCCGCGTCGTCGAGTTGGTATGTGTACTTGTCACCGGAAACCCCGGGCGGCAACGGTATTTCGGTCTTGGCGCCGCTGACCGGGTCGACGCGGTAGAACGCCGTGAACGGTCCGAGCCCGACATACAGTTGCCCGTCGGCGTATTCGACCGACCGCACATAGGTGTACCGGTCGCCGAAAGTTCCGTAGTCCCGGTACTGGCGCGTGTCCGGATCCCAGCTAACCAGGTGCGCGGGTGGCAGCGCACCCGTCGCGTAGCCGTGGTATGTGCCGATGTAGTAGGTGCCGCTCTCGTCGGTGTCGCCTTCCCACAGGAAGCTGACGTCCGGCATCGGCCGGCCCACGTTCTCGATTTCCGCACTGCCCCAAGGCAGACGGAACAGGTCGCCGTTGACGCTCGTGGCGACATACACGTCACCATTGTCCGCAACGGAGACTCCCCACGCCCCTGACGCGTTCGCCATCGGAAACTTGCGCAACACGCTACGGGTGAAAGGGTCGATCTCGGCGAGGTAGGCGGGTACGCCCGCGGCGGGCAGACCCGTCACGGCAAGCCATGTCCGGTAGGTACCGTCGGGCATGCGAGCGGTTTCACCGCCCGAGGTGGTGGTCGCGGTCAGCGGCACGATCCCACGGTCGGTGTACAGCGGATAGGTGGTCTCGGCGGTGGCCGCCGTGGCCGGCGCCAACGCCAGCGCGGCGACCGCGGTCAATGTCACGAGCCGCCGAAACCGGCGGCGTCCAAGAAACGGCATTCGTTTGAGGTCACTTCCGTGTAGACAGTAAATTACGGCCTGGACCGATACGCTAGGCTCAACCGTCTGAGAAGGCAACCAAAGGAAAGTCGCCATTACGGTCGCGGCCGTAATGGACTGAACCGTGTTCTGCTCCGGCAGGTCAGTTGACGAAAGCCTGGGTGTAGTAGTGGAAAGCCGCCTGCTGACCGGCGCCCGGCTGCCCCTGCGGGATGAAACCCTGACCGGTCGCTATCCCCACACCGGTGGTCCGGTGATTGCAGTCGAGCATGCTTTCCTTGTGCCCGTACGGGCTCTTCCACCACCAGTCGAACGCACGCTGCGCCGACGGGGCGGGCGCCGTGCCGGTGAACCACTCCACATAGGAATTCTCTGTCCCGCTGGTCCCGACGGCCCTCGATATCCGATCCGCGCTAAGGCTACCGTCCGAACCGTAATGGCCCTGGCCACCCTGGCTTCCCTTCTCCCACAGGCCCGGCGGGCCCGGGTGGTCGGCCAGGTCCTGGCTGTGGGCGCGCGCCACCGCCACAAGGCGTCCATCGGGCTGCAATGCCACCGCACAACCCGCCCGCGTCCGCGCGGCGTTGACCAGATCGGCAACCTGCTGCTCCGTCTGGGTCATGGTGGTGGAAGGCTCCGGGGGTACCCCTTGATGTGGCAAAACGAAGTTGTAGCCCAGTGGGTTGTGCAGTTCGCCTGCGGGGCAGCGTTGGTTGTCGCGGTAGTAGGTGCCGTTGGGTCCGCTGAAGAACATGCCGTTGCATTTGCCGCAGAATCGCCAGTCCGGTTGTGCTGTTGGCGTGCCGGGCACGTCGTGCGGTAGGACGAAGTTGTAGCCCAGTGGGTTGTGCAGGCCGCCTGCGGGGCAGCGTTGGTTTTCCCGGTAGTAGGTGCCGTTGGGTCCGCTGAAGAACATGCCGTTGCACTTGCCGCAGAATCGCCAGTCCGGCTGACCTGGTTGCTGTCCAAGCATGACGCCGGCACCCATCCCGGGCCGGGCCCCGACGGCGAGCCCAGCCAGGGCGGCGGTGGTCACGCCCAAGGCTCGGATGACGACGTCGCGCCGGGTCAGCGGCCAAGCTTTACCGTCGCGCAAGCCGGAGAACTCCATGATGGCCTCAATCCGGTTGTCCGCATCGATGGTATTCGGTTGCCTTCGACTCCAGCATGCCTGAGATTGCCCAGCTAAGGCCGTATATCGATCATGTCGGTGGGTGAGGGACCTCGGCCCTCCGCCCCGCACCGAATAGGCTGGCCCGATGCAGCTCAAGCACGAGCCGGCAGGATACCGGTGCCCGTTCTGCGACCTCCTGGCCGGCCGTGCCGACGGGATCAACACGGTCGACGACATCGTGCTTCGCACCGAGCACGCCGCGGCTTTCGTCGCCGCGCGCTGGTGGCCGAACAACCTCGGACATGTCCTCGTCGTCCCGGCCGAGCATCATGAGAACCTCTACTCCATCCCGGCCGAGGCCTACCGGGCGGTGGGGGATCTGGTCCGCGAGGTGGCCGTCGCGATCCGGCAAACCTATGGCTGCCAAGGCGTATCCACCCGCCAGCACAATGAGCCGGCCGGTTATCAGGACGTCTGGCACCTGCACGTGCACGTGTATCCCCGCTACCAGGGCGATGAGCTCTACCAATCGCACCCCCTGGCCGACTGGGCGAGCGCTGAGGAGCGCCAGGTTTACGCCGGCCGGTTGCGGGCGTACTTCGGCTGAAGCGACAGATACGCCTGGCGGACCGGCTTGTCCAGGCGTTCGGTGGCGTAGCGCAGCATCTCCCGCGGCATCGACGCGGCGTGTTCGTCCAGAAAGGACAGCAGCCGGGGCTGGTCCTTCTTGCCGGCCTCGCGCAGCAGCCCGCCCGTGGCTTTCCGCACATAGTCGTGCGGGTCGCGGGCGAGGATGGCGGCGATGGCGAAGGTGTCGCCGACCTCGCCCTGGCGCACGAAAAAGAGGCAGCTGACGATGGCGGTCCTTCGCTCCCAAGGGTTCTCGGACGCGGCGAGGGAGTAGAGGACGTCGCGCGGCCGGTCGGCCAGGTAGCGGCCGATCACCCAGGGCGCACCGAGGTCGACCAGATCCCAGGTGCCGATCGCGTCCATCCGCCCCAGGTACAGGTCATAGAGTTCCTTGCGCCGGGTGTCCGGTGTGGACTTGCGCCGGGCCTGTTTGTCCATGATGGACAGTGCCCCCACCCGGGCGTCGTGGGCCGGGCTGTCAAGCAACCGGGAGATCTCGCCCGGCGGCAGGTCGATGAACTCCTTGGCAAGCGCGAAGATCTCACCCGCGCCCATGCCCGGGCGCAGGCGAGCTTTGAACGACTCCGCCGTCACGGGCGGGAGGTGATCTGCTGCACGGCCCAGCCGTTGCCGTCCGGGTCGTGCAGGAAGACGAAGCCCGAATTGTTCAGGTCGGTGTCCTCGTCGGTGGCGTCGCGGAAGCCGGACGGGCTCGCGAACTGGACCTCGCTGACCTCCACCCCCCGCGACACCAGCTCGGCGCGCGCCTTGCGCACGTCGTTGACGACCAGCTGCACGCCTTGCAGCGAGCCGGGCTCCATCTTGGCCACGCCCTTGCCGATCACGATGGAGCAGCCGGAGCCGGGCGGGGTCAGCTGGACGAAACGCATGTCGTCACCGACCCGCGTGTCGTGGTCGACGTTGAAGCCGAGCTTCGACTCGTAGAACTCCTTGGCGCGGTCGACGTCCGAAACCGGTACGACGACGACCTCAAGCGTCCAGTTCATTGATTTCCCCCAATAGTTTCGTGAGCCGGTCGTGGCTCTCGTTGACGCCCCGCTCCATCGGCGAGGCGAGGACAAGGTCGCGGACCTCCCGGCTGGGGAGGGTCAGCGTGGTGACCAGGGTCGTGGACCCGAGCAGGTCGGCCTCGACCAGCGCGGTGCCCGGGAACCATTGATCGTCGTAGGTTTCGGTGTAGGCCAGGCGCGAGCCGGGCACGATCTCGGTGTACGTGCCGCCGTGGCCCATGCGCAGCGCGTCCGGCCCCACCGAGACGAAGCGCCAGCGACCACCCACCCGCAGGTCGATCTCGCACTCGACCAGCTCCCAGCCGTCCGCCCCGAGCCACCGCTTGAGCAGCTCCGGCCGGGTCAGCGCGGCGAAAAGCAGGTCGCGCGGCGCGTCGAACTCGCGGGTCATGACGATCTGGGTGTCGGTCGGTGTGGTGATGACGGTGCTCACTCCTGCAACTCCTCCAGTAGGGCGTCGAGGCGCCGGTAGCGCTTCTCCCAGAAGCGGCGGTAGGTCTCCAGCCAGTCTGTCGCGGCCTTGAGCGGCTCGGCCTCCAAACGCACCGGGCGGCGTTGCGCGTCGCGCCCGCGCGTGACCAGGCCGGCGCGCTCGAGCACCTTGAGGTGTTTGGAGATGGCGGGCTGGCTCATCGCGAACGGCGCGGCAAGCTCGGTGACGGTCGCGTCGCCCGCGGCGAGCCGTGCCAGGATCGCCCGCCGCGTCGGGTCGGCCAGCGCGGCGAACATGCGATCCAGCGCATCGTCGCTTTCATAACCCTCAAGTTCCATAACCAATTAGTTTTATAGGGTACCGATCAAGTACTGTCAAGCATTGTGACTCCTCTGACGCCTGAAGGCGTCAGCTTCTCAGGAAGCTTGCGCCGCCTGAAGGGCAAGCCCTGCCCTGAGGATATTGACTGCGGCGACGGCGTCTGCGTGTGCGGTGTGACCGCAGCGGATGCAGGTGAAGTCGGCTTGGGTGACACGGTTGTCCTTGGCGCAGTGTCCGCATTGCGGGCAGGTGCGGGAGGTGTTGCGAGGGTCGACGGCGGTCAGGAGCCGTCCGGCGCTTTCAGCCTTGGCGGTCAGTATCGACAGGAACACCCCCCAACCCGCGTCCAGGATGCTTCGGTTGAGTCCGGCCTTGGCGGCCGCGCCGTTGGGTGCGTATCCGCCTTCGCCTTCAGGCCTGGGCGCCGGGGATCGCGTCATGTTGGCGATGCGCAGCGCCTCGTAGACGATCACGTCGTGGTGGCGTACCAGCCACAGCGCGGTTTTGTGGGCGTGGTCGCCTCGTTGGCGGCGTATCTTGCCGTGCAGGGCGGCCAGGCGCTGTCGTGCCTTTCTTCTGCGGTGGGACCCGCGGGTGCACCGCGACAGCGCTTGCTGTGCCCGGGCCAGCCGGGTGCGGCTGGCGTCCAGGGGTCGCGGGTTGGGGATGTGCACACCGTCGGAGGTGGTCAGGAACGAGGCCACACCCAGGTCGATGCCGACGGTCGATCCGGTGGCGGGCAGAGGCTGTGCGGGCACGTCGTCACAGGCCAGCACCACGAACCAGCGGCGGCCTTCGCGTTTGACCGAGATCGTCTTGACGCGGCCGGCGACCTTGCGGTGGGCTTGGACGCGCACGTGTCCCACGCCTTGCAGATAAACCCGTGTATGCGAGGCGTCGGGGGTGGGATCCCACCGGCAGCCGTCGCCGTCTTTGGGCCATTGCACGGTGTTGAACCAGCCCCGGCCCTTGAACCTGGGGTAGCCGGGCCGCTGCCCGGTTTTGACTCGTCGGAAGAATGCCTGCATCGCCTTGTCCAGGCGGCGCAGTGTGGCCTGCTGGGAGGAGAACGACCAGCAACCCTGGTCGTCGGGGTCGGCTCGGCGGATGTCCTTGAGCTGAGCGGACTGGTCACCGTAGCGGATAGTTACCTTGGCCCGCCGGTACGCCTCACGGCGTTCGGTCAGCGCGGCGTTGTACAACAGCCGGTGCGCCTCCGCACACCGGGTCAGTGCCTGCTCCTGCTTGGTGGTGGGCCGCAGCAGGAATTTGTAGGCCCGCCTCACGTCATTGTCTCCTTGCGCCACGGCCGTGACTACATGGTGGGATGCCGGGATTTCAGGTGCGGGAACTCTGCGCGCAGAGGAGTCATGAGGTCGAGGTTAAAGCCTTGTCCCACAACAGACAATGAAGATCACTTTCTGTGGGCGAAACGTATCTCCCAGACCGAGAATCTGGTCACCAAACGACGATCACGGAATGGGGGCGGGTGCTGGCTGGCACGACGGGCACCTCCCCATGCGCAGGCCGAGGTAGTATGCCGCCTGCTGAAACCCGAACCCCGCGACACACACCAAGCACGCACACACCCTGTATCCAACATTGAGAGGAGGAAGCGCGGATTCTCCCGTCGCCTGAAAACCACGGTCACCTCCGCGCGTCTCTGATGGAAAGCACTGCGCTGGTGGTCGAGAACGACCCCACCGACGACATCCGCCGGCTGGGCGGCTGGCTGACCGACGCCGGGCTCCAGCTTGAGGTCAAGCGCCCGTATGCGGGCGAGGAGCTGCCCGAGACCCTCGACGGCTACGCCGCGCTCATCGTGCTCGGCGGCGCGCAGAGCGCGTACCAGACGGTCGACTGGTTCCCGCGGCTTGAATCCTTGCTGCGCAAGGCGGTCCGCCACCGGGTGCCGACGCTGGGCATCTGCCTGGGCGGGCAGCTGCTCGCGCAGGCCCTCGGCGGCCGGGTCGAGCAGTCCCCGAGCGGGCTTGAGATCGGGGCGAAGCTTGTCGCCAAGCGCGACATCGCCGCCGGCGACCCGCTGTTCGGGCCGATCCCGTTCGCCCCCGACGTGATCCAGCACCACAGCGACGAGATCACCATCCTGCCCGCCGGGGCGGTGCTGCTCGCCGCCTCCACCCACTACCCGCATCAGGCGTTCCGTGCCGGCGACCGGGCGTGGGGCATCCAGTTTCACATCGAGACCGACACCGAGACGTTCGCCGCCTGGACGGAAGGGCTCGAAGGCGCCGAGGAGCTGGTGGCCGAGGTCGACGAGCGGCAGGAGGACGTGCGCGAGGTGTGGCAGCCCTTTGCCCGCCGCTTCGCCGACCTCGCCCTCGGCAAGGCGACCGGCGATAGTCATACCCATCTGCCGCTTATTGCGCGATAGTGGACATATGACCAAGTGGACCGTCGAGCTGAACTTCGACGAGGACCAGGACTACACGCAGGCGATCGCCACCATCAAGACGCCCAGCGGCAGGGAGCTGCGCGGCATCGGCCAGTCTCGGCGCAACCCCGACGACAAGCCGGTCGCGCAGATCGGCGAGGAGGTGGCCGGCGCGCGTGCGCTGTCCAGCCTCGCCCACGAGCTTCTCGACTACGCCGCCAGCGAGATCGAGAAGAACGTCCGCAGAGGCGATCCCGTAATCTGACTCCGTGGCGGTCGGGAGGTTAGCGCGCTATGGGCTCACCATCGCGTGCCCCGCGGAGCTGCGCCTGTGGGACGAGACCGCCCAGCGTCCGGTCGACGAGGAGGCGGCGCTCGTCCTGGAGCAGATCGGCCGCGCCGCCGACCCCGACCTGGCGCTGCGCCAGCTCCACCGGGTCTTCGAGCGTGACCCGGCCGTGCTTGAGGCGGTCAGCGGCGACGAGGACCTGCGCATCCGCTTGATCTCGGTGCTTGGCGCGTCGTCGGCACTGGGCGACCAGCTTGCCGCGTCCAAGGATGCCTGGCGCGTGCTGCGCCACTCCGCGCCCCCGCGCTACGAGGTGCACAGTGGACTGTCCGATGTAGAAGAACTTCGCCGGGGGTACCAGGCCGGCCTGCTCCGCATCGCCGCCGCCGATGCGTCGGGTGAGGTGGCAAGCATCGAGCGGGTGATGGTGGAGATCACCGCGCTTGCCGACGCCACCCTCCGCACCGCCTACCGGATCGCGCTGGCGCGCGTGGGCGGTCACCCCCGGCTGGCGGTCGTCGCCATGGGCAAGTGCGGCGGGGACGAGCTGAACTACGTCTCCGACGTCGATGTCATCTTCGTGGCGGCCGAGGACGAAGATCTGGAGGGCGGGACGAGGCTCGCGTCCGGCCTGATGGAGATCTGCGGCGCCGTGGCGTGGCCGGTCGACGCCGCCCTGCGCCCGGAGGGCGGGCGCGGCCCGCTCGTGCGCACGCTCGCCAGCCACCAGGTGTACTACCAGCGCTGGGCCCGCACCTGGGAGTTCCAGGCGCTACTCAAGGCGCGACCGGTGGCCGGCGACGCGGGCCTGGGCAAGGCTTGGCTGGCGGGGCTCAGGCCGCTGGTGTGGCGGGCGGCCGAGCGGTCGGAGGCGGTCGAGGACGTGCGCGCGATGCGGCGGCGCATCGTCGACCAGATCCCGCCCAAGGAGGTCGACCGCGAGATCAAGCGCGGGCCGGGCGGGCTGCGTGACATCGAGTTCGCGGTGCAGCTGCTGCAGCTGGTCCACGGCCGGGCGGACGAGAACATCCGCTCGGGCAACACGCTGAAAGCCTTGCGCGCGTTGGTGAGTGGAGGATATGTCGGGCGCGGGGACGGTGGTGCGCTCGACGAGGCGTATCGGTTCCTGCGGCGAGTCGAGCACGGGTTGCAGCTGCAGCGGTTGCGGCGCACGCACACCGTGCCCACCGAGCTGGGGGCGGTGCGCTGGCTGGCGCGGGCGTTGGGCTACACCGAGGAGTCGTTCCGGGCGGCGTGGGTCGGGCATGCGGCGGAGGTGCGGCGGCTGCACGCCAAACTCCTTTACCGGCCGCTGCTCGCGGCGGTCGCGAGGGTACCCGCCGATGGTTTGTCATTGAAACCCGAGGCGGCGCGGAAACGATTGGAGTTGCTGGGTTATGCCGATCCGCGCGGGGCGCTGCGCCACATCGAGGCGCTGACCGCCGGGGTGTCGCGCAACGCGGCGATCCAGCGCACGCTGCTGCCGGTGCTGCTGGCCGAGTTCGCCGACGCGCCGAGCCCCGACGCCGGGCTGCTCGGCTACCGCCAGGTCTCCGAGGCGCTGGGACAAACCCCTTGGTACCTAAGGCTTCTGCGCGACGAGGGCCCGGTGGCGATGCGACTGGCGCGGGTGCTCGACTCGGGGCGGTACCTGACCGACCTGCTCAGCCGCGACCCGGAGGCGCTGCGCCTGCTCGCCGACGATGCCGAGCTGCGGCCGCGGGGCAGGCAGTCGCTTGTGGACGGAGCGTCGGCGGCCGCGGCCCGGCACGAACCCGCCGAACAAGCGGTCGCGGCGGTGAGAGCGTTGCGGCGCAGGGAGCTTTTCCGGATCGCGGCGGCCGACGCGCTCAGCTCCGCCGGAGAGCTTGCCCCGGCGCAGCCGATCGACGTGCTCGGGGTCGGTTCGGCGCTTGCCGACCTGACCGACGCGACGCTGAGCGCTGCGCTGGACGTGGCCCGGCGCGATGCCCCGGCCGGCATGCGCTTCGCCATCATCGGGATGGGCCGCCTCGGCGGGGCGGAGATGAGCTATCCGTCCGATGCAGACGTCCTGTTCGTCTTCGACGGCGGGTCGGACGCGGCGGCGCTGGCCGTGGCCGAGAGGTTGCGTACCCTGCTCGCCGCGCCCGCACCCGACCCACCGCTGGGCGTCGACGCCGACCTGCGCCCGGAAGGCAGGCAGGGTCCGCTGGTGCGCAGCCTCGCCGCGTTCAAGCGCTACTACGCGCAGTGGTCGCAGGTGTGGGAGGCGCAGGCGCTGCTGCGCGCCCGGCCGGTCGCGGGCGACGCCGACCTGGCTTCGGAGTTCGTCGATCTGATCGAGCCGATCCGGTACCCCCGGAATGGTCTGAGCCGCGAGCATGTCACCGAGATCCGCCGGATCAAGGCGAGGGTGGAAAAGGAACGGCTGCCGCGCGGCGCCGATCCGCTCACCCACGTCAAACTGGGTCGCGGCGGCCTCGCCGACATCGAGTGGACAGTGCAGCTGTGGCAGCTGCGCTACGCCGGAGAGATCGAGTCGCTGCGCGACACGCGCACGCTCACCGCCCTTGGCGCCGCGGCCGAGGCGGGACTGGCCGGCCAGGCCGACGCGGCGACCCTGTCCGCCGCGTGGCTGTTGTGCTCGCGCGTGCGCAACGCCCTGACGCTGGTGCGCGGGCGGGCCTCCGATCAGCTGCCCCGCCACGGCGTGGAGCTGGCGGCCGTCGCACGCCTGCTGGCGCCCGGTCAGAGCCCCGCAGAATTCCTGGATGGATACCTGAAGGTAACTCGGCGGGCTCGTGCCGGGGTGGAGAAATTGTTCTTGAGTTAAAGTGATCCGATGGCGCTCTATGTGGTCGGCGACGTGCATGGGTTTCTGACCCAGGCCATCACCGCCCTGCGCGCCGCCGGTCTGGTCGACGACGACGACCACTGGTCCGGCGGCGACGACCGCCTGTGGTTCCTCGGCGACCTGACCGACCGCGGACCCGACGGCATCGGCGTCATCGACCTGATCCGGCGCCTGCAAGCGGAGGCGTCCGAGGCCGGCGGCGAGGTGGGCTGCATCCTGGGCAACCACGATCTGCTGCTGCTGGGGAGCAGGTATGTTCCGGATGCCCTGGTGAGCGAGCAGCGCTCCATCATCCAGGTCTGGACCCTCAACGGCGGCAGGGACGAGGATCTGTCCGGGTTGGATGGTGCGCGGGCGCAGTGGCTGGCGTCGCTGCCCGCGGTCAAGCTCATCGACGACCACCTGCTGATCCACGCGGACACGCTGGCGTACCTCGAGTTCGGCGAGACCATCGACGAGATCAACGAGACGGTGCGCTCCTTCGTGCGGCAACGGGATCCGAAGGTGTTCGGATACCAGACGCGGCTGCTTTTCCGGCGGTTCGAGTTCCTCGACGGGCAGGAGGGCGTCGAGAACGCCAAGTTCCTGCTGACCGTGCTGGGCGGCAAGCAGATCGTGCACGGGCACTCCACCATCCCGGAGACGTTCGGCGTCGCGCCATCCACAGTGGACGGCCCGATGGTCTACGCCGACGGGCTGGTGATGGCGACCGACACAGGGCTCGCGCTCGGCGCGCCCTGCGTCGTCATCGAGCTGCCGTTCAAGGACGCAGCGTCAGCGTCCTGACCTTTTCACGCTCGATCGTCGCCTTCTCGAACCGGAACGGGATCGTCTGGCCCGTCCGCCACAGCTCCAGCTGGTCGTCGTAGTTGTCGTGGAAGGCGTGCCCCGAGTTGCCGGTCAGCTGGATCCAGCGGGACTCGTTGACGTTGTTCAGATCCACGATCATCCGCATGCTCGGTACCGCGTCGACCTCATAACTCCGCCCCGCGTGCCAGCCGTTGGCGTTGACGATCGACGTGCCGCCGCCGGTGGCCACCTCCGGCCCGTTGAACAGCCACTCCAGCGGCCCGATCCCGGAACTGCCGAAAGTCGCGTGGGTGGGGGTCAGGGTGTGTAGCTCTCCCCAGGTCCACTCCTTCGGGTTCTCGCCCAGCAGATCCGACAGCTCCTTGACGGCGTCGGCGACGGCACGGGCAAGCGTGTCGTCGCGCCGCTCCACCGCGACCGTCGTGGTGTCGTCCCACCACGCGTTGTCCGGCTGCTCCAGCAGCCGCCGCACCACCTCGAACCAGCGGTCGCCGCCGTTGGGCGCGTTGGCCGGGGTCAGCTCCTCGAACGTGCGCAGCATCAGATGGCGCCAGATCGCGTTGTAGTAGGCGGCCGCGGCCGAGTCGTCCGTCTGCTCGAACTTCCACGACTTGAGCAGGGCGTCGGCGTCGGACTCCACCTGCGACAGCGGCGGGCGCTTGAGCTGCTGAAGGACGGGGATGAGGGTCTGCGCGAACCCGTTGCGGCTGTCGAACTGCATCGTCTGCACGTCGTCGACGGTCAACCGCCCGCGCGTCGTCACGATCATCTCGTTGATGCGCTGGCTGCGGTAGCCGTAACTCCAGTCGCTGGTCAGCAGCCGCGGGTACTGCGGGCCGATCACGGCCTGGTTGGCGGTGACGATGTAACCCTGCGGCGGGTTGAACGAACTTGGCATCTCCTCGAACGGGATATAGCCGGTCCAGTCGAAGGCGCCGTCCCAACCGGGCGCCATGTAACGGCCATCGCCCTTGCCGCGCACCGGAATCTTCCCCGGAGCCTGGTAGCCGATGTTGCCGTCGACATCCGCATAGATCATATTTTGCGCGGGTACCTCGAACAGCGCCGCCGCCGCCCGGAAATCCTGCCAGTTCGACGCCTTGTTCAGCTTGAAGATCGCGTCGGCGGTGCGGCCCGCGTCAAGTGCCGTCCAGCGCAGCGCCACCGCCTGGTTCGGCAGGATCTTCCGCAGGTCCTCGCTGGCGTCACTGACCAGCGGGCCATGCTTGGTGCTGCGGATGGTGATGGTGACCTCGTCGCCGCCGGCGACCTTGACCTTCTCCTGCCGGCTTGTCACCTCCGTGCCGGCGTCGAGGCGCTCGAGGTACAGGTCGATCACGTCGGGGCCCAGATTCGTGAAGCCCCAAGCGATCCGGGCGTTGTGGCCGATGATGACACCGGGGACGCCGGCGAAGCTGAACCCGGCGGCGTCAAGGGTTCCGCACTCGCAGTGCAGGCCCATCTGGTACCAGATGCCGGGCTGGCTCGGGCTCAGGTGCGGGTCGTTGGCGAGGATAGGCTTGCCCGAACCGGTCTTGGTCCCGTGGATGACCCACGAGTTGGAGCCGATCCGGTCGCCGTCGTCGTTGCCCATCAGGCCCGGCAGCGCGGTCAGGTCCCGCTCGAGGCTCGTCAGGTCCACGGCCAGCGGGGTCTGGCTGCTCGCCAGGGTGAGCGCGGCGCCTCCCGGCCCGACGATCGGGACGTTGCGATCATAGGGGTAGGGCGGGTACAGGTCGTCGACCTGCTTCTGGCTCAGTCCCACCCCGAGCAGCGCGGCCCGCCGGGTCTCCTCCTGCATGTTGCCGCGCAGGTCCCACGCCATCGCCTTGAGCCAGGACAGGCTGTCCACCGGATGCCACTTCTCGATCTTGTAGCCCGGGTTCTGCAGGCTCAAAATCTTGTACTCGAGGGAGTCGCCGCCCGGGTTCTCGTCGAGCCACGCATTGACCCCGGCCGTGTACGCCTCAAGCGCCGCCTTCGTCTCTGGCGCGATGATCTCCCATTCGCGCTCGGCCACCTTGCGCCAGCCCATCGTGCGCAGGTAGATATCGGTCTTGAGCTGGCTCTCGCCGAAGATTTCGGCGACCCTGCCGGCGGTCACATGCCGCCGGAAATCCATCTCCCAGAAGCGATCCTGCGCGTGCACATAGCCCTGCGCCTTGAGCAGATCCGCCTCGGTCTTCGCGTAAAGCTGCGGGATGCCATACCGGTCCCGGTGCACGGTCACCGGGGCGGAAAGCCCCTTGAGCGTCAGGTCGCCGTCGTGCTGCGGAAACGATCCCCGCACCGCCACAACGGTCCAGGTGGCGCCCGCGAGCAGCAGGACGAACAGCGTGATCAGGACGCCCAGGCCGGTACGGCGCAGGATTTTCGATACGCGAGGGGGCAGCTTCACGCCGCAGCACCTTACCAGCAGATACCGGGAGATAGGTTCGCCACCGGCGCTAAGTCCCGGGACCCGCCTGTGTCCCGGCACTCCGCTGCCATGAACGCCTGATCGCGTTGCTCACCAGCAGGGAACCGGCGGCCAGGCCACCACCCGCACCCAGCACCGCCAGCCCGATCGCCTGCTGCCCATAGCTCGCCCGCCACCTTCTCCCACGGAGTCAGGCCGCTCCAGCCCGTAGATCGACCGGATACCGTCATCGTCTGCCACCTACAGGCTCAGTGGGGTTGGGCGTGGAGGGTTGCGGCCCGGTCGACTGCGGCGGCGGGCCGAGCAGGTCCGTCACGTTGGCGATCCCGTCCGCGGCTCGCCGGTCGAATGAGTTGTAAACCATTGACGTGCCGAAGTTTGCGGAACCACCGCTGACGGCGAGGTAGCTCGTAGGAGGTTCGGGCCCGAACAGGTTTGTCACCGGGCTGCCGGTGGCGATGTCGGCTAGCCTCCTGCCCAGCTCCGCCGCACTCGGCCGGTCGCGAGGGTCAGCGCTCATGCCGCGAAACAGCACGGCGAGCAAAGCCTCTTGGGTGTGAAGCACGGCGATCGGGAGCTTGGCCATTCCGTGCTCGTGCGGTCGATCGGTGAGCAGGGTGAGGAGCGTGGCGCACAGGGAGTAGACATCGCCCGCGGGCCGGGGCGGGGTGCCGCGAAGCATCTCCGGCGGAGCATCTGCATTGTCGGCACGCTGAAATCGGAAAGGACGGGCTCACCGAGCCTGGTGACAAGGATGTTGGAGGGCTTGACGGCGCCGTGGACCACCCCGGCGTCGTGGGCGGCGGCCAGCGAGTCCGCGATCCTGATACCGATGTCCAGCACGACGTTCTGCTTGAGCTGCCGAAGGTCTTTGTAGGGCCGTCATCGAGCGCCCCGGCGTAGTAGACGTCCGCAACATAAGGATGCGAGGACACCGCCGCGATCGTGCGAATGTCGTGAAGATAGTGAGCGTAATCTTCCGGGGCCAGAACCACGCTGAAGACTTTGACGGCCACCTCGCGCCCCGTCGCGGTCTCCACTGCCCGGTAGACAGCGCCCTGCCTGCCCGAACCGAGCGGATTGAGCCCGCTCAGCCCGCGGATGTGGGGTGCCAACGGCGACCGGGAGTCGCTCACGGAGGAACGCTATCAGCATGGTCGATATGATCAGTGCATCCGATTGGGCGGAGTCGGATCAGTGACATAGGCGTTGGTGAGTCACCCTGGTTTGTGGGCAAATTGTCGGGTGCCGGTGAGTTTCCGGATCCTCGGACCCGTCGCGGCCGCTGGACCGACCGGGCCGGTCCTGCTGCCGGGGCGCGCCCGGGCCACACTGCTGGGCGTGATGTGCTTGCGGGCGGGG
>DASUXL010000244.1:0-3216 GCA_036377915.1 Candidatus Limnocylindrales bacterium
ATGCCCCCGTAGCTCAATGGATAGAGCGGCAGCTTACGAAGCTGCGTCGTGTGCGCGTTCGAGTCGCGCCGGGGGTACGGCCTACCGTGAGTAGCGGGTGGCACCGGCGAGGGGCGGCGGGAAACGCGGGTTGGGGGCCTCGGCTCCCCATGGTGCCGGCCTTTGCCCGCCGCCCGGCGGTGTTGAGGGACGCCTCGCCAGCGTCCGCGCACCGTTCGGACGTCGGCCGGACATCGGGACGTGGCGCAGTTTGGTAGCGCTCACGGCTGGGGGCCGTGCGGTCGCCGGTTCAAATCCGGCCGTCCCGACAGAGGTTCCTCCGTTTCGACCAGGTGAAGTCGCAGCCCAGTAGGGGCAGATCCCGGAGAAGTCCGTGTAGGTGGCGGGGAAGTGTGCTCGGGACGCACTGGGAGGAGGAGCCACGGCGGGCTGTGGCGCAGCTTGGCAGCGCATCCGGTTCGGGACCGGAAGGCCGCCCGTTCAAATCGGGCCAGCCCGACTCATGGAAGGTAGCGCGGCGTGGGCCGCAGCCGGCCTCGAAAGCCGGAGCCCGGTGAAAGCCGGCGGGTTCGACTCCTGGGCCTTCCGCCATGCGCCGTTAGCTCAGTCTGGTCGGAGCTGGGGACTCTTACTCCCAAGGCCGCAGGTTCGAATCCTGCACGGCGCACCATCGTCGTACACTTGACCCATGCCTTACGCCGACCCGGCACGACAGCGCGAATATCAACGACAGTGGGTCGCAAGCCGGAGGCGGGGGTGGCTGCACGGGAAGTCCTGCGTGGATTGTGGCGGCGTAGCACAACTACAGATCGACCACCTAGATCCTAGCCAGAAGGTCAGCCATCGCGTCTGGTCGTGGCGCGAAGACAGGCGGACGGCCGAGTTGGCCAAGTGTGTGGTGAGATGCGCGCCGTGCCACCTGACAAAGACCGTAGCGGCAGGCGAGCGGGCACGGGGCGAGTCAGTACGCAGGGCTAACAGCGCACAGGTGGTGCGTGCGGTGCGGCAACGTCGGCGGTCGTCCGGAGTCTCATACCGGCAACTGGCGCGTGAATTCGGGCTGCCGCTCATGACCGTGTGGTGCATGTGCAACAAGCATTGGAAGAATCTGGATGCCCCCGGCAGCTCGACGGACCGAGCGGTCGCCTTCTAAGCGAACAGTGTGCCAGTTCGAATCTGGCCCGGGGGACCAGCTCCCGCTAGCTCAACGGACAGAGCGCCGCTCTCCTATAGCGGGTGTCCGGGTTCGACTCCTGGGCGGGAGGCCACTATGCCGTCGGCGCCCGATGGCCGGGCTCCGTACTTTTAATACGGATTGCGGAGGTTCGATTCCTCTCGGCGGCACTGCGGGGAGCATGTTGGTTGCCAACCGGGCTCATATCCCGGGACTACGCGGGTTCGATTCCCGCCCCCGCTACTAGCCCCGGCGTGCGTGAGCGGCAACGGCGGCAGTCGTCAGGCCGCCTCTCGCCGGGGCGAGCAACGCCCTGATAGCTCAGCGGAGGAGCGCCGTCCTGACGCGACGGAGGCCGACGGTTCGAACCCGTCTCGGGGCACGCATGGCGCGCTCGGCTAACGGCAGGCCATCGGGTTTTCACCCCGGCAACAGGGGTTCGACTCCCCTGCGCGCTACTCAATCCGGTGTCGTTCAAAGGCAGGACGGCGTGCTGTTAACGCGCCTATCGTGGTTCGAGTCCACGCGCCGGAGCCGATGCCTGCGAGGCCCAGCCGGTGTGGGCGGCGATCTTATAAGTCGACGGTCGCGGGTTCGAGTCCCGCCGCAGGCACGTCAAGCCCGTGTAGCTCAACGGAAGAGCGCCTGCCTTACAAGCAGGAGGCCGGTGGTTCGACACCACTCGCGGGTACGCAACATCAGCATGGTGGCTGTAGCTCAGTCAGGTCAGAGCGCCGGGTTGTGGTCCCGGATGCGCCGGTTCAAATCCGGTCAGCTACCCCAAGCGGGTACGTCACCGACGGTGAGGTGAGCCGGGCTGTAACCCCGGTGCGCTTGCGCTCAGGGAGTTCGAATCTCTCTACCCGCACCATGCCCTCGTAGCTCAGCGGATAGAGCACCGGTTTCCGGAGCCGGGTGTGGCTGGTTCGACTCCAGTCGAGGGTACGCATGGCCGCGTGCGGTTCCTGGTGGGGCGGCCCGCCTGCAAAGCGGGTGCCGTAGAGGGTTCGATTCCCTGCGCGGTCTCGATGCCATCCGCTGTGGACCCACGCTGGTGGGTCGGCGCCCGGCCGGGACTCATATCCCCGGCACGCCCGGATCGACACCGGGACCAGCGACCAGGAGTTGCAGACGACCGAAGGAGAACTGCGATGCCGTACACGACCTTGCCGGGAACTCGTGCGCCGGTGAAGGTATGGACCGACCCGTGGACGATCGAGCCGCAGGCGCAGCAGCAACTGCGCACCATCGGCAACCTGCCGTGGGTGGAGGGCGTCGCGGTCATGCCCGATGTCCACTACGGCAAGGGCGCCACCGTCGGATCGGTGATCGCGATGCGGCAGGCGCTCGCCCCCGCCGCGGTCGGAGTTGACATCGGGTGCGGCATGTCCGCCGTGCGGACCAACCTGACCGAGGAGGACCTGTCGGACGACCTCGGTCGGCTCCGGTCGGCGATTGAGGCAGCGATCCCGGTCGGCTTCCAGTCGCACGAGTCGGCCGTGGACCCGAGCAAGGTGCGGGGGCTCGACCGGCGTGGCTGGGACCGGTTCTGGTCGGCCTTCGGGCAGTTGCGGGCCGACGTCGGGAAGCTGGAAGCGCGCGCCTCGGTGCAACTCGGCACGCTCGGGGGCGGCAACCACTTCATCGAGGTGTGCGTCGAGCAGGGTGGCCCGGACGCTGGCCGGGTGTGGCTGATGCTGCACTCCGGCTCCCGGAACATCGGCAAGGAACTGGCCGAGCGGCACATCGCGGTCGCCCGCAAGCTGGCGCACAACCAGGACCTGCCCGACCGGGACCTGGCCGTGTTCGTCGCCGGCACGCCGGAGATGGACGCCTACCGCCACGACCTGATGTGGGCGCAGGAGTACGCCGCCCGGAACCGGGCCGTCATGCTGGCGCTGCTGTGCGGCGTGTTGCGCGGGTTCCTGCCACAGGTCCAGTACGACCAGCCGGTGAGCTGCCACCACAACTACGTCGCCGAGGAGGCGTATGGTGGCGTCGACCTGCTGGTGACACGCAAGGGCGCGATCCGTGCCGGCGCG
>DASUXL010000245.1:0-21025 GCA_036377915.1 Candidatus Limnocylindrales bacterium
GGTTCGATATCGACCAGCTGTTCGACTACCGCTCGCGCCGGCCGATCATGCAGTTCGCGGCCGACCATTGGGAGTCCTACGACGATCCCAAGCTGGAGCTGCACGTCCTGCGCGACGACGACGACACGCCGTTCCTGCTGCTCACCGGCCCCGAGCCGGACCTTCAGTGGGAGCGCTTCGTCGCCGCGGTCATCGGGCTGATACGCGAGCTTGACGTCCGGCTCACCGTCGGCATCCACGCCATCCCGATGTCGATCCCGCACACCCGGCCCAGCGGCGTCACCGCGCACGGCACCCGTCCCGAGCTGATCGCCGGGTACGAGCCGTGGATCGCCAAGGTGCAGGTGCCGGCGAGCGTGACGAACCTGCTCCAGTTCCGCATGGGGCAGCAGGGGCTCGACGCCATCGGGTTCGCCGCGCACGTGCCACATTATCTAGCCGAAAGCGAGTACCCGAACGCCGCCGAGCTGCTGCTGACGTCGGTGTCGCGGGCGACCGGGCTGCTGCTTCCGACCGATGCGCTGCGCATCGCGGGCGAGAGCGTGCGGGCCGAGGTGGAACGGCAGCTCACCGAGAACCAGCAGGCCTCGGCCGTGGTCCGGGCGCTTGAGGAGCAGTACGACGCGTTCATGCGCGGACGTGGCACCAATTTATTGACCGAGTCCACGCCGCTGCCCACCGCCGACGAGCTGGGCGCGGAGCTTGAACGCTTCCTCGCCGAGCATCGCAAAGAAGACTAAGACTGAGGCACACTGACGGGTATGGCCCCGTTCACCAGGCGGCAGGCGCTGATCACCGGCGGGACGGCGTTCCTGGCCGCCGCATGCACGACAACGGAAACCCCTGACCCAAAGCCACTTCCAACACATAGCGGGGATGTGAAGCAGCTGCTCGACCGGGCCGGCACGTGTGCGCTGACCCCGCAGCAGACCGCGGGCCCCTACTATCTCGACGTCGACTCGGTCCGCGCGGACATCCGCGAGGACCGGCCGGGCGCCAAACTGCGTGTGGCCCTTCGGGTCCAGGATCTTCCGGGCTGCACACCGGTACCCAACGTGATGGTGGAAATCTGGCATGCAGACGCCGGCGGTGTCTATTCGGGTTTCGAGTCCGCGAAATCCGAGCGTTTCCTGCGCGGCTCGCAACCCACCAACGCCGATGGCATAGCCGAGTTCACCACCATCTATCCCGGGTGGTATCGCGGGCGGACCGTGCACATCCACTTCAAGGTGCACCTGAGCGAGCAGACCGAACTCACCAGCCAGCTCTATTTTGACGAGCGGGTCAGCGAGGCGGTGTTCGAGAAACCGCCATACACAAACCGCGACGGCCGCAATGGGCTCAACGACAGCGACAGCCTGTTCAACGAACGGCTGGTGATGACGACGGTGCAGGACGGCGACGGCTACCTCGCCGCCCTGACCCTGGGTGTCAACGCCGGCTGACGCCCGTAAGGCGTGAGATCCAGGATGCCGTGATTCCGGCCACGTCAACGTCTTGCAGCGCTTGGATATCGCACGTTCCGACCCGGTAAGCCACCGTCTGACCGTGGGCGGGGGAGGCGGGCACAAGTGCCGAACATATAACTTTGGCCGGTGCTCGCCGCCTTCCTGCCGCTCTGGACCATCACGGCCCTGGGCTGGGCGGCGGCGCGCTTCGGCTGGTTCGATCCGGCGGCGCAGCGGGCCCTGACCTCGTTCGCCTTCCACCTGGCGATCCCGGCGGTCATCTTCACCACCCTGGCCAAGCTGCCGGTCGGCGAGCTTCCGGTGGTGCCGCTGGCCGCGTTCGCCGCCAGCGCCGCGCTCATCTTCGTGCTCGCCTATGCCGTGAGCCGCTTCGTGGTCAAGGGCGAGCGCCGCGAACGGATCATCGCCGCGATGGCGTCGTCCTACGTCAACTCCGGCAACCTCGGCATCCCGGTGGCTGTCTATGTGCTGCACGACGTTTCGCTTGTGGTCGCGGTCGTGGCGTTCCAGACAATTGTCGTCACGCCGCTCATCGTCGGGGCGATCGATGTCTCCTCGGATCAGAGATGGCGCCGGATTGCGTGGCTTCCTTTGCGGGTACCGGTGGTGACCGCCTCGCTGCTGGGAACGCTGATCACCGTCACGGGCCTGGCCCTGCCCAACGTTGTCCTCAGGCCCCTGGAGATCCTGGGCGGGGCGGCGGCGCCCCTCGCCCTGTTCGCCCTGGGCATGTCCCTGCACATGCCGGACGGCCGGCCGTCGCTGCGCCGCCCCGAGCTGGGGGTCGTCGCCGTGGCCAAACTGGTTCTCCAGCCGCTCGCCGCGTACAGCGCCGCGCGCTGGCTGTTCCAGCTCGACGGCACCGACCTGATCGCGGTGACGATCTTCGCCGGGTTGCCGACCGCGCAGAACACGTTCGTCTATGCCACGCAGTACAACGTGCCCAACGGCCTGAGCCGCGACGCCGTCCTCGTGACCAGCGTCCTGTCCCTCCTATCGCTCTCTGTGATCTTGTGGTTGCTCTCGTAAAACGGCCGTGCGCGTGACCGCAGACCTGACCGACGCGCAGGTCGCCGAGCTGACCGGGCGGTACCCCGGCGCGCTGGTAATCCAGAAGGGCACAGCGCAACGGGCCGGGTAGTCTCGCGGCGTGGATCGTGTTTCGGCAAGGACCGCGGTGATCTGGGCCGTACTCCGCTCGGAGCTGGCCGCGCAGGACGGGCACAAGCTAAACATCGTGGACGTGGGCGGCGGCACGGGCGGATTCGCCGTGCCCCTGGCAACCTACGGGCATACGGTGACGGTTGTCGATCCAAGCCCGGATGCGCTCGCCGCCCTGCTGCGCCGCGCCGCCGACGCCGGGGTCGCCGACCGGGTACACGGGCTGCAGGGCGACGCCGACTCGCTGGCGTCGCTGGTCTCGCCGGGCGAGGCCGACCTGGTGCTGTGCCACGCGGTGCTCGAGTTCGCCGACGACCCGGACAGCGTCGCCGCGGCTCTTGCCCGCGTGCTGCGCCCCGGCGGAGCGGCAAGCGTGCTCGTCGCCAACCGGGCCGCCGCCGTCCTCGGCCGCGCCATCGCCGGACAGTTCGGTGTCGCCGAGGAGCTGCTGAGCAGCCAGGGTGGCCGGGTCTCGGGCCGCGGCTCGCTGCAGCGCCGCTTCGACGTCGACGGGGCGACCGGCCTGCTGGCCGGTGCCGGGCTGCGCGTCGAGCAGGTTCACGGGGTTCGGGTTGTTGCTGATCTGGTACCGGGTGTGCTCGCCGACGCCGACCCGGAAGGCTTGGTGGGGTTCGAGTTGGCCGCGTCCGTCGTGCCGCCCTACCGTGACCTTGCCACGCAGCTGCATCTCCTGGCCCGGCGATGATCACGCCCGACTACGAGGCCGGCACGCTCGCCGACGTGCTCCCCGGAGCCCTTGCCGCCCTTGGCTTACCGGACCTCGGCCCGGACCGGCTGGGCCTCGCACCCCGCCTGGAAGGCGTGGAGAAGGTGGCGGTCCTGCTCGTGGACGGCATGGGCTACCACCAGCTGCCGATGATGGGCCCGTTCCTGTCCGCCGTCGATGCGCAGCGCATCACCTGCGGCTTCCCCTCCACCACGCCGACCAGCCTGGTCAGCCTCGCCACCGGCGTCCCGCCCGGCAGCCACGGCATCATGGCGTTCTTCTCCGCCATCCCCGGCACCGACCGGGTCATGAGCCACACCCTGTGGAAGGACGACCCGATACCCGAGGTGTGGCAGCCGGTGCCTCCGCTTTACGTTGCGGCGAAAGCGTTATCGCCCGTGGTGGTGAACCGGCCGGACTTTGTGGGCAGCGGGCTGACCGAGGTCACGACGCGCGGGGCGGAGTATCGCCCCGCCTCCGACGTGGACGAGCTGCTCTTCGGGATGCGGGCAGCCTTATCCGGTACCCACAGAATTGTCTATGGATATCATCCTGAGCTTGACAAAGCAGGGCACAACTTCGGGGTCGACTCCCTGGAATGGCGGATCGCGGCGTCCGAAGTGGACAGGCTGGTCACCTCGCTCGCCGAGAGCCTGCCCGCGGGTGCGGCGCTGATCGTCACCGCCGACCACGGCCAGCTCAACGTGCCGGCCGACCGCCGCATCGACCTGGACGTCCATCTCGACGGGGTTCGCGTGATCGCCGGTGAGCCCCGCGTCCGCTATCTGCACACGCATCCCGGCGCCACCGAGGACGTGCTGCAGGCATGGCGCTCGCTGGCCGGGCACGCCGCCTGGGTCGGCACGCGCGAGGAGGCGATCGAGGCGGGCTGGTACGGGCCGGTCAACCGCGCCTTCGCCGAGCGCATCGGCGACGTGGTGCTGGTCTGCCAGGACGACTGGGGGTTCCTCTCGCTCACCCACGATCCGCCCTCGATCCCCAGGCTTGTCGCCATGCACGGGGCCATGACCGAGGTCGAGATGGCCATCCCGCTGATTGTCATAGGTCGGTAGTAGCCTCCGGGCATGGATGATGACACCGGCTGTCACATCCTCCACGTCGACATGGACGCCTTCTACGCGTCGGTGGAGGTGAGACGCCGTCCCGAGCTGCGCGGCAAGCCCGTGATCGTGGGCGGCGCCGGGCCGCGCGGCGTCGTCTCCTCGGCCAGTTACGAGGCGCGGGCCTTCGGGGTGCGCAGCGCCATGCCCGGCGCTCAGGCGCGCGCCCGCTGCCCGCAGGGCATCTTCCTGCCGGTCGACATGAAGGTCTATGTCGAGGCGTCCCACGAGGTCATGGCGGTGTTCCGCGACGTCACGCCGCTGGTCGAGCCGCTGTCGGTCGACGAGGCCTTCCTCGACGTGGCCGGCGCTCAGCGCCTGTTCGGCAGCCCCGCCGAGATAGCCCGCCTGATCCGCCGCCGCATGGCCGACGATCTCCGGCTGACCTGCTCGATCGGGGTGGCCGGCAACAAGTTCCTGGCCAAGCTCGGCTCCACCCGGGCCAAGCCCGACGGGCTGATCGTCGTCCCGGTCGCCGGGCAGCTGGAGTTCCTGCACCCGCTGCCGATCTCGGCGCTGTGGGGTGTCGGGGAAAAGACAGAGCTGACGCTCAAGCGCTACGGCCTGGCGTCCGTCGCCGACATCGCGAACGCTCCCATCGGCCTGCTGCGCTCCGCCGTCGGCGTGGCGCTCGCCGAGCACCTGCACGCCCTGGCCTGGGCGCGGGACTCCCGGCGGGTCAGCACCGACCGCGTGGACAAGTCCCTGGGCTCGGAGACCACGTTCGATGTGGACGTGTCCGATGCCGACACCTTGCGCCGCACCGTACTTTCGCTGTCCCAGCAGGTCGCGGCGCGGGCCCGCGCGTCCGGCGTGGCCGGGCGCACCGTCGCGGTCAAGCTCCGCTTCGCCGACTTCAAGACCATCTCCCGGTCCCGGACCCTGCCCGCGCCGACCGATGTGGCACACGAGATATTTCGCACAGTTTGGGAACTTTTGGAGGCTGCCCGGGGCGGCCAGCGCCTCAGGCTCGTCGGAGTCCGGCTCGAGGGCCTGTCCACCTCCACCGGCTCAGCCCACCAGCTCGCCTTCGACGAGCCAGAACGCACCTGGCGAGACGCCGAGGTCGCCACCGACGCCGTCTCCGCCCGCTTCGGCAGGGGAGCCGTGGCACCGGCGAGCCTTGTCTTCGCCCCAAGTCGTGAGGTGGCGCCTTAGGCAACGACATCCAAGCCCGATCTTGACCACTTCTGTGGATCCGAGATCGTCAGGATGTCGCCGCCCGCCACCTCACGACGGGGCGGGACCTTCTGCTTTCGAACTGCCCTGACCCCTCGTAGACTGACACCTAGCAGTTGTCCGACTGCTAGGAGTTTTCCTTCGGGATTTTCGAGTCTGCCGGGGAGGGGTGCCGTGCCGCTATCCGAGCACGAGCAGCGGCTGTTCGAGCAGATCGAACGGTCGCTGTCAGAGGACCCTAAGTTCGCCTCCGCGGTCCGCCACAGCGATCCCAAGTTCCATGCCCGGCGGCGGCTTGTCTTTGCGGGCGTGATGATCGTGGCCGGACTGGCGCTGCTGGTTTATGGCACGGTCGCCAAGGAGTCGCTGCTGGGTGTCGCCGGTTTCGTCGTCATGCTGGGCGCCGCCGCCTTCGCGATCCTGTCGCACCGCCGGGCGAGTTCCATCTCCAGCGGCCAGTTGCGTTCCGTCGGTGGCACGGCCACCCGGCGCACCCGCCGAGGCCTGGGAATCATCGACCGTCTGGAGGCGCGCTGGCGCGAGCGCGGCGACTACTACTAACACTGGGATTATCAGACTTTCGATGACCGCCCCGCTGATGCGAGGCGGTCATCGGTCACTTTGGACACCGCGTGTCATGCGGCTACCGGGTTCACCTTCACCTTCACCTGGCCCGGCGCAGGCGCAGCGGGCGTAGCGCGGCGGCCACGGCGGTACGGAAGCGGGAGATGGACTCCGAGACCCCGACACCGAACGCGGCCGTGCCGGCCCGCCAGCGCTGCGTCACCGACGGCGGGAACGCCACCGCGGTGATGCGCACCCAGCGCCCGGCCTGCGACGCGAACACCCTGCGGACCTCGCGCACCGCCGCGACCAGGCCCTGCGGCGAGACCGGCTGCTGCGCATAGCGTGCCCGCTCCTCGGCATAGCCGAGCTTGCGCGCGTGCTCCGCGGTGGGCGTCGGCAGGCCTTCGGCCCGGATCAGCCGCTCGGCGGTGGTCCGGGGTGTCTCCGCCGGATCGATCGCGATGCGGTAGTCGATCATCGTGTCGAGCAGCTCGTCCCAGGCCGCGTGGGCCTCGCGGCGGGCCGTGGAAACGTCGGCGACGACCACCATGGCGGGTGCGCCCGGGGTCACGTCAGTCGCCGTGACCTGCACCGTCGAGAACTTGCTGCGCCTGCGCCGCAACGCCTGGCGCCGCAGCGCCGGCATCAGGAGCAGGATCAGCGCGCCCCCGGCGCCGCCACCGGTCCACCACACCCACGCCGGGGTCGGGGTTTCAGGGGTCTCGCCGTCGGTCGGGCACTCCGGGCACTCATCCCCGGGGTCCCTGGCGAACTCGTCCGCGGGGTTCTCCGCGCCGGGCGCCCCCGGGCTGGCCGTCGGGTTGGCCGAATTCTCCGACTCCTCCGGCGCGTCCACGTTGGGTGCCCAGGACGAGTTCACCGAACCGGCGACCGAGGCCGCGGGGGTGGCATCGAAGGGTACCCATCCAAATCCCTCGAAGTAGACCTCGGTCCAGGCGTGCAGGTTCCGCGTGGTGAGCGTGTAGGTGCCACCGGTGAACTTGTTGCCCTTGGTGAAGCCGAAGGCGACCCGAGCCGGGATGCCCGCCGCCCGCACCATCCAGGTCAGCGCCGCCGCATACTGCTCGCAGAAGCCGCGCTTGCCCTCGAGGAAGTCGGTGATGTCCTGACCGGTGGTGCCCTGCTTGGTGGACAGGTCGTAGGTGAAGCCGTTCTTGGCGGAGAAGTAGTCGTACAGCGCCCGGACCGTGTCGTAGACCGTGGTCTTGCCCTTGGTCAGGTCGGTGACGAGGTTCTCCACCGCCGCGACCTCCGGCACCCTGGCGAAGTTCTGCTGCACCTGGTGGTTATCGGGCAGGGCCCGGGCCGTGCGCAGCTGGTCGGGCTCGAAGGACGGGTGGATGAACTCCACCGTGAACTTCTTACCCGCCGAGCGGGCCCGCGGCGAATAGATGATCTGCTGCTGGATGTCGAAGTTCCAGCTCGCGTCGAGGCCTCGGGTGCCGACCGGCAGGGAGTAGATCGGCAGCATCGGCATGTCGAAGGTCTTGAAGACCTCGATGTCGGCCTTGTACCGGGGGCTTCCCGCCTGGCGTTCGAGACCCGACACCGCCCGCAGGTTGGCGCTGACCGGCGCCCCGCTCGGCGTGCGGTGCTTGAACCCGTTGTTCTGCACCTCATCGGCGACGCCGAAACGCAGGTAGAACGGCGCCGGGTCGTCGGTGGTGACCTTTACCATGTCTACCTCGTTGGGCTGCAACAGCTTTCCGTGGAGGTTGGCGAACAGGTCGACCGATCCGCCGCGGCCCGAACCGCCGAGGCCCTGCCCCTGGGCGCCGCTCTGCCCGAGCTGGGTCAGGAAGCCGCTCGTCATGCCGGGGATGAGGACCGGCAGCACCACCGCCACGATCACGCCGACGACGGCGAGCCGGCGGCCGGTCGCGGCCAGCGGCGAAGGCTCCCACAGGTCGACGCCACGGCCCTCGCCGGTGAACCGGCGCCCGAACCGGCGGACCTTGTCGACGTTGTCGCTGACAATCAGCCACAGGTACCCGGCCGCGCCGATCACGAACGGGATCGGATTCACCGACTCGGAGTAGACCGCTACCGGTACCGAATAAATGGCGAGCATCGGCAGACCGGTGAGGGCCGGGCGCCGCATCCCCACCGCCAGCAGGTCGACGATGATGGCGACCCCACCGATCCCCAGCGTGGTGAGGAACAGCAGGCTGTCGATGTCCACGGGTACCGGGACGAACGCCGTCTGGATGTCGGTGCCCGCCGAGGTGAGCAGCTCGCTGAACCGCGAGAACGTCGCCAGGGACGGGATCAGCCCCAGGATCGACGTGCCGCCGCTGTAGAACATCGTCAGCGCCACCAGCAGCGCACCGGCCATCGCCGCGACCTGTGCCCACAGCCGCCCACGCACCGAGCGGACCGCCATCGCCGCGCCGGAGATCATGGCGACGGCGATGAGGGCGCGCAGGAACCAGCTCAGGCTGTCGAAGATCGAGGAGATCGGTGCGGCCGCCATCAGCGTGGCCGCCGCCGCGACAAGGGTCATGTGCCGTCGGGAGGTCATCGGCTTCCTCCAATGGAGACCGTCTCGGCCATCGCGGCCCGCAAGGCGAAGCCCTGCTGCCCGCGCGCGGCCCGGGGCCACAGCTGCGAGAGCTGCTCGCCGTGCTTGACCGGCACCACCCGCCAGCCGCTTTGCAGCAGCGCCAGGATCGCGGCCGAATGCTCCTTGTCGGCCTCGGCGCGCGCGTTGGCGGGCAGGTTGAGCCAGCTGTGGGAGTCCATTTCAAACGCGATGCAGGTGGTGCCGTTGGTGCGCAGGTTGGCGAGAAGCCGTGCCTCGGTCGCGGTGAGCAGGCCCATCACGGCGATCACCAGGCCGCCGTCGGAGCGGCGCCGGACCTGCTCGACAAGGGAGGAGACATCGCCGACGGTCGAGGTCTTCACCTCGGCCAGGTGGTCGAGCAGCAGGCCGTCACCGCCGGCCTCGTTCGCCTCCAGGTCCGCGCCCGTGTCGGTGACCAGGCGCAGCTTGTATCCGGCTTGGCGCAAGTGCACGGCGATGCTCGCCACCGCCGAGACCGCCCACTCGAAGCTGCCCGTCGGGCCCTCGCCGCGGTGACCATACGCCCGGGTGTCGAGCAGGACCGTGGCCCGGCTCTCCCAGGGCTGCTCCTCACGCCGCACCATCAGCTCGCCGACGTGGGCGGTGGAGCGCCAATGCACCCGGCGCAGGTCGTCGCCGCGCCTGTACTCCCGCGTCGCCGCGTCGTCCTCGCCGTGCACGGCCACCGACCGCGCCCGGCTGTCACCCGTGCCCACATACTCCCCGGCCAGCCGCACCTGCGGCAGTTGGGTGATCTGCGGGATCACGGTGAGGCGGTCGTGCGAAGGGAAGGAACGCGTCATCTCGCACAGCCCGAACGGGTCGGTCATGCGCAGCGTCAGCGGGCCCACCTCGTAACGCCCGCGCAGCTCTGCCCGGACCGTGTACGCCACCGAGCTTGCCTGCTGCGACCCGAGCCGGTCGAGCACGAGCCGAGGACGGCTGCCCAGTGCGTACGGCAGCTTGTCCTCCAGCAGCAGCGTGCCGGTCGGAAGGCGGGAAACGTTCTGCAGGCGCAGCAGGACGCGGGCCGTGCCGCCGGCCTGGACCCTGTACGGGTCGAGGCTGCGGGCACAGGCCAGCTTGTACCGCGCCCGGCCCACGTGCATCGCCGCGAGCAGGGGCAGGGCAATCAGGAGGATCGCCACCCGCAGCAGGTCCTTTTCGCCAAGCACCAGCGCCGACAGCGCCGCCGCGAGACCGGCGGCGAAGAAGCTGCGCCCCCGCGTGGTCAAACCCCGGAATGCCTCGCCCATGGCCGCTTCCTATCCTCAGCGGCCGTAGTAGGTGCTGGGCGGCGACGGCGGGCGGGTGTCACGAGTGTCGTAGGGGGAGCGCCGGTCGTGCGGAACGGGCAACCGGTGCACCAGCTCGGACAGGATCGCGTCGGTGGTGCGGCGGGCAAGCTGCGCGTCGGCGGTCGGGATGATCCGGTGGGCGAGCACCGGCACCGCCAGCGTCTGAAGATCGTCCGGCAGGACGTAGTCGCGGCCGTCGAGGGCGGCGATCGCCTTGGAGGTGCGGATGAGCTGCAGCGTAGACCGGGGGGAGGCGCCAAGGCGCAGCTCCGGCGCCTCACGGGTGGCGGTCACCAGGTCGATCGCATACTGCTTGACCGCCTGCGCGACGTGGACACCGCGAACCGTGGCGATGCAGCGGCGGACCGCCGCGCCGTCGGTGACCGGCGCAAGGTCCTCGAGCGGGTCGTGGGACTGGTGGCCGTCGAGCATTGCCAGCTCGGCGGGCTGGTCTGGGTACCCCATGGCGATGCGGGCGGTGAAACGGTCACGCTGCGCCTCCGGAAGGGGATATGTCCCCTCCATCTCGATGGGGTTCTGGGTCGCCACGACCATGAACGGCAGCTGCATGTGGTAAGTCACGCCGTCGACGGTGACCTGGTGCTCCTCCATGCACTCCAGCAGCGCGGACTGCGTCTTGGGGGAGGCCCTGTTGATCTCGTCGCCGACGACAAGGTTGGCGAAGACCGCGCCCGGCTTGAACTCGAACTCGCGGGTCTCCTGGTTGTAGACGCTGACCCCGGTGACGTCGCTGGGCAGCAGGTCGGGGGTGAACTGGATGCGGCGCACGGAGCAGTCGATGGATCGGGCCAGCGCTTTGGCGAGCTTGGTCTTGCCGACGCCCGGCACATCCTCGATGAGCAGGTGGCCCTCGGCCAGCAGGACCGCCAGGGCGAGCCGGACGGTGGCGGTCTTGCCCTCGATCACCTGCTCGATGTTGGCCACTATGGAATCTGTCGTGGAGCGGAACTCATCGACCGGCATAGGTTCGCCGAGCTCACTTGCTCCGCGTTGGGTGGTGGTCAAAGGAGTGCCTCCTAGTTCGTCTTTACCCAAGCTCGACATCTGGACGCTCGGACCTTTTCAGAAGGTTGCTTCTCATCCTCCGTCGAGGTTTCGAGTCTTGCCAACCACGAGGCGTTCCGGCAATCGCGGAATGCTATATGACGGTCGTGGGTCGGTGGGGGTATCATGCGGGCTATGGCTCGGGGCTTCCTGCTCCTTACGAGGCCGTGCTGACGCCAAGACTAGCGGCGCAAGCACGGCGACCCCTTCTGCGCGGAAGAGCGCGAGGGGTTTTTTTGTGCCATGAGACGCAGATTGGAGGAGATGACGATGGAGCAGGTAGAGCAGGTCGACGCGCCGCACTTTCGTTATACGGCGCAGATGGCGAATCGGATTGAAGCACGCTGGCAGGACTTCTGGGCAAAAAACGGCACCTTCCATGCGCCAAATCCCGTCGGTCCGTTGGCCGATACGCGCCACCCGCGGTACGGCGCCCCGAAAAGGTTCGTATTGGATATGTTCCCCTACCCGTCGGGTGCGGGTCTACACGTGGGGCACCCTCTGGGGTTTATAGGTACCGATGTCTACGCCCGCTTCGAGCGGATGGCGGGCTACAACGTCTTGCACACCATGGGTTTTGACGCCTTCGGCCTGCCGGCCGAGCAGTATGCGGTACAGACCGGGACGCATCCCAGGACAACGACCGAAGAAAATATCATCCGGTACCGGGAGCAGCTGAGGATGCTGGGCCTGGCCCATGATCCACGCCGGTCGGTGGCCACGACGGACGTCGCCTACTACCGCTGGACCCAGTGGATCTTCCTGCAGATCTTCAACTCGTGGTACGACCCGTCAGAGAACAGGGCGCGTCCCATCAGCGAGCTGGAAGCCCAGCTGGCCCACCTGCCGGCGGACGAACGGCGCAAGATCGTCGACTCGAGGCGGCTGGCCTACGTCAGCGAGGCGCCGGTCAACTGGTGTCCGGGTCTGGGCACGGTACTGGCCAACGAGGAGGTCACGTCCGACGGCCGCAGCGAGCGCGGCAACTTCCCGGTCTTCAAGCGCAGCCTGAAGCAGTGGATGATGCGCATCACCGCGTACTCCGACCGGCTGATCGACGACCTGGACACGCTGGACTGGCCCGAGGCGATCAAGCTGATGCAGCGCAACTGGATCGGCCGCTCGCGCGGTGCCTACATCGACTTCTCCGGGATCCGGGTGTTCACCACCCGGCCGGACACGGTTTTCGGGGCGACCTACATGGTGCTGGCTCCCGAGCATGAGGCCGTCGACCGCCTGGTGCCCGACGAGTGGCCCGCCGACATCCCGCGGATCTGGACGGGCGGTCACGCCACGCCACGCGAAGCGGTTGCGGCGTATAGGGAATTCGCGGCCGGCAAGAGCGAGGTGGAGCGGCAGGCGGACGCCAAGGAAAAGACGGGCGTCTTCATCGGGGCATATGCGGTCAACCCGGCCAACGAGGCACGGATCCCGATCTTCATCGCCGACTATGTGCTGGCGGGTTACGGGACCGGCGCCATCATGGCCGTACCGGGGCAGGACGAGCGCGACTGGGAGTTCGCCGAGGTGTACGAGCTGCCCATCGTGCGGACCGTCGAGCCGCCGTCCTCGTTCGAGGGCAAGGCGTATCTGGGTGAAGGCCCGGCGATCAACTCCGGCTTCCTGGACGGGCTGCACGTGGCGGCGGCCAAAGAGCAGATCATCTCGTGGCTGGAGGAGCACGGGCACGGCGAAGGAGCGGTCACCTACCGGCTGCGGGACTGGCTGTTCAGCCGGCAGCGGTACTGGGGCGAGCCGTTCCCCATCGTCTACGACGAGCACGGGCACGCGCATTCGGTGCCCGACTCGATGCTGCCGGTCGAGCTGCCCGACGTCGCCGACTTCTCACCCAAGACGTTCGCCATCGACGACGCCGACTCCGAGCCGGAGACGCCGTTGTCACGGGCGAAGGAGTGGGTCGAGGTCACCCTGGACCTGGGCGACGGACCCAAGGTGTACCACCGGGAAACCAATGTGATGCCGCAGTGGGCGGGCTCGTGCTGGTACCAGCTGAGGTACCTGGACCCGACCAACGAGGAGAACTTCGTCGACCCGGAGAACGAGCGATACTGGGTCGGGCAGACACCGCAGGCGGTGTCGGGCGGGGTCGACCTGTATGTCGGCGGCGTCGAACATGCCGTGCTGCACCTGCTGTATGCCCGGTTCTGGCACAAGGTCTTGTTCGACCTGGGGCACGTGTCGTCGTTCGAGCCGTACCACCGGCTGTACAACCAGGGGTACATCCAGGCGTACGCCTACCGGGACAGCCGGGGCGTCGTGGTGCCCGCCGAGGAGGTCGTCGAGGAGCAGCCCGGCATCTACGTCTGGAACGGCGAGAAGGTCTCCCGCGAGTACGGCAAAATGGGCAAGTCCCTGAAGAACGTCGTGACGCCGGACGAGATGTGCGAACGCTACGGCGCCGACACGTTCCGGGTGTACGAGATGTCGATGGGCCCGCTGGACGTGTCCCGGCCGTGGGACACCCGCGCAGTCGTTGGCGCCCAACGCTTCCTGCAGCGCGTATGGCGTGCCGTGGTGGACGAGGAGACCGGCGAGGTCACCGTCGCCGACGAGCCCGCCCCGGTCGAGGTCAAGCGGTTGCTGCACAAGGTGATCGCCGGTGTACGGGAAGACCTGGCCGAGCTGCGGTTCAACACCGCCGTCTCCAAGCTGATCGAGCTGACCAACGCACTGACCAAACTGGACACCAGCCCGCGCGAAATCGTCGAACCGCTGGTGCTGATGCTGGCGCCGGTCGCCCCGCACATCAGCGAGGAACTGTGGCAGAAACTGGGGCACGGGGAATCGTTGGCGTACGTGGACTTCCCGGTGGCCGACCCGGCATACCTGGTCGAGGAGTCGGTGACGTATCCGGTGCAGGTCAACGGGAAGGTCCGGGCGCGGGTCGAGGTGGCCGCCAGCGCCGACGAGGCCGCCATCCGGGCGGCGGCGCTGGGCGCGGTCTCCATTTCGGACCCGAAGAAGGTCATCGTGGTACCCGGAAGATTGGTCTCGATAGTCAATTAGGTTATTGGTTTGGTGCCGCTGGCGTGTTAATCTGAGTCTCGCCAGCGGCACTAGCTTCTGGAAGTGAACCCGGCAGCCCTCCGGACGGTGGGTGGGCCGGGTTTCGCGCATTAAGCCTGGTTGAACGCGGTCACCATTTGCTTTGCCTTGACTCGCCAGTGCCCGCCCTTCACCCAGCACCAGGCGACGGCGTCCGGGATTGCCAGCAGAGGTTCCTCGTACGCCCTGACATGCTCATAGGTCAGGCGATCGGCGGCGCCAGCGGCTTGCAGTTCCGCCCTGAGCAGGCGGCGGTCGGCCTCCGCATGCGAGTCGTCACGTTCCAACACCAGGCGTCTGACATCGCGTTCCAGATGGTCGCGGATGAGCGCCAGAAGGCAACGGTTCCCGTGAGTCCTTCTCGTTGGCCTTGTCCCTTGCCTCATAGATGACGGCCTCGACCGGCATCTCGACAAGCCGGCCAATGATCTGTGATCGGCGGCTGTCCTTTTCCTGGCAGAAGTGGATGCGACGCTGACGCGGCAGCACCATTCCGGCGACAGCCTGGCGGATGCTTGCGACGTTGGCCGGACGTATCAACGCGGCGACGAGCAGGTACGTGGACTCTTTGGACTCGTCTACGAAGGAGTGCGCGGTCACTCGGTGTTCCTGATGCGCTGAGGGGATAGCACGCGCGTAGGCTACACCGCTTGTATGACATAGTCGCTTTTGCCATGCATGAAGCGTCTTGTGTCGGCCGGTGGCCGGTCTCGACACAAGACGCTTCAGGGATCGCTTGAGATTGACTAATCCAGGACGGCGATCGCGTCGACCTCGATCAGGAGGTCGGGCTCGCCGAGGGCGGCGACCGGGATCAGGGTGACCGGCTTGATGAGATCGGCTCCGAGTTTCGCCGCGGCGCGCTGGACTCCCTCGCCAAGGCCTGCCATCTTCTCGCCGCCCCAGTCGACTACGTAAAGGGTCACCTTGGCGACGTCGTCGAAGGTGCCGCCGACCGCCGCCAGGGCGGTGGCCACGTTGAGGTAGGACTGCTCGACCTGGGCGGCGAAGTCGCCCGCGCCGACCGGCTCGCCTTCGGCGGTGCGAGCCACCTGCCCGGCGAGGTAAACGGTGCGGGATCCGGATGCGACAGCGACCTGCCGGTAGAACTCGGGCTTGGGCAATCCATCTGGGTTCAACAGCTCGACGGACATTTATCCTCCTCGGTTCAGCTTTTGCATAGCGTCGTTATGTATCGCTGTTATTTATAGCAGCGTTATGTATCATTGGCAAGTGCCAAAAACAGCCTCGGCGGCGGTTCGCCTCGCCCTCATGGAACGGGCAGCCCAGATGCTCGCCACCAGGGAACCCGTGACGCTTCGCGCCCTGGTCGACGGGACGGGCGCCTCGACGATGGCTGTCTACACCCACTTCGGCGGCATGCCGGGCCTGTGGCGAGCGGTACGCCAGGAAGGCTTCACCCGCCTGGCCGACCGCCTGGCCGGGATCGAGTTCACCCGCGACCCGGTCCGCGACCTGGCGGCGCTCGGGGCGGCCTACGCCGCCAACGCCCTTGCCAACCCATCCCTGTACCGGACGATGTTCGATGCCGTTGTCGATCTGGACGACCCGGGCGCCGCGGCGCAGCCCTTCCAGCTCCTGGTCTCCTGCGCCGATCGTGCCCGCGAGCAGAAGCGCTTCGCCGCCACCAGCGACCCCGAAGCCATAGCCACCCGGTTCTGGGCCGCGGGCCACGGCCTGATCATGCTCGTGATCAACGAGGTGCTGCCGCGCGAAGCGCTCCCGATCCACGCCCCCGCGATCGCGACCGCCGTCTTCGTCGACGCGGGCGACGACGAACGGCGCTGCCGCCGGTCGGTGGAGGCCGGTTGGGTTGGCGAGGGTAACGCGGGTAAATAGTCTTGCTCGCAACTTCCGAGAAGTTGGGGCTTCCGTCGACCCATGCGGGCCAGGCGGATCCGGCGGTCGATAATCGGACCGTGACCAAGCCGTGGATGATTGACGAGTTGGCCTTTGCGGGGCCGGAGCATCTGGATGAGGCGTTCGTGGCGGGGTACGACCGCAAGCAGGGGATGCCGGACCCGGCGCCGGACGTCGCCGCGCTGCGCGATTGGGGCGTGCGGACGGTGGTGGACCTGGGCGCGGGCACGGGACGGTTCGCGCTTGCGGCCGCGGAGGTCTTCGACCGGGTGACGGCGGTGGATGTGTCACCGGCGATGCTTGCCCGCATCAAGCAGCTGGCGCCGGCGAACGTTACCTGCGTCCAGGCGGGATTCCTTACCTATCAAGGGGAGCCGGTCGACGCCGTCTACACCCGCAACGCCCTGCACCAGCTGCCCGATTTTTGGAAGGTTGTCGCCCTGGAGCGGATCGCCAACCTCCTCAAGCCCGGCGGTGTCCTGCGCCTGCGCGACCTGATCTATGACTTCTCACCGTCCGAAGTGGACACCATCTTCCAGGGCTGGTTCGACAACGCCGCGGACGACCCGGCCGAGGGTTACACGGCAGAGGATTACGCGACGCACATCCGCACCGAGTACAGCACCTTCCGGTTCCTCCTCGAAGACATGTTGCGCGCCACCGGGTTCGACATCGTCGACGTCGAGTTTGAGCGCCGCCTCTACGGCGCCTACACCTGCGTGCGCGTCCGCCGCCAGTAGACGGCGGCGCACGCGCTCAGCAGCAGGCCGCCGGCTGCGGGCAGGAGGGTCAGCCAGTTCATCGCACCCGGTGCCACGGCCGCCGCCCCGATCGTGGCGTACGTGATAGATGAAGGAAGACTGCCGAGAAGGGTACCCCCGAAAAAATCCCTGAATCGCGTCGAGGATGCCCCGTATGCGTAGCTGACCAGCCCGAACGGCGCGAGCGGCAACAACCGCACCACGGCCACGGCCAGCAGGCCGCGGCGGGCGAGCCAGCCGTCGATCGCCTTCAGGCGCGGCCCGGCCTTTGTCACCAGCAGGGTGTGGCCGGCCCAGCCGCCCGCGACGAACGATCCGGACGCCGCGAGCAGCGCCGCGCTGTGGGCGAGCGCGGCGCCGGCGAACGGGCCGAACAGCGCGCCGCACGCCAGCGTGACAACGGTCCGCGGGACGAGCGCGCACAGCAGCACCGCCGCGACCGGCACCATCACGATCGGGTTGAGGTTCTCGGCCCACTGCCTTACCGGCAGGTTCCACGCGGCCAGGGCAAGCAGGGCGATTGTGGCGACGAGCAGGAGGGGTCTGCGCCAGACGATCACGGGATCACGCAAGACCGACCGCGTGCAATCGTTCCGCCCGCAGCTTCGCCGTCCAAGATTCGTCCGCGTCGGGCAGCCTGTCCATGCCGGTCGCCCAGCGCAGCAGCAGATCCGCCAGCGCCGGGTTGCGCGACAGGGCCGGCCCGTGGCTGTACGTCCCCAGCACCGTGCCGGACCAGGCGCCCTCGGTCGTGCCGTCGTTGCCGATGCCGACCTTTACGCTCGCCAGCGGCTTGGCTCCCGGCCCGAGATGCGTGCGGCCACCGTGATTCTCGAAGCCTGTCAGGGTCGGCAGCCCGAGCGCGGGATCGACCTCGCCGGCGAGCTCGCCCACGGCCCGGGTCGGGCCGCGATCAGAGTGGAGGTCCAGAAGGCCAAGACCCTCACATTCGGCACCCTTGGCGAAGAAGCTGCGGCCCATTATTTGGTACCCCGCACAGACCGCGAACACGACGGCACGCCGATCCACCGCCCGGTGCAGCCCCTGGTCGCTGATAAGTCTTTGCGCCGCAAGGGCTTGCGGGCCATCCTCACCGCCGCCCAGCAGATAGATGTCGCCGTCCGGGATCGGGTCGTTGGCGAAGACCTCGACCGTGCGCACGCCGATGCCGCGCGAGCGCGCCCGGTGCGCAAGGATCAGCATGTTGCCGCGGTCGCCGTAGGTCGACAGCAGATCCGGGTAGACCCACACGACCGTCAAATCGCTATAGGACACGATCAAGCTCCGCTCTGATGTCCTGGAAGGCGCTGTAGTTGGCGATGACCTCAAGTTTGCCCGGTGGCACCGCCTCGACCGCCCTGGCGAAAGTGCCCGCATACTCGAACGGCACCTCGTTGACCTGCAGCCGGACCGCCAGGTCGTAGGCCCGCTCGCCCGCGATCAGCACGCGCCGCCCTCTCAGCGGCGCGTAGTCGACGTCGAAAAGCCAGCTCGTGTCGTACCCATCAGGGTCCCGGGCATTGATCACGAGCAGGGTCGGCGCGTCCTCGGCCATGTCGAACGCCTCCAGCCAGCTCGCCGGGTTCTTGGCCAGCAGCAGCCGGATCTGCCGCCCCTTGCGCTCCACCTGCGCATACCGCCCGGCGACGCTGGCGACCTCGGACAGCTTCGGTGCCGCGTCCGCCGGTGACACACCGAACCACTGCGCGACGGCGAGCGCCGTCGCCGCGTTGCCGACGTTGACCGTGCCGGGCAGCTGGAGTTTGAGCTCGTGCCGCCGGCCCACCTGGTCGATCACCGCGCTGGTGTCGATTGTCCACTGCGGCTCCGGCCGGGACAGGTCACCGCCGGTGCAGTGCCAACCGTGTCCCACCTCGTCGCGCACGATGTGCGAACCGCAGGCCGGGCAGACATGCGCGTCGTCGCGCCACCGCTGGCCCGCCGAGAACCAGGTCACCTGCGCGGCACTGGACGCCGCGTAGACCACCATCGGATCGTCGGCGTTCGCCACGACGTGGATCCCGGGATACTTCGCCATTGTGTCCCGCCACAGCTGGGCGATCATCGCCACCTCTTTGGCCCTGTCCAGCTGGTCGCGCGACAGGTTCAGCAGCGCCACCACCACCGGGCTGGTCGCGGCGATCACCTTGGGCAGCCAGTGCTCGTCCACCTCCAGCACCGCCAGCGGCGTCCGGCCCGCCTTGGCCAGCGCCGACGTGTGCCCGGTCGGCATGTTCGCCCCGAACGAGTTCGTCGCCACCTCGCCCTGCACCCCGAGCGCCGCGGCCGTGAACCTGGTCGTTGTCGTCTTGCCGTTGGTGCCCGAGACCAGTGCGATGCGCCGCCCGGCGGCGAGGTGCGCCAGCAGCTCCGGGTCGATCATCATGCCGAGCCGGCCACCGATCACCGAACCGTCGCCGCGCCCGGTCGCCCGGGACAGCGCCGCGGCCGTCCGCGAAACCCCCGCCGCGATCGCCGCGCGTAGCGGCAGCTTGCGGTCGTCACCTGCCGAGGAACCTGCCGTGGAACCTGCCGTGGAAGTCACGCGAAAGAGGTTACCGCGCTCCGACCCGGACCCCCATCAGACGCAGTGCCGCCGCCGGCGTTCGGGATCTGATCATCTGGCAAACACGCCTTTTCGTTTGCCAGATGATCAGGCACGATCGTCGGCTTCACTGGCGGCACTGCCGCGCCGACGGAGTCGGCGCCATGTCACTGTCGGGTTGGCGACCAAGATCAGGCGTAACCAGAGCGCTGACCTGGGCCTTGTGGAGCAAACATAACGGCTTAAGGATGATTTTGGATTGACGGTGGAGGGAAGTGGAGTAAAGTGGGGCCCATTGGCGGGCTGGCGGGTCCGTCGGCAAGTCGCCCGCGAAAGCGGGGGTGGTCCAGGGGTGGGGGTCGCGATGTTTTTGGGCACCCATAATCCTCGGCTCGATGAAAAAGGTCGGCTGATCCTGCCCGCCCGGTTCCGGGAGGAGTTGGCGGGAGGTGTCGTGATCACCAAAGGGCAGGAGCGCTGTCTCTACGTCTTCACGACCGCCGAGTTCCAGCGAATCGCGGCGCAGTTGTCGGAGGCACCGGTCACCCACCGGGCCGCGCGAGCCTACAGCCGGGTCTTCTTCGCCGGCGCCCACGATGAGATCCCAGACAAGCAGGGGCGGGTCACTATCCCGGCACACCTGAGGGATTATGCCGGTCTCGAACGGGACCTGACCGTCATCGGGGCGAGCACGCGAGTGGAGGTCTGGGATACGCAGGCTTGGGCGAGCTACCTCGAGACCAGCGAACAGGAGTTCGCCGAGATCGAGGAGGGGGTGTTGCCGGGCGGGCTGTAAGTGTCGTACCGCGAGATCTCCACCCGCTCGCCCGAAAGTTTGCCACTTTCGGTCGCACCTGGGGTCACTTCCCCGATGCCAGGCGCACTGCTCTCGCACGCGAGCAGCGGGTTAGCGGATGGGGATCTGGCGGTACGAAACGTTATGGGAGGGGGTATCAGGTGGAGCCAAGGGGCAGGCACATTCCGGTCCTGCTCGAGCGGTGCCTGGAACTCCTCGCCCCGGCCCTTGAACGACCCGGCGCGGCACACGTGGACGCGACGCTTGGACTTGCCGGACACGCGAAAGCGGTGCTGGAACGGTTTCCGGAGGTGGAGCTGATCGGGCTCGACCGGGACCCTGAGGCGCTGGCGATCGCGGCGGAGCGGCTCGCACCGTTCGAAAAAAGAACCAGGCTGGTGCACTCGGTCTACGACAGGTTGCCGGAAGTGCTTGGGCCACAACATGTTGACGGGATTCTGTTCGATCTGGGCGTGTCGTCGTTGCAGCTGGACGAGGCCGATCGGGGCTTCGCCTACGCGCAGGACGCGCCGCTGGACATGCGGATGGATCAGACCACCGGCATCACTGCCGAGCGTGTGGTCAACGAGTATCCGGCCGCGGAGCTGACCCGCGTCCTGCGGGTCTACGGGGAAGAGAAGTTCGCGTCACGCATCGCGGCGGCGATCGTGCGCGAGCGGGGGAAGGCGCCGATCACTTCGTCGGCGTTCCTTGCCGAGCTGGTCCGGGACTCGATCCCGGCGCCGGCGCGGCGGACAGGGGGACATCCAGCAAAACGGACGTTCCAGGCCTTGCGCATCGAGGT
>DASUXL010000246.1:0-2805 GCA_036377915.1 Candidatus Limnocylindrales bacterium
GCCGACCTACCACGCGGTGCATAACGTGCTCACCCACCCCGCCTACGCTGGCGCCTACGTGTTCGGCAAGACCCGCCAGCGGCGCCACCTCGGCGAGGACGGCGTGCTGCGCACCAGCCGCCACAAGCTGCCCCAGGGCGAGTGGGAGGTACTCATCCCCAACCACCATCGCGGGTTCATCGACTGGGACACCTACCAGGCCAACCAGGCCCGCATCGGCGCCAACACCCGCCCGCGGGCGCACCAGCCGGGCACCGGCGCGGTCCGGGAAGGCTGCGCGCTGCTGCAAGGGCTGGCCACCTGCGGCAGCTGCGGGCGCAAGCTTGCCGTCTACTACGACGGCCCGGCGAAAGCCACCCCCGGCTACTACTGCACCGGCACCGGCCAGCTCGTCGACGGCCGCGGCACCCGGCACCTGCGCGTCGGCGGCGTCGCGATCGACACCGCGGTGGCCGCCGCCTTCCTGGCCGCGCTGCAGCCCTCCGCGCTGCAGGCCTGCCTGGCCGCCGCGCAGCAGCTCGAGGACGGTCACGACACGGCGCTCGCCCAGTGGCGCCGGCAGGTCGAGCAGGCCCGCTACCACGCCGGCACCGCCGAGCGCCGCTACCGGGCCGTCGACCCGGACAACCGGCTGGTCGCCCGGGGTCTGGAAACCGAGTGGAACACCGCGCTGCAACAGCTCGCCGACGCCGAGAACGAGCTCGCTCGCCGCGAGACCGCGCGCCCGAAAACCCTGACCCCGCAGGAGAAACAGGCCATCCTCGCCCTCGGCGATGACCTCGCCGGGGTGTGGTCGGCGGCCACCACTACCGACAAGGACCGCAAGAAGCTGCTGCGCACCCTGCTCGACGAGGTCGGTATCGGCGTGCACCGCGACCACGACCAGGCCCGCGCGGATCTGCTCCTGCGCTGGAAGGGCGGCGCGATCACCGAACTGTCCGTGCCGCTCAAGCGGCAACCGCCGCAGCGGCTGCGCACCGAAGAGGACACCATCGACCTGCTGCGCCGGCTGGCCGCCCACTACCCCGACGCCACCATCGCCGGGATCCTCAACCGGCAACACCGGCGCACCGCCCGGGGACTGTCGTTCACCGCCAGTAGGGTCCAGTCACTGCGCCACCACTGGAAGATCCCCTGCTACCAGCCCAGCACCGCCCCCACCGAGGGAGAACCGCTCACCGTGGCCGACGCCGCCCACGAGCTCGGACTCGCCCCGTCCACCCTGCACCGCTGGCTGGGCGACGGGTTCATCGCCGGTGAGCAGATCACCCCAGGCGCGCCCTGGCGCATCCGCCTCACCGACGACATCCGCGCGCTGTTCGTCGACGACGCCCCCGACGGCTGGCTGGCCATGCTCGAGGCCACTCTCGCCTACGGCGTCTCCCGGCAGACCCTGATGCAGCGTGTCAAGCGCGGCGAACTCCAAGCCGTCCATGTCCGGACCGGACGCCGGAAAGGCCTGCGTATCCCGCCCCCAACCCCACAAGACAGCCTATTTTGATCAAGACAATCAGCGAGAGGAGCAGTGTGACGATGCATCCAAGGCCGCCTCGATGTCCGCGTCCAGCACACACCGGTAGCCCCGGGTGCCGAAGTGGTGGATCTCGGCGATCGCGTCGTGCGCCCGTCGTTTGGGCCGGAACCCGTAGGAGACCGGCTGGAAGTCGGCCTCGAAGATAGGTTCCAGCACCAGTTTCAGCGCCGCCTGAACGACCCGGTCCGCGATGCCAGGAATGCCCAACTTGCGGACCTTCCCGGACCCGCCCGTTTTGGGGATCTTCCGTTCCCGCACCGGCAGCGGCCGGAACGAACCACCCTTGAGGCTGGCTCGCAAGTCGTCCAGGAACCCGGGAACCCCGATCAGCTCTTTGACGCCGGCGACCGTCAGGCCGTCGGCGCCGGGAGTGTTGGCGCCCCGGTTACCCGCAACCCGGTCAAACGCCACGATCAGCGTCGCCGGGTCGTGCACGAAGTTGAACAAGTCATCGAACCGGCGGCCCGGATCGGCCTCCGCCCAACGGTGAAGCTTGGCCTGCATCTCCGATACCCTCGTCCACGACCCGGCAGGTCCCGAACGTGGAGCATCGCCATTCGGCGACGCGTCTTCCGGCATTGCAGCCTCCATCCCTTCTCGAAACCGCTGCCGCCCTTCCCCATGCGCGCGGGCTCTCCCCGGCTCGGAGTACTGCGGCGGCTCCGCCCCGTCGTGGACCGATCGGCGGTCGGTGCGCCCAGCCCCTACCCGCCCGTTGGCCACGGGCGGCGGGGCAGGATCCAGACGGTTCCCGTGTTCACAGTGATTCGCTCGTCGGAGTAGGAGCCCGACTATGTCCCTACGGCCTCGCTGCGAGTACGCCGTAGCCCTTCCTCGCAGCCTCCCTGGCAGCTCGTGCCCACCACCTCGGGAGTTCCCCGCCCACATGCACGGCGGGTGCGCGCCGTTCCCGGCCCAGATCCACCAGGTTCGAGCCGGTGTCGCATAAAGGGACTGTCACACGCCGGTTCCTCGCGTACTCCTCTCCGTCCCGCTCGCCGAACCCGAACCATCTGGCGGTACTGGCCCGTCCCGGCTTTGTCAGGGCTGCTCCCGCCCTCCCCAGCACCACCCGGATCAGGCTGCCCCCAGCTCCACCGCCCTGCTACGACAGGGACAGCGGTGAAGGTCTCTCACCTCCACTCGAATCACCGCGCCTCACGGCGCACTCACGATCTTCGACACACCTTCGCGGTCGCCACCCTGACCGGCTGGTACCGCGACGGCGTGGACGTGCCCGCACGCCTACCGGTGCTGTCCACGTTCCTCGG
>DASUXL010000247.1:0-10146 GCA_036377915.1 Candidatus Limnocylindrales bacterium
CCGCGTCGCCGCTGGGCCAGACGCTGCGCGGGATCCGCGACAACGAGCCGCGCATGCGCGCACTCGGTTACCCCACAACGGTTTACAAGCTTGCCGCGTTCGTCATCGCGGGCGGTGTCGCCGGTGTGGCCGGTGGCCTGCTCGCCGCGCAGCAGCGCCTGGTGACCCCGGCCGACCTCGGCTTCGCCACCTCCGCGCTCGCCCTTCTCGCCGTCGTCATCGGCGGCACGGGCACGCTATGGGGTCCGTGCCTGGGCGCCGCGGTGGTGGTGACGGTGCGCGACTACCTCGGCCCGGACCTCGGCGGCCACGGGCCGCTCGTGCTCGGCCTGGTTTTCATCGCGGTGGTCTACCTCATGCCGCGCGGAGCGGCGGGACTGAGACTCAGGCGGGGCACATGACCGAAATCCTGCGCTGCGAAGGACTTGTCCGCCGGTTCGGTGCCTTGGCCGCCGTCGACGGCGTCGACCTGAGCGTGCCGGCCGGCGCCAGGCACGCCCTGATCGGACCCAACGGCGCCGGCAAGAGCACCCTGTTCCGGCTCATCAGCGGCGGGTTGCGGGTCACGGCGGGCACGGTTTCCTTTGACGGCAACGACATCACCGGACTGCCCGAGCGGCGCCGGGCGCAGCTCGGCATCGGCCAGACCTTCCAGCACACCAGCGTGTTCGGTTCGCTGACCGCGGCGCAGAACGTCGCCCTCGCCGCGCGGCGCCACCTCGGCACGCCGTGGTGGCCGCTTCCGCGCCGCGTCGCCTGGGCGGACCGGGTTTTGAAGGTGCTGGAGGAGGTGGGTCTGCCGGATCACGCCGGGGTCACCGCCAACTCCCTGTCCCACGGCCAGTGCCGCCAGCTTGAGGTGGCGATCGCCCTTGCCGCCCAGCCGCGCCTGCTGCTGCTCGACGAGCCGGGCGCGGGCATGTCCGCCGCCGAGAGTGGCCTGCTGCTGCGGTTGCTGCAAGCTCTCCCGGCGGAGGTCACCGTCGTCTTCGTCGAACACGACCTTGACCTGGTTTTCAAGCTTGCCAGCCGGGTCACCGTCATGCATCTGGGCAAGGTGCTGATGTCCGGGACACCCCAGGAGGTGCAGGCCAGTCACTTGGTCCAGGAGGCTTATTTGGGTACCGGGAAGCGCGAGGACTTGTTCGATGTCGCTCCAAGTGCGTGAGCTCCGTTCGGGTTACCGCCGTGCAGATGTCCTGCAGGGGGTTGACCTGGACCTCGAGCGCGGCAAGGCCCTGGCACTGCTGGGGCGCAACGGCGCCGGAAAGACAACGCTCGTGACCACCATCATGGGACTGATCCGGCCGACCGCCGGCCGGATCCTCCTGGACGGCAAGGACTTCGCCGGAGCGCGGCCGGACCGCATCGCCCGCGCCGGGGTGGCGCTCGTCCCGCAGGGGCGGCGGGTGTGGCCACGGCTCACCGTCGATGAGCACCTGGGTCTAGTCGACCGCTACGGGAGCCGCACCGGCGGGCCACGCAAGTGGAGCACTGACAAGCTGTTGGAGATGCTCCCGCAGCTGGCCGCCCGCCGCGGCCACCGGGCAGGGCAGCTCTCCGGCGGGGAGCAGCAGATGCTTGCGCTCGCGCGGGCGCTGCTGACGGATCCCTCGCTGGTGCTGCTCGACGAACCGTCCGACGGGCTTGCACCGGCCATTGTGGACAGGGTCGGCGAGCTGGTCCGGGCGATGCTTGCCGAGGGCGTCGCCGTCCTGCTGGTGGAGCAGGATCTGCACCTTGCCTTCTCGGTGGCTGACGAGATCGCGATCATGGCCAAGGGCCTTGTCGTGCACAGGTGTTCAACAGGTGAGTTCCGGCGTGACCCCGGCACGGCTCACCGTCTGCTCGGGGTCGCGAAGGAGGCATGATGGTCAGCTTCGATACCGAACCGGGCCGGTACCGGCACTGGCGCATCGACATCGACGCGCCCGTGGCGACGCTGACGCTCAAGGTGGATGAGCATGCGGGGCTTGTGCCGGGGTATGAGCTGAAGCAGAACTCCTACGACCTCGGGGTCGACATCGAGCTGCATGACGCGGTGCAGCGGCTGCGCTTCGAGCATCCCGAGGTCCGGGCGGTGGTCGTCACCGGCGGGCTGGAGCGCATCTTCTGCGCCGGAGCCAACATCCGCATGCTTGCCCAGTCGGACCACTCGTGGAAAGTCAACTTCTGCAAGTTCACCAACGAGACCCGCAACGCCATCGAGGACGCCTCGCTCCATTCTGGACAGACGTATCTCGCCGCGCTCAACGGGACCGCGGCCGGAGGAGGCTACGAGATCGCCCTGGCGTGCGAGCGGATCCTGCTCGTGGACGACAACTCGTCGGCGGTGTCGATGCCCGAGGTGTCGTTGCTCGGCGTGCTGCCGGGCACCGGCGGGCTGACCCGCGTCACCGACAAGCGCGGGGTGCGCAAGGATCTGGCCGATGTCTTCGCTACGCGCCCGGACGGGGTACGCGGAAAGACCGCCCTGGCGTGGGGCCTGGTGGACGAGGTCGTGCCGCGCGCGCGGTTCGACGAGATCGTGCGGGAGCGTGCGCTTGCGGCCGCCGAGCGTTCGTCCCGGCCGGCCGGCGCCCCGGCTGCGCGGTTGGAACCGTTGCAGCGCAATGTGACCGACGACGAGATCGGCTATGGCAACGTGACCGTCCAGATTGATCGGACGCTGCGCTGCGCGACCCTGACGATCCGCGGACCCGGCACCGGCTCGTGGATGCTCGACCTGCTGCGCGAGCTTGACGACGCCATCCTGCTGCTGCGCCACAACGAGCTGGAGATCGGCACGTGGGTGTTCAAGACGGAAGGCGACGCCGCAGCGGTGGCTTCCGCCGAGCGCCGGGTCCTCGATTCCGGGGACTGGCTCTCCAACGAGATCCGGCACTTCGCCAAGCGCGTGCTGAAACGGCTCGACGTCACCAGCCGCAGCCTCATCGCGGTGATCGAACCGGGAAGCTGCTTCGCCGGTGTGTTGCTGGAACTTGCCCTTGCGTGCGACCGGCAGTACATGCTCGACGACCCGGAATCGGGGATTCTGCTGACCGACGGCAACTTCCACGGGTACCCGATGGGAAATGGTCTGACAAGGCTGGAATCGCGCTTCTACGGCCGGCCGGAGCAGGTGGATGTCCTGCGGGGACACCGCGACCGGACGCTGAGCGCCACGGAGGCGCTGGAGCTCGGGCTGGTGACCGAGGCACCGGACGACATCGACTGGGAGGACGAGATCCGGCTGGCCCTTGAGCAACGGGCGGCGCTGTCACCCGACGCGCTGACCGGGATGGAGGCAAACCACCGGTTCGTCGGCCCGGAAACCGTGGAGTCAAAGGTGTTCGGCCGCCTTGCCGCATGGCAGAACTGGATTTTCACCCGGCCCAACGCGTCGGGGCCCGATGGCGCCTTACTCAAGTACGGCACCGGGCAGCGAGCGAGCTTCGACAGGAGGCGGGTCTAGACCATGATCGACTACAGCGACAAGATTCCCAACAATGTTGACCTGCACGACGACCGCCGGTTGCAGCGCGCCCTGGAGTCGTGGCAGCCCAAGTTCCTCACCTGGTGGCACGAGATGGGTCCGGCGGTCGCCGCCCGAGACGTCTATCTGCGCACCGCGATCAACGTCGGCCGCGAGGGATGGGCGGTCTTCGACCACGTGCCGCCCGCCGACTACCGCTGGGGCATCTTCCTCGCCGAACGCGACCCCGGCCGCCGGGTCGCCTTCGGCGCCCACAAGGGCGAACCCAGCTGGCAGAAGATCCCCGGGGAGTACCGTGCCGATCTGCAACGCCTCATCGTGGTGCAGGGCGACACCGAACCCGCCTCGGTGGAGCAGCAGCGGCTGCTCGGGCTGACCGCTCCCAGCCTGTACGACCTGCGAAACCTGTTCCAGGTCAACGTGGAAGAAGGACGGCACCTGTGGGCGATGGTCTACCTGCTGCACGCCTACTTCGGGCGGGAGGGCCGGGAGGAGGCGGATGCGTTGCTGTATCGCAACTCCGGCAGCGCGGACGCCCCGCGCATCCTGGGCGCGTTCAACGAGCAGACCCCGGACTGGCTGTCGTTCTTCATGTTTACCTACTTCACCGACCGCGACGGCAAGTACCAGCTGGGAACGCTGAAGGAGAGCGCCTTCGACCCGCTCTCGCGCACCTGCGAGTTCATGCTCAAAGAGGAATCGCACCACATGTTCGTGGGCACCACCGGCATCGACCGGGTGGTGGAGCGCACCGCGCAGCTCATGGTCGAGCACGATACGGACGAGATCGCCCCGCACGGTGCCATCCCGCTCGACGTCATCCAAAAATATCTCAACTTCCACTACAGCGTCTCGCTCGACCTGTTCGGCAGCGAGCGCTCCACCAATGCCGCCAACTACTTCACCGCCGGGCTGAAAGGACGGTGGACTGAAGAACGCCGGCGAGATGACCATTTGCTGGCAGACTATTCGGTACCGGTGGAATCCATTGTGGATGGACAGGTGGGCTCGATCGAGGTGCCGGCGCTCAACGCGCTCAACCACGACCTGCGCGACCAGTACATCGCCGACTGCCAGACCGGCGTCGTCCGCTGGAACCGCATCCTTGCCGAGGCCGGAATGCCGCAGCGCCTCGCGTTGCCCCACATAGGTTTCAACCGCCGCGTAGGCGCCTTCTCGGGAGCCTGGATCACCCCGCAGGGTGACATCGTCACCGAACAGCAGTGGCAGGCGCACCAGCACCGGTGGCTGCCGACCGAGGTGGACAAGACGCACGTCCGCTCGCTCATGCGGCCCGTCTATGAGCCCGGCAAGCTGGCGGCCTGGATCGCCCCGCCCCGCCACCCCATCAACGGCAAGCCCTTCGACTACGAATACGTCCACCTAACGTAACGGGAGGTCGTCGTGCACCAGGTCTTCAACGCCGCGAGCTATTTACTCGACCGCCGGCTCGAGGCCGGCGACGGTGACCGGGTCGCGGTCACCGGACCCCGCGGCACCCTTACCTACCAACAGCTTTACGACCTCACCGGCCGGATCGCCGGTGGCCTGGCCGAGCTTGGCGTGCGGCCGGAACAGCGGGTGGTGCTGTTCACCGCGGACAGCCCCAACATGATGGCCACCATCCTGGCCGCGATGCGCATCGGCGCCGTGCCCGTCCCGGTCTCGACCATGCTGACCCCGCAGGATCTGGCCGGCGTGGTGCACGACTCGCGGGCCGCGCTCGTGGTGGTCAGCCCCGAGTTCGCCGCCGCGGCACCGGATTCGGCGCCGGTGGTGGTCGAGGGCACGCCGGAGTGGGATCGGCTGCTGTCTGCTGGCTCTGTTGTTGATCTATATGACACTTGGGAGGACACCGTCGGATTGTGGCTCTACACCTCGGGTACCACCGGGATCCCCAAGGCGGCGATGCACCGCCACGCGGCGATCCGGGTGGTGTGCGAGACCTACGGGCGGCAGGTCCTGGGGATCCGCGCAGGCGACCGGGTACTGAGCGTGCCGAAGATGTTCTTCGCCTACGGGCTCGGGACGAGCATGTTCTTCCCGCTGTCGGTGGGCGCGTCGGTCGTGCTGGAGCCGGCCCGCTCCACCCCGGCCACCGTGACCGAGCGGCTGCGCGAGGACCGGCCCACCATCTTCGTGGCCGGGCCGACCTTCTTCGCCGCCATGCTCAACACTCCCGTGCCGGAGGAGGCGCTTGCCGGGGTGCGCCTTGCCACCTCCGCCGGGGAGCCGTTGCCGGCACCGATCTACCAGCGGTTCCTGGACCGGTACGGGGTACAGATCATCGACGGGCTCGGCTCCACCGAAGCGCTGCACATCTTCATCTCCAACCGGCCCGGCGACGTCACCCCGGGTACGAGCGGCACGCCCGTTCCCGGCTACCGGGTGCGCCTGGTCGACGACGCGGGCGAGGACGTACCGTCCGGAGTGGAGGGTCACCTGCTCGCCTCCGGGGACTCGGTGGCGGTGGGATACTGGTGCCGCTACGAGACAACCCGCCGCGTCTTTCAGGGCGAGTGGCTGCGCACCGGCGACTTCTACGTCTGCTCGCCGGAAGGCACGTACACCTACCTCGGCCGCTCCGACGACATGATCAAGTCGAGCGGGATGTGGGTCTCCCCGGCCGAGGTGGAGGCGCGCCTGCTGCAACACCCGGACGTCGCCCTCGCCGCGGTCGTCGCCGTGCCCAACGAGGCCGGGCTGGACAAGATCGTCGCCTGCGTGGTGCGCCGCCCCGACACGGCCGCGACCGCCGAGGAGCTGATCGCGTTCTGCCGCGACGGCATCGCCCACTTCAAGTGCCCGCGAACCGTCCTGTTCGTCGACGAGCTCCCGCTCACCGCGACCGGGAAGCTGCGCCGCAACGTAATCCGCGGCCAGGCCGCCGAGCTGCTGACTGAGGCCGCCCATGCTGGTTGACGCACACATGCACGTAGCGCGCCTGCCCACCCTCAAGGTGGGCCTGTCGCGGTGGGTGGCTGGATTCGGTACCGACATCGCCGCCCTGTACGACGAGGAGGGCACGCCAAAGCCGCAAGCCTTCAGCGACCTGCTCGACGCCGAGGGGGTCGACTTCGCCCTGCTGTTCAGCGAGTACAGCCCGCGCGTGACCGGGATCCAGCCGATCGAGGACCTGCTGCCGCTGGCCAAACACGACCCGGGACGGGTCCGGCTGGTCGCCAACGTCAACCCGCACCTGCACTATCCGGTCGCCGAGGAGGTCGAGCGTCAGTTGCAGCTGGGCGCTATCGCGCTCAAACTTCATCCGGTCCACGCCGGGTTCCCGGTCAACGACCGGCAGCTCTACCCGGTGTATGAGCTGTGCCGGGACCGGGGCGTGCCGGTGATCGTCCACTGTGGAACGAGCACGTTCCCCGGGGCGAGCAACGTCTACGCCGACCCGATCCTGCTCGACGACGTCCTACGGGACCATCCAGATTTGACCGTGGTGCTTGCCCACGGTGGCCGCGGCTGGTGGTACGACGCGGCCGCCTTCCTGGCCCTGTCCCGGCCCAACGTCTGGATCGACCTGGCCGGCCTGCCACCCCGCCGGCTGCCCGAATACTATGCGCGGCAAGACTTCGGCCGCCTGTGCCGGCGGTTCGTCTTCGGCACCGACTGGCCGGCCGTTCCGGGCATCGCCGGCAACGCCCGGTCGGTCGCGGCGCTGTGCCCGGACGACGAGACCCGCGCCCTCGTGCTCGGCGGCAATGCGGTGCGAGTGTTCTCCCTGCCGGAATAGCTGGCAAAGGCAGACGTCCCGCGCGCGGGGCCTGGGGCCCGGGATCGGCTGGTCGGCCGACTCCCGCGGCAGAGACGTTCGCCTATGCTTCTCGCCACGGGCCGAGTAGGGCGGGCCGCACTTGCCTGTGCGCCATCGCCTACCGCACCCGGGAGGTCGTCCCATGTCTACGACGCCATCGCGCCGCCTCGCCGGCATGTTCCTCGCCATCACCGTCGGCCTTGCACCGTTCCCGATCCCGATCCCGACCCCGGCCTCGGCTGCGGGGGCGACAGCGGTGGCGGTGGCGGCGGCGGAGTTCGGCACGATCTCGGGCGTGTTCATCGGGCCGGCTGGTCCGATGCCAAGCGTGCGGATCCTGGCCAAGTCGATGACTAATCCCTTCGAATCTGTCCGCACGTCGACTGTCCGGGACGGAACCTTCTCGATGCGGATAGTTCGGGGCGACTACAAGCTGTCGTTCCAGCCGCCGCCCGGGCTGCTGGACCAGTGGGCGCCGGGCGCGGAACAGGAGTGGGCCGCCAAAGTCATCACGGTCGCGGCCGGTGCCGAGATAAAGCTTGAGGAGAGGGCCCTGCCGACCGCCCGGATCGAGGGCCGCCTGACCGACGCCGCGGGCCGGCCGGTCGCGTCCGCGGGGGTCGTGGCCGAGAATCCCGGACTTGACCGCCAATTCCAGGCAACCACGGATGAGGACGGCGAGTGGTTCCTGACCGTGCGACCGGGGACTTACGCGATCCGGTACGCGACCTCGACCCAGGCGCGCGAGGCCGATCCGGTCACGGTCGAGGCGGGAAAGACCGTCGCCCTCAAGGAGGCGCTGGCGGTGCCGGGCTCGTTGACAGTGCGGTCTGTGGATACCGTGACCGGCCTGCCCGTCACGAGCTTCTGCGCCGACGCCCACACGCCGCTTCTGTTCGCCTTCGCCTGCACCGAAGACGGGGTCGCCGAGTTCGACGAGCTAGGCCCCGCCAGCTACACGGTGGGCGTGTCCGACGGTGAACACCTCAACGGCTCGACCGCCGACGTGGTGGTCACCAGCGGCGGCACAGCGCAGGCGACGGTTGCGCTGCGGCAGGGCGCAACGATCGTGGCGACCGTGACCGATGCCGCGACCGGGGAGCCGGTGGGCGGCGGGGTCTGCCTCAGCGGCCAGCCCGCCGACCACGCCACAGAGTTCGGCGGGTTCGTCGGCGGCTGCACCGATTTTGACGGCACGATCACGATGCCCCGGGTCATCCCCGACAGCTATGTCTTCTTCGCCGCCGCGTTCGACGGGGTGCACGGGTCGCAGTGGGTTGGCCCGCAAGGCGGCGTCGGCGCCCAGGTCGAGGCCGCGGTGGTGACGGCGGTCGACGGCGGTACGACCACGCTGGCCGTGCGGCTCGACGGGCAGGGAGAGATCGCCGGGGTCATCACCGACCAGGCCACCGGCGAGCCGATCGAGAGCGCGGAGATCACGACCGGCGGTACGGGTACGAGTACGAGTAGCGGACCGGACGGAAGCTATGCGCTGCAAGGACTGGGCCCGTACCGGTGGGTGTTGTACCTCGGGCACGCGGACCACGGCGGCCAGTGGTCCGGCGGCGGCTCCAACCGGTTCACGGCAACCCGCATCCCGGTGCGAGTCAACGAGTCGACGCGGTTCGACGAGGTCATGCGGGAGGGGGCGGTGCTCACCGGGCGGATCACCGGGCCGGCCGGGCAGCCACCGGACTGGGCCGAGGTCAGCGTGGTCAACGCCAAGTCCTTCGACATCCTCAGCCACCTCACCGTCGGTTCAGATGGCTCCTACACGGCCAGGCTCACCGGGCCGCAGGAGGTGAAGCTGCACATAATCGCTTCTGTGGGTGGTCTCACCACCATCATGTGGTACCCCAACGGCGGCGAGTTCGCCCAGGGCCGCACGGTGCCGGTGCCCCCGGCCGGTACCACCGTGGTCGACATCCCCATCTCCTCCTGAGTTTTGATCGAGACGCCATAGACTTTTTTATACATATACAAAAGTTGAGCCAAGTTCGCCGTAACATCTGGACAGCACGTACGAAACATCTTTAGTCTCACCTTCACAACGAGCCGCGAGGCGAGGGACCCGGTGTCCCGCCTGGATCGCGGACGGCTCGCCGGCGTGATCGGCGCACGCCCTGTTGACAGGAAGCGAGACCAACGATCATGTTGCGCAGATTTGCCTTCTGCGTCGCCGTCCTCATGGCCCTCGGCCTGATGGCCGCCCCGGCGCGGGCGGCCGACTTCACGGTGCTGGTCTTCAGCAAGACCGCGGGGTTCCGCCACGACTCGATACCGGCGGGCATCACCGCGATCCAGCAACTGGCGACCCAGAACAACTTCACCGTCGAGACGACGGAGGACGCGGCGCAGTTCAACGCCGCCAACCTTGCCCGGTTCCAGGCCGTGATCTGGCTGTCCACCACCGGCGACGTGCTCAATGCCACGCAGCAGACAGCGTTCGAGAACTACATCCGGGGCGGCGGCGGATACGTGGGCGTCCATGCCGCCTCCGACACCGAGTACGACTGGCCCTGGTACGGAAACCTTGTGGGGGCCTACTTCGCCAGCCATCCTGCGATCCAGAACGCGACGGTCCGGATCGAGGACACGGTCCACCCGTCGACCGCGGGACTGCCGGTGGCCTGGCCACGCAACGACGAGTGGTACAACTACCGGACCAACCCGCGCTCGCAGGTGCACGTACTGGCCACATTGGACGAGAGCACTTATTCCGGTGGGACCATGGGCGCCGACCACCCGATCGCGTGGTGCCGGGCGTTCGACGGCGGCCGCTCCTGGTACACCGGCGGCGGGCACACCCAGGCGTCGTTCACCGAGGCCAACTTCCGTACCCACCTGGTCGGCGGAATACGTTATGCGGCACAGGGATTGGGCAGCTGCCCGGTCGGTCCGCAGA
>DASUXL010000248.1:0-2425 GCA_036377915.1 Candidatus Limnocylindrales bacterium
CAGCGTGTCGAGTGGTCCCGACACGGCGCTGCGGAGGCTGCTGAACCCGGCGTCGAGGCAGAGTTCGCGCAGGCGGGACTCGGGCAGGCCGCAGGTGCCGAGCGCCGGACCGCCGGCCGCGAGCGACTGTGTCATGCAGTGCAACACGCTGAAGCCGTACAGGACGGTCGCGGCCGGTCCACGGTTGTCCGCCAGGCGTTCGCCGCTGGTGATCTCCTGGATGAGGCACAGCCCACCCGGGCGGACCGCCGCGCGTACCGCACGCAGCAGGCCCAGCGGATCGTGCGCGTCGTGGACAACGCCGAAGCACGTCACGAGGTCGTACTGGTCGGGCAGCCCACCGGCCGCGTCGAGCCGTTCGAACCTCGCCCGCCCGTCGACGCCGGTGGACCGCGCGTGTTGCCGGGCACGCTGGACGTTCGCGTTGACGACGTCGAAGCCGGACGTGGTCGTCGCCGGGTACGCCAGCGCGCGGGCGCGGTGAGCTTTCTCGTCTGGTGGCGGGACCATGACGGTAACGGCGAGGTCTCGGACGATGCCAAGCCGATCCGGGATCGACGCCACAACGCATCAGGTGATAGCTACTTCGACCTGAAAAACTGGGTGCGGCTGTGGCTGGGCTGGGTCGCTGAGGTCTGGGCTTGTGTGTGGTGTCCGTTTTCAGGTGCTGGTGGCGGCGAGAGCGGTGATTTTGGTGAGGTTGTGGGCGAGGACGCCGTAGCCGCACCAGATTCGGGCGCCGGTCAGCCCGTCGAGGCGGGTGCGGTCCCATTGGTAGCGGTGTTTGAGGTGGCTGATGCGGCCTTCGCAGCCGGTGCGCCATTTGATCAGACGCCGGAAGCTGGGGTGCCGTTCGTGGGCTTGGCGGGCGGGGCCGGGTCTGCCTTTGCGTGGGATGGCGACGGTGGTGACGCCGGCGTCGTGGAGGTCGTTGGTGACGGCGGCGTCGCCGTAGCCGCGGTCGGCGGTCACCGCACGTGGGGGCCGCCCGGTCCGGTCGGTGATCCGTCTGATCGCGGGTGCCAGCTGCGGGGCGTCGGCGGGGCTGCCCTGCTCGACGGTGTGGTCCAGGACGATGCCGTCGGGGTTGTCGATGACCTGTGCTTTGTAGCCGAACTCGACGGGTCGGCTGAGCCGGCCTTTGGCGATTGGGCGGGCGTCGGGGTCGTGCAGGCTGACCAGACGGGTCGCCGGGTCGGGTTTGCCGCCGGCCAGCCGGATCCGCGTCTGGGCGATCACCCGGTCGGCGCGGCGGATGACGACGGCCAACTCGTTGACGGCGCGGCGCAGCCGCCCGCCGGTGCCCGCACCCATCCGGTGCACCGCCCGGCGTGCGTTGTGCAGTACCGCCCGCGCCTGGGCTGCGGTGGCCTCGGTCAGCTCGGTCAGTTCCCCGGTGATCCGGGCCACCGTGGCCTGCGCCTCGTCCCGGGCCTGGGCACCACGCAGCCGCAGGTGCGCCGCGATCGAGCGGACCCGCCGCCTCGTCGAGCGGGTGCGGTCCCGAAACGGTGTCCGGGGCGCGGCGCCGACCGCCCGGATCCGCCGCACCAGACGCGACATCCGGCTCACCGCGCGGGCCAGCAGCCCACTGTCGGTCGGGTAGTCAACGTTCGCCGACACCACGGTGGTGTCGGCGCGGACTTTTCCCGTCTTCACCACCCTCACCTCGACCGCTTTGGCCAGGAGTTCCTCGTTCAGTCCGGCGATCGCCCGTTCCCCGCACCGGGTGGTCAGCTTCATCAGCGTGCTCGGGTGCGGCAGCCGAGCGTCGATGTCGATCCGGCAGAACCGCCGCCACGAGATCGAGTCGGACACCTCCGCGCACAGCGACTCATACCCCAGCCGGTAGCGGTGCTTGAGGAACATCAACCGCAGGTACGTCTCCATCGGGATCGACGGGCGGCCCATCCGCGCGGAGAAATGCGGCACGAACGGGGTGAAGAACCGTTCGTCGTCCAGCCACGCGTCGACGCGTTCCAACTCGACCGGCAGCCGCAGACACACCTCCGGCAGCACCGACTCCCACAACGACGGCTGCACATTCCGCGTCCGCAGCATGACCGCAATCCCTTACACGCCAACAACTTCCTTGTCACCGCCATCGTGACAAACCCGCACGCCCGACACCGCCAGACACGCCGACACCCGTCGATCTACTTTTTCAGGTCGAAGTAGCTACCCAGCGACCAGTCCAGCTTCAACGGCAGATGGCACCGGTCGTCCCCGTCGCACTCGGTGACCATGTTAAGAAGGCTGCGCCTGGTGATGCTGTCGGTCCGATATTGCAGGTTGTACCGGCGCACCAGCTCGGCGTCCTCGCCCTGCTTGCCGGCGAACATGTCGACGCGGGTGAGCCGCACCTCGGTTCTGGTGTGCACACCGCTGTTGAACCCGTCGATCGGGTCCGTGCGGGGGGACTGTG
>DASUXL010000249.1:0-8482 GCA_036377915.1 Candidatus Limnocylindrales bacterium
TGCAGCACGTCGACGACGGCGAGGACCTCGCCGCGCTCGACGCCGCGTTCGCCGCCGCCAAGGCCGAGACCCAGCGCCCGTCGATGATCGTGCTGCGCACCATCATCGGCTGGCCGGCCCCGAACAAGCAGAACACCGGCAAGATCCACGGTTCCGCGCTGGGCAAGGAGGAGGTCGCCGCGACAAAGCGGATCCTGGGCTTCAGCCCCGACGCCAGCTTCGAGGTCGACGCCGAGGTGCTGGAGCACGCCCGCGAGGTCAAGCAGCGTGGCCGCGAGGCCCACGTGCAGTGGCGCAGCGGCTTCCAGAAGTGGGCCGACGAGTTCCCCGAGCGCGCCGAGCTGCTCGACCGCATGCAGTCGCGCACCCTGCCCAACGGCTGGGCCAAGGCGCTCCCGTCGTGGCCGGCCGACCCCAAGGGCATCGCCACCCGCGCCGCGTCGGGGCAGGTGCTCAACGCGCTCGCACCGGTGCTGCCGGAGCTGTGGGGCGGCTCGGCGGACCTGGCCGAGAGCAACAACACCACGATGAAGGGCGAGCCGTCCTTCGTACCCGCCGAATACTCCACAAAGGAGTTCCAGGGCGACGAGTACGGCCGCGTCCTGCACTTCGGCGTCCGCGAGCACGGCATGGGCAGCATCCTCAACGGCATAGTCCTGCACGGCGGCACCCGCCCGTACGGCGGCACGTTCCTCATCTTCAGCGACTACATGCGCCCCGCCGTCCGGCTCGCCGCGCTGATGAAGCTGCCCGTCATCTACGTCTGGACGCACGACTCCATCGGTCTGGGCGAGGACGGCCCGACCCACCAGCCGGTCGAGCAGCTTGCCGCGCTGCGCGCCATCCCCGGCCTGGACGTGGTCCGCCCCGCCGACGCCAACGAGACAGCGCACGCCTGGCGCATGGCATTGACCCACACCGACCGCCCCACCGCCCTGTGCCTGACCCGGCAGAACCTGCCGGTGATGGAGCCTTCGTCCATAAAGGACTTTGAGAAGGGTGGTTACATCCTGGCCGAGGCGAGCGAGGGCTCCCCCGAGGTGATCATTATCGCCACCGGCTCGGAGGTGAACGTCGCGGTGACCGCCCGGGAACGGCTGGAGGCCGAGGGTCACCGGGTGCGCGTGGTCTCCATGCCCTGCCGCGAGTGGTTCGACCGGCAGGAGGAGCAGTACAGGCACAAGGTGCTGCCGCCCTCGGTCAAGGCGCGGGTCAGCGTCGAGGCCGGGGTCGCCATGCCGTGGCGGGACCTGGTCGGGCCGTACGGCCAGTGCGTGAGCCTGGAGCACTTCGGCGCGAGCGCGCCGTACCAGGTCCTATTTGAACAGTTCGGCTTCACGCCGGATAACGTCGTAGCGGCGGCCCGGGCGACGCTGTCGCGCACCGCCCAGATCAAGGGCGAAACCACCGGGAACTAGGGAGTTAGACATGGACAGGCTCGCCGAACTGAGCAGCGCCGGGGTGGCGATCTGGCTCGACGACATCTCGCGGGAGCGCCTGAACGAGGGTGGCTCAGAGACCAACCTCGATCTGCTGCGACGCGAGAAGCACGTGGTCGGGGTGACCAGCAACCCGACCATCTTCGCCGCGGCGATCACCGACTCCGAGGACGACTACGACCAGCAGCTCACCGAGCTTGCCGCGCGCCGGGTCACGGTCGAGGAGGCGCTGCGGATGATCACGACGTACGACGTCCGCTGGGCGTGCGACGTCATGCGCCCCGCCTTCGACGACTCGTCCGGAGTGGACGGACGGGTCTCCATCGAGGTCGACCCGCGCCTGGCCGGCGACACCCTGCCGACCGTGGCCGAGGCCAAGCAGCTGTGGTGGCTGGTGAACAGGCCCAACCTGTTCATCAAGATCCCGGCGACGCGGGCCGGACTGCCCGCGATCACCGAGGTCCTCTCCGAGGGAATCAGCGTCAACGTCACGCTGATCTTCTCGCTGGACCGGTACCGCGAGGTGATGGACGCGTGGCTGGCCGGGCTGGAGCAGGCCGCCGGGAACGGCCACGACCTGTCGAAGATCCAGTCGGTGGCGTCGTTCTTCGTGTCGCGGGTGGACACCGAGATCGACAAGCGGCTGGAGAAGCTTGGTAACACCGAGCTGCAGGGCAAGGCCGCGGTCGCCAACGCCCGGCTGGCGTACGAGGCGTACCTCGAGGTGGTCGGTGGCGAGCGCTGGAAAGCGTTGCAGGCCAAGGGTGCCCAGCCGCAGCGTCCGCTGTGGGCGTCGACCGGCACCAAGAACCCTGCCTACTCGCAGACGCTCTACATCGACGATCTGGTCGCGCCGGGCACGGTCAACACCATGCCGGAGAAGACGCTCCACGCGGTCGAGGCGAGCGCCACCACCGGCGTCGCCGATACGATCACCCCGAACATCGCGGCGGCGCATGAGACCATGAGGGCGCTCAAGGAGGCTGGCGTTGACTACGACGATGTGGTCGATTTGCTGGAGCGCGAGGGCGTCGCGAAGTTCTCCGCCAGCTGGGAGGAGCTGCTGACCGCAGTGCAGTCGACATTGGAGAGCCATGGATGAGATCCATGTGAGCGCGGGCGGGCTGACCGTCCGCGTTGCCGAACCCCCCACCGGCGTCATTGACGACCTGCTCGCCGCGGACGCGCCCACCCGCCTGCACGAGCAGGACCCGGCGCTGTGGGGCGAGGATGCGGTGCCGGAGGCCTCCATCCGGCTCGGCTGGGTGGACACCTTCCGGCGCAGCAGGGAGCTGATCCCGGTACTGGCGGAGCTGCGCGACGAGCTGTCCGATCTGGACCACGTGGTCCTCGCCGGCATGGGCGGTTCCTCGCTCGCCCCCGAGGTCATCACGCTGACCACGGACAAGAAGCTGACGGTGCTCGACATCACCGACGCCGGCCAGGTGCGGCGCGCGCTCGAGGACCGTCTGCTGCGGACGGTCGTGGTGGTCGCCAGCAAGTCGGGCTCGACGGTCGAGACCGACAGCCACCGCCGGGCGTACTGGCAGGCGTTCCTTGACGCCGGGCTGACCGAGGCGGAGGCGGGCCGCCACTTCGTGGTCGTCACCGACCCGGGCTCGCCCCTGGTCGAGGAGGCGCAACGGATGGGCGCCTTCGTGGTGCTCGCCGACCCGAACGTGGGCGGGCGCTATTCGGCTTTAACTGCTTTTGGTCTGGTACCCACAGCGCTTGCCGGAGTGGACGTGGAAGAGTTGCTGGATCAGGCTGAGGCGTTCGCCGGCTCCATCGCCTCCTCCTCCGACAACCCGTCGCTGGTCCTCGGCGCCGCCCTGTCCCAGACCTCCTTCGCCGCCCTCGTCAACGACGGCACCGGCATCGTGGGCCTCGGCGACTGGGCCGAGCAGCTGATCGCCGAGTCCACCGGCAAGCAGGGCAAGGGAATCCTGCCCGTCGTGGTGGAGACCCCGGCCAGCGCCGGCGCCACCGGCGGCGGGGTCCTGACCGTCACGATCGGCGGTTCGCTGTTTCCCGGCTCGGTCCCGGGCGGCGGGGTGCGCCCGGACGTGTCGGTCAACGGCCCGCTCGGGGCGCAGTTCCTGTGCTGGGAGGCGGCGACGGCGTTCGCCGGTCAGGTGATCGGGATCAACCCGTTCGACCAGCCCAACGTCACCGAGTCCAAGAACAACACGGCGGCGATCCTCGCCTCCGGGCTGCCCACCGACGAGCCGTCGTTCGTCGAGGGAGCCATCGCCGGCTACGGTGAGGGCTCCACTTTGGACGAAGCCCTGCGGCTGCTCGTGGCGGACGCCGGGTACCTCGCGGTGATGGCGTACCTCGACCGGTTCGCCGACGAACCGGTCGCCGGGGTGCGCGAAGCCCTCGCCGGCTCCACCGGAGTGCCGGTCACATTCGGTTGGGGCCCAAGGTTTTTGCACTCGACCGGGCAGTACCACAAGGGCGGCCCCCAGGTGGGCGCGTTCCTCCAGATCACCGGCAACGTCGGGAAGGATCTGGCGGTGCCCGGCAAGCCGTACAGCTTCGGCCAGCTGCAGGCCGCCCAGGCGGCCGGCGACCGCCAGGCCCTGTCCAGCCGCGGCCGGCCCCTGCTGCACCTGCACCTGACCGACCGCGCCGAGGGCATCAAGCAACTGCTGCGGGCGGTGACATGAATCCTTTACGGGACCCGCAGGACAGGCGGCTGCCGCGGGTACCGGACCCGTGCGCACTGGTCATCTTCGGGGTGACCGGCGACCTGTCCCGCAAGAAGCTGCTCCCGGCCGTCTACGACCTGGCCAACCGGGGCCTGCTGCCGCCCGGGTTCGTGGTGCTCGGGTTCGCCCGGCGCGACTGGGGCGACGGCGACTTCGAGGAGCTGGCGCGGGAGGCGGCGCAGAATCACTCGCGCACCCCGTGGCGGGAGGAGGTGTGGTCGCGGCTGTCGGGCAACATGCATTTCGTGGGCGGGTCGTTCGACGACGACAACGCCTTTGATGCCTTGTCGGCGAAGCTTGACGAGCTTCGGGGTACCCAGGGAATCCCGGGAAACGCGGCCTTCTACCTCTCCATCCCCCCGCCCGCCTTCCCCACCGTGCTCAAACAGCTTGAGCGCACCGGCATGGCGAGCAACCTGCGCTCCGGCGGCTGGCGCCGGGTGGTGGTGGAGAAGCCCTTCGGTACCGATCTGGCCTCGGCCAAGGCGCTCAACGACCTCGTCGACGACGTGTTCACCGTCGAGGACGTGTTCCGCATCGACCACTACCTGGGCAAGGAGACGGTGCAGAACATCCTGGCGCTGCGCTTCGCCAACACCCTGTGGGAACCGTTGTGGAACACCAAGTATGTCGACTCGGTGCAGATCACGATGGCCGAGGATGTGGGCATCGGTACCCGCGCGGGTTTCTACGAGAACACCGGCGCCGCCCGTGACGTGCTGCAGAATCACCTGCTCCAGCTGCTGGCGCTGATCGCGATGGAGGAGCCGACAACGTTCGACGCCTCCGAGATCCGCACCGAGAAGCTGAAGGTGTTGCGCGCCATCACTATTCCCAGGGACATCGTCGCCGACACCGTGCGCGGGCAGTACCTGACCGGGTGGGTGGCGGGCGAGCGGGTCCCGGGCTATCTCGAAGAACCGGACGTGTCACCGGAGTCGACCACCGAGACGTATGTGGCGGTGCGGCTTGGCGTGCAGAACAGGCGCTGGGCCGGGGTGCCGTTCTATATCCGGGCGGGCAAGCGGCTGGCGCGCCGGGTCACCGAGGTGGCGGTGCTGTTCAACCGGGCACCGCACCTGCCGTTCCGCTCCGACGACGCGGAGTTGTTGGGGCACAACCAGTTGGTGATCCGGGTCCAGCCCGACGAGGGTGTCGTGCTCAAGTTCGGCTCCAAGGTGCCGGGCACGGCGATGGAGCTGCGCGACATCACCATGGACTTCGCCTACGGTGAGGCGTTCACCGAGTCCAGCCCGGAGGCGTATGAGCGCCTGCTCCTGGATGTGCTGATCGGCGACCGGACGCTGTTCCCGGACGCCGCCGAGGTCGAGGAGGGCTGGCGGGTGGTGGATCCGCTGGAGGCTGCTTGGGCGGGGACAAAGCCGGAGACGTACCGGGCCGGCGAGTGGGGTCCGCGCGCCGCCGACGAGATGCTCGCGCGCACCGGCCGCACGTGGCGGAGGCCCTGACATGTTGGCGTTGTGGGACACCAGCGGCAGCGAAGTGGTCAAGAAGCTTGCCGCGGAGCGGCGCAGCGCGGGCGGGGTCGCCAGCGGCCTTGCCCTGACCTTCGTGGTGATCGTGGACGAGGGCCGGGTGCGGCAGGTCGAGGACGCGGCGACGATCGCGGCGTCGGCGCACCCGTGCCGCCTGCTGGTGGTGACGCGCGGCCCGGTACCGGGTCCGGATGTCGCCACGGCCCAGGCCAAGGACAGGCTGGACGCCGAGATCATCGTCGGTGGGCGGCTCGGCCCCACCGAGGCGGTGATCATGCGGATGCACGGGCGGCTGGCGCTGCACTCGGAGTCGGTCATCATGCCTCTGCTCGCGCCGGATGTGCCGGTGGTGATCTGGTGGCACGGCCCGCCGCCGGACCGGATCGCGACCGATCCGCTGGGGGTGGTGGCCGAGCGGCGCATCACCGACGTGGCGCAGTGCGAGGACCCGGCCAAGGCGCTGCTGCAGCGCGCCGAGGACTACGCCCCGGGCGACACCGACCTGGCGTGGACAAGGCTGACCGGTTGGCGTTCGCTGATCGCGGGCGCGTTCGACACCCTCGACGGTGAGGTTTCCGCCGCGACCGTGTCCGGGAGGCTGGCGGATCCGGCGGCGGCGCTGCTGCGCGGCTGGCTTGCGGCTCGCCTGGGCATTCCGGTCGGGCTGCACGCCGCCAAGGAACTGTCCGCGGTCGACTTCCACCTCGCCGACGGCTCGGTGATGGCGTTGCGCAACAACGGGAACGGGACGGCGACGCTGGTCCGCACCGGCGTGTCCGACCGGGTGCTTCCGCTCGTGCGCAGGCGGCTGGGCGAGGAACTCGCCGAGGAGCTGCGCCGCCTCGACCCCGACCAGCCGTACGGGCTGGCGTTGCAGGCGGCGACGGGCCTCAACGGGCTCAACGAGCGCTCGGCGACCCGCACTCACGTCTGGCGAGACCCGGCATTGACATGACGGCCTCCACGACCGACGTCATCGTTCACTCGGAGCCGAGCCTGCTCGTCGAGGCGGTCGCCGCCCGGCTCATCGTCAAGCTGATCGACGCGCAGGCGGCCCGGGGGCAGGCGAGCGTGGTGCTCACCGGCGGCAGGGTCGCGGCATCGGTCTACAGGGCGATCGCCGCCAACCCCGCCCGCGACGCCGTGTCCTGGGACCACGTCGACATCTGGTGGGGCGACGAGCGGTTCCTGCCGTCCGGCGACCCGGACCGCAACGAAACCCAAGCGCGCCAAGCACTCCTGGACACACTGCCGCTCGATCCGGCGCGCGTGCATGCGATGCCGCCAAGCGACGGGCCGGACGGCCCCGACCCCGAGCTCGCGGCGCAGCGCTACGCGGGCGAGCTGGCCCGGGCCGCCAAGCCGGGATCGGCCGAGCTTCCCCATTTCGATGTGCTTTTGTTGGGTATCGGGGAGGACGGCCACGTCGCCTCGGTGTTCCCTGAGCAACCCGCGGCGTACGAGACCCGCCCGGTCACCGCCGTGCGAGGCTCCCCCAAGCCGCCACCGACCCGCGTCACGCTCACCCTGCCCGCCATCAACTCGGCCGAGGAGGTGTGGCTGATCGCCACGGGCATCGACAAGGCCAAGGCGGTCGGCATGGCGCTGGCCGGTGCCGGGCCGGTCCTGCTCCCCGCCGCCGGGGTCGCGGGGGTCGAACGCACGGTCTGGCTTCTGGATCGCGCGGCGGCCCACGAGGTACCCCTGAAATCAAGAGCCCTGCGCTGAGAGCCGTGTCGTGATCGGTCCTTCCCTGCCGCCGTCAACTGATGAGGTCTCCGCGCCGGACGTGGGCGTAAGCCCGGGAAAATCGCCGGCGCGCAGCCGGCCGCGACGGGCTACGTGGTCGGCGCCTACGGCACGGCACGCAAAGGGGCGAGCTCGGCGCGATCATCGACCAGGTCGCAGGCCGCGACGTGACGGTCGAGAACCCCTCCGGGCTCGCCCACACAAAGATTCAGCTAGAACAGGGCCTTTGCCGCCGCGGTCAGCGCCGCGGGCGTCTCTGGCGTCGGAGTGGTGCCCGACAACTCCTGCTTGAGCCACAGACCCAGGCCGACGATGCAGGCGAACCAGATGATCCCCACCAGGACGGTGTAGCGGTCAAGGTTCTTCTCAGCGACGGACGAACCGGCCAGGCTGGTCGAAACCCCGCCGCCGAACATGCTCGACATGCCGCCGCCCTTGCCTCGGTGAAGCAGGACTAGCAGGGTCAACAGCACACTCGTGATGATCAGCAACACGATCAACGTGTATGCGAAGGCGATCGGCATGGTCACAATCCTCGGTTAGCGGTGTGTGGCGGGGACAAGGATACCTTCATCTTGCTTACTGGGGTGCGCCGCCCGGCTTGAGCAGACCCATCGAGGCGATATCGGGCATGCCAAGCGCGGAGTGGATGTAGGCCCCTCCGACGTTGGAGCCGTGCAGGCGGATTGCCTTGCCGTAGATGATCGGGATGGAGACGGCCTTCTGCTGGAGCTTGCTGTCGATCTCGCTCCACAGCTTCCACTGCCGCTGGATGTCGGCCTCCAGCATGGCCTCCTGGATGAGCTTGTCCGTCTCGGCGTCCTGCCAGTACGACGTGTTCGAGCCGCCGATGACACCGGCCTCCATCGCCACGGCGTCGCTCTTGAACAGCGGCGGGATCACGGCCGAGGCGTTGGACCAGTCGGGGATCCAGCCCGCCCAGACCAGGTCGTACTTTGCCTGAGCCTCGTAGGCCTTGACGGTGTTGAAGTACGGCCCGACCGGAAGCGGTGCGAACTTCACCGAAATCCCGATCTCGACGAAGGCGTCGACCACGGTCCTGACGAAGCGGTTGGTGGTGGTT
>DASUXL010000250.1:0-47921 GCA_036377915.1 Candidatus Limnocylindrales bacterium
CGGCGGGACGGCGAGATGAAGGTGTTGGCGAGCGCGCCGAAACCCGTTGACACACCGTAGACCGGGCGCCCTTCGCGCTCGATGGAGTCTACAATGGAGCGGCTTTGTTCAAGGACCGTCACGGTTTCCGGCGCCAGCGTCACCTGCGCGTCTCGGCGGGCGACGGCGAGCACGTCGGCCGGTGTGCAACCGCTGGGTGTGATGATGACGGTCATATGACTCGCACTCCTTTGTGCAACACGTGTTTTACCAATGGGACTCCCGGCCGGTAGGCAAGGTGCAGGGCGCTTGGCGCGTCGAGGATGGTGAGGTCGGCCCGGGCGCCGATGCCCAGGTGACCGATATCGTTGCGGCGCAGGGCTTTCGCGCCACCAACCGTCGCCGCGCGGATCGCCTCGGCCGGGGTCATGCGCATCTCGCGCACGGCGACGGCGATGCAGAACGGCATTGACGAGGTGTAGGACGAGCCGGGGTTGCAGTCGGTCGCGAGTGCCACCGTGACACCGGCGTCGATCAGGCGCCGCGCGTCGGGATAGGGCGCCCGGGTGGAGAACTCGCACCCGGGCAGCAGGGTCGCCACCGTCGAGGAGTCCGCCAGCGCCGCAACGTCTTTATCGGTCAAGAAGGTGCAGTGGTCGGCGCTCGCGCAGTCGAGCTCGACGGCCAGCCGCACCGCACCGGAGAAGGTCAACTGGTTGGCGTGGATGCGTGGCAGCAGCCCGGCTTGCACGCCCGCCCGCAGGATTGTCCGCGCCTCGTCGACGTCGAACGCGCCCTTCTCGCAGAATACGTCGATCCATCTGGCGTGCGGTGCGCACTCGCGCAGCATCTGTCCAATCACGAGCGCCACATAGTCGGCGTCCGGCTTGATGTGCGCCCCGAGGAAAGTCGTCTCGTCCGTGACCATCGAGGCGATGCGCAGCGAGCGCGCCTCGTCCTCCACCGTCAGGCCATAGCCGCTCTTGACTTCCAGCGTGGTCGTGCCCTGCAGCAGCGCCTCCCGCACCAGCCGGCGCGCGTTGGCGAGCAGTTCGCCGTCGGAGGCGGCGCGGGTGGCGGCGACCGTGGTCCGGATACCGCCACCGGTGTACGCCTGTCCGGCCATCCGGGCGGCGAACTCCGCCGCCCGGTCACCGGCGAAGACGACGTGACTGTGACTGTCGACGAAACCCGGAAGCACGGCACCGCCACCGGCGTCGAGCACGGCGTCTGCGGCGGGTGCGTCCCGCGACCGGCCGATCCACTCCACCCGGTCGCTGACCACCATCGCGTCGCCGGCATCGTCCGAATAGGACGTCAGCTCGCCGATGTCGCGGATCAGAACAGTGCCCATATCGCCTCCCGAAGCTCGGAGGCGACGTCGACGCTGACGTGCCTGCCCCCGCGCACGATCTCGCGGCCGTCCACGATGACACCGGTGATGTCGCAGGTCGACGCGGTGAACAGGACCCCGGACGGGTCGGTGCCGGCGGTCCGCGGTGTCTCAAGCGAGACGGTCACCAGATCGGCCCGCTGCCCCGGCGCGATCTCGCCCGCGTCGGTCCAACCCAGACTGTCATGCCCGGATTTTGTCGCCGCCGCCATCAGTTCGGCCGAACTGAACAGGCCGCGGCGCTCGCTGGCGAGCCTCTCGTCGAGTTCGAGCGCCCGCGCCTCCTCGAAGAAGTCGACGACCGCGTGACTGTCGCTGCCGAGGGTGAGCTGGCACCCCGCCTCGTGCAAAGCTCTTGCCGGGCCGATGCCATCACCCAGGTCTCGCTCGGTGGTGGGACAGAAGCAGGCGTATGAGGTACCCATCAATGAAATGTCACTCGGTGAAACGTGCGTCGCATGCACCGCCGTGAAACCCTCCTGCAGCACACCGCGCTCGGTGAGCAACTCGACCGGGCTGCAGTGGTGAAGTGACTGGCACGCTTCGTTCTCGGCGCGCTGCTCGGAGACGTGGGCGTGGATCGGGCCGTCGAACTCGGCAACCGGGCGCATCTGCGAGGGCGGCACGGCGCGCACGGAGTGCACTGCCGCACCGATCCGCGTGCCGATCAGCCCAGAAACCCTTTCCGCCCAGGCGTCGGCGTCGCCGTCGCTGAAGCGCTGCTGCACCTCGTTGAGGGGACCGCCGGAGACCGTCCCTTGCAGATAGAGGGCGTCGATGAGGGTGATCCTGATACCGGCCTCGTGCGCCGCCTGGATCAGCGCGTGCCCCATGGCATTCGGGTCGTCGTAGCGGGCGCCGCCGGGGGCGTGGTGCAGGTAGTGGAACTCGCCGACGCTGGTGATTCCGGCGAGTGCCATCTCGGCATAGGCGGCGCGGGCGAGGCGATAGTAGGAGTCCGGGTCGAGTTTCGCGGCGACGTGGTACATCTCCTCCCGCCACGTCCAGAAGTCACCACTGCCGCCGTGGGTCCGGCCGCGAAGGGCCCTGTGGAACGCATGCGAATGGGCGTTGGCAAAACCGGGCAGGGTCAGGCCCTTGCGCCTCGACCCGCGGGCGGCGGGGCCGACCGCGCGGATATACCCATCCCTGACGGTGATTTCGATGTCGGGATGCACCCCGTCGGGCAGCCAAGCGTATTCGCAGCGGTATGTGGCTAGCACGCCAGGTCCTGCAGCACATCGGCGAGCGCGGCCACGCCCGCTTCGCAGTCTTCGTCGGCGGCGTGCTCGGCCGGGCTGTGCGAAACCCCGGTCGGGTTGCGCACGAACAGCATCGCGGTCGGCACGTGCGCGCTGAGCACACCGGCGTCGTGGCCCGCCCCGGTCGGCAGGATCGGCGCGTTGCCGAGCAATTCCGAGATCCTGTCCCGCAGCTTGGTGTCGAAGGCGGTCTCCGGTGAGAAGGACTCTGCTTTCACCACGATGGTTGTGCCATCGCGCTCGGCGCGCTCGGCCGCCTTGGTCTCGATCGCCTTGACGAGTTCGTCGACGGTTTCGGTCGCCGCGGCGCGGGCATCGAGCCAGGCTGTCACGCCCGCCGGGATCGCGTTGGTGGCATTGGGGGTTACGCTCACCCGCCCGATGGTGGCGTGGGCGCCGCGCAGCCGGGCCTCCTTGCCGGCGGTGAGCACCGTAAAGGCGAAGGTGAGCATGGGGTCGCGCCGGTCGGACATCAGCGTCGTGCCGGCATGATTGGGCTCGCCGGTGAACTCGAGGCGCCAGCGGCCGTGCGGCCAGATGGCGCTGGCCACCCCGACGGGCCGCGTCAGGGCACGGCCCTGCTCGATGTGCAGCTCGACGAAGCAGCCGATGCGGTCGAGGATGTCCTCGCGCTTACCCTTGGGCTGGATGACGTCCCGCAGCAGAATCCCGTCGCGGTCGACCAGCTCGATGGAAGGGTCGACCGCCCCGGTCAGCAGGCGCGAGCCGAGGCAGGCAAGGCCGAAGCGGGAGCCCTCCTCCTCGGCGAAAGCCGCGATGCCGATCGGCTTGCGGGGCTTGAATCCGCGCTCCCGCAACAGGTCCACCGCCAGGAACGCGCCGGCGATGCCGAGCGGGCCGTCAAAGGCACCGCCGTGGGGGACGGAGTCGAAGTGGCTTCCGGTGAGCACGGCACCGGGACCATCCCCCCACCAGGCAAACAGATTGCCGTTGCCGTCCTGTTCAAGGGAGAGGGAGCGGCGAACGGCCTGATCGCGGAACCACTCCCGCAGCTGTAGCTCGGGTGGAGTCCACGCGTAACGTAGGTAGCCGCCGGTGGCCGGATCACGGCCGATCCCGGCGATCTCATCGAGCAGTCTCATGATGTCGATGTTTCTTCGCTCATGGGCATCCTTACGCCCTTCTGGATGGCAACCTCAGATGCTCGGTCATACCCCGCGTCGACGTGTCGAATCACGCCCATGCCCGGGTCGTTGGTGAGAACGCGTTCTATTTTTTGCGCGGCAAGGCTTGTGCCGTCAGCGACGGTGACCTGGCCGGCGTGGATGGAGCGGCCGATGCCGACGCCGCCGCCGTGGTGGATACTGACCCAGGACGCGCCGCTGGCGGTGTTCACCATCGCGTTGAGCAGTGGCCAGTCGGCGATGGCGTCGGAACCGTCCAACATGGACTCTGTCTCGCGGTACGGTGAGGCGACGCTGCCGCAGTCAAGATGGTCGCGGCCGATGACGAGCGGCGCCTTGAGCGTGCCGTCGGCGACCATCTCGTTGAAACGCAGGCCCGCCTTGTCGCGCTCGCCGTAGCCGAGCCAGCAGATGCGCGCCGGTAGCCCCTGGAAGGCGACGCGTTCGCCCGCGAGGCGGATCCAGCGGGCCAGCGACTCGTTCTCGGGGAACAGGTCGAGGATGGCCCGGTCGGTCCGGTGGATGTCGGCCGGGTCGCCGGACAGCGCCGCCCACCTGAACGGGCCCTTGCCCTCACAGAACAGTGGCCGGATGTAGGCGGGGACAAAACCCGGAAAGGCAAAGGCGCGGGGGTACCCGCCAAGCTGTGCCTCGCCACGCAAAGAGTTGCCGTAGTCGAACACCTCGGCCCCGATGTCCATGAATCCGACCATGGCTTCGACGTGCTTGGCCATGCTGGCGCGGGCCCGGTCGGTGAACTCCTCCGGCTTCTTGGCGGCGTAGTCCGGGGCGTCGCCGAGGTCGACGCCTTCGGGCAGGTACGACAGCGGGTCATGGGCGCTTGTCTGATCCGTCACAATGTCGATCTCGACTCCGCGGCGGAGAAGTTCGGGGAACAGCCACGCGGCGTTGGCGACCACCCCGACGCTCAGCGGCCGCTTGTCCCGCTTGGCCTGCGTGGCTTGAGCGATCGCATCGTCCACATCGGACGCGACGACGTCGAGGTAGCGGGTTTCCACGCGCCGCCTGAGCCGGACCGGATCCACGTCGGCGACGATGCACGCCCCGCCGTTCATGGTGATGGCCAGCGGCTGGGCGCCGCCCATCCCGCCGCAGCCGGCGGTCAGCGTGAGCGTGCCGGCAAGGGTCCCGCCGAAGCGCTTCGCGGCCACGGCGGCAAAGGTCTCATACGTGCCCTGCAGGATCCCTTGGGTCCCGATGTAGATCCACGAACCGGCCGTCATCTGGCCGTACATGGTCAGGCCCAGCTGTTCGAGGCGCCGGAACTCCGGCCAGTTGGCCCAGTCGGGGACGAGATTGGAGTTGGCCAGCAGGACGCGTGGCGCCCACTCGTGCGTGCGGAAAACCCCGACGGGGCGGCCGCTTTGCACCAGCATCGTCTCGTCGGCGTCCAGAGTGGACAGGGTTCTCACCAGGGCGTGAAAGCTTGGCCAGTCACGGGCGGCCTTTCCGGTACCCCCATAAACCACCAGATCGTCCGGGCGCTCCGCCACGTCCGGGTCAAGGTTGTTGCACAGCATGCGGATCGCGGCCTCCTGCTGCCAGCCCTTGGCGGTCAGCTCGGTCCCAGTCGCTGCACGTACAATCATCGATTTCACTCCACAAATAGGTGTCTTCTTGACGCGGACAGTTCAAAGCCTTCAAGGCGCCGCTGGGTCGCCCCCGGATCGATGTCGCTCATCGCCTGTAGCAGCACCATGGTGAGCACCATCGGCGCCGTGTGCAGATCGAAGACGAACTGCGAACCGACCGCCGCGCAGAGCGTGATGTCCGCCCGCTCCGCCGCCGGGCTGACCGGCGAATCGGTGATGACAACGACGCACATGCTCAGGCGCTTTGCCTCCTCGAGCGCGTCGAGCAACTCGCGCGGGTAGCGCGGCAGCGCGAACGCCAGCACCGCCTTCGCTCCCGCGCCGACCGCCTGCTCCAGCCGCTCCGCTAGCATGCTCCCGCCGTGGTCGAGCACCCGCACCTCGGGGTGGATCTTCGCCGCGAAGTAGCCGAAGTAGCCCGCCAGCGGCGCCGCCGCCCGCAACCCCAGCACCGGAAGCGGCCGCGACTTGGCCAGCAGGCCCGCCGCGACGTGCACCCGCCGCGTGTCAGCCAGCGTGTCCGCCAGCCGCCCCAGGTTCGCCATCTCGTCCCGCACCGCCTGCTGGGTGTCATTGCCGGCGTGCTCCGGCACGGCATGCCCGGCAAGATCCCTCAATTTTCTTTTCAGCGAGGGGTACCCATCAAAGCCCAGTGCGATCGCAAACCTCGTCACCGAAGGCTGGCTCACCTGGGCCAGCTCGGCCAGCTCGGCGGCGGACAGGAACGCCACCTGCTCGGCGCGGTTGACAACCTCCCGCGCGATGCGGCGCTGGGTCGGGGTCAATCGCCTGCTCAGCACCAGCTTGCGAACGGCATCATTCACGCCGTCACCATATGCAAACTTTCATTCACCGCACAAGCGCGCCGAGCCAACGCGCCATCTAGACCGTTCCAGCGCCGGGCTAGCGCTTGAGCAGGGAAGCCGTCATCGTCGCCGGGTCGATCATGACCTGGTACGGCACGCGCATGAGGAAGCTGTCCATCGGGCCGATCGAGCGGACCAAGCCGTAGCGACCGGACACCTCGTCGATCTCATAAACGTGGACGATCGCACCGTTGTCCGTGGTCTGCTCCACCCGCCAGTACGCTTGGACACCCGCCCGCGCGTACTCCCCGACCTTGTCCAGCCGGTCGATCGCCGCCGTGCTGGGCGACTCCACCTCGACCGCAAGGGCGACGTCGCGCGGATCGAACACGTTGCCTGAGCGTGCATCGGCACCCGGGCGAAGCACGACAACGTCGGGTTCCCTCAGCGTTTCCTTCTTCGCGCCCGGGCGGAAGTAACCGATGGTCAACTCGGGGCGAGCCCGATATCCCTCCGGGGCTGCGTTGTGCAGCGCAGCCGCGATCTCGAGGATCAATGTCTGGTGCCAGAGGGACTTCACGGGCCACATGAGGACAAGGTTCCCGTCGAGGATCTCGTAGTTCAGCGGCTCGGTAGACTCGATGTCCTCCGGTCGCCATGTGCCGTCTGGTAGCGGCTGGTGCAGGGTGATTGTCATTTGGGCACCTTCGACTCCGGCTTGCGCCGCAGCATAGCTGTCTTGACGAGGCGCCTGGTGTCACTCATCGCCGCGAGTACGCCTAAGCATCGTCGCCCGGTCGACAAGTTCTCTGCCACGTCGCTCAGCATCGGCGGACTACCTTCGCCGTCGCAGCAAGGCGGCTTGGTGCGTTTGGTGGGCGGTGGGGGTGCGACGCCTATCAACCGAAGATCCGTGTGGACACCGGCTTCGCTTACCGCCTTAGCTCTTCTGGATCGATCTCGCGGGCCTTCCTCATTGCGCATCTGTTCCAAGCTTTCGGTCAGGTCTTCGCGATCGAGCAGAGCACCGTCGGCAAGCCGCTGCCAGACTGTTTCGAGCAAACCAGATGTCCGGCCGGCCTTGCGCAGGTCGGCGACAAGGTGCATGACCTGGTGTAGCCGACCGGGATCGAGCAGAAGGCGGGGAGACCCGGTGTGGGGCGCGCGCCGCAGCACACCCTCGTGGGTCCATGCCCGGACAGTCGGCTCGCTGAGGTGAAGCAGATCGGCGGCGATGCTTACGCGGACAGGAGCGCACTCGGCGATCGCCTGCTCCGCGATGCGCAGCAGGGTCGATCGTCGCTCGTCCCCCCTGGGTAGGGTGTCGGCGACCTCCTCGATCTGCTCGACGCGCTCGAACAGGTGCCGCACCCGTTTGTGTTCGACGGCAACGGTCATGGCGACTCCCATCGTGTTCGGCAGCGACGTCCCCGGCGCCACTGCTTTCGATTATGCCTTGTTTTTTCGAAAGGCGGTAGCCGCTGTGCGATTTCTATGCGCTCCTTGCGCGTTTGAGCGAGCGGGAGTACTGTATCGGTTCAGAAGCTGAATCGATGCAGAAGGGGTGGTCGGGGTGAAGCCGACGTTGCAGACCGTGGCCGACGCCGTCGGGGTGTCACGAAGCACCGTGTCGAACGCGTACAGCCGCCCCGACCAGCTCTCGCCCGACCTGCGCGCCAAAATCCTTGAAGCGGCCCAAAAGCTTGGCTACTCCGGACCGAGTCCGGCCGGCCGGTCGCTGCGCTCGGGCCGGGCCGGCGCGATCGGGGTGCTCTTCAGTGACGAGCTTTCGTTCGCGTTCACCGACCCGTATGCGGTGCAGTTCCTGCGCGGCCTGGCCGAGACGGCCGAGGAACACGGCACGGGACTCCTGCTGATCCCGTTGGCCGGGGACAAGGACGACACCGCGGCCACCGTGCGGGAGGCGCTGGTCGACGGGTTCTGCGCCTACTGCGTACCGGACTGGCACCCGAGCCTTGACGTGATCCAGGATCGCCGGCTGCCCATGGTGTACGCGGAATGGCGCGAGGACGGCGACTCCGGCCTGCTGGCGGTCGGCATCGACGACGTGGCGGCGGCGCGCGACGCCGGCCGGCACGTCACGGCACTCGGGCACCGCAGGGTAGCGCTGGTCGCGCACTGGATCGGTAAAGAGCCGTTCGACGGTCCGGTGAACCTGACCCGGCCGGAGGACGCGCCGCATCACGTGACGCGCGAAAGGCTTATGGGATATAGGGACGCGCTGGCGGAGGTGGGTGTCGGCTGGGCGGACGTGGTGACGGTCAGCGCGGCCCGCAACAGCCGCGAGGGCGGCGCGATCGCCGCGGCGCACGCGCTCGACCGGGCACCCCGGCCGACCGCCATCCTCGTCGCCGCCGACCTGCTGGCCCTGGGCGTGCTCGACGCCATCAAGCAACGAGGACTCGAACCGGGGCGCGACATCTCGGTCGTGGGCTTCGACGACATTCCGGAAGCGGAGACGGCCCGGCTGACCACCATCCGGCAACCCGCGCTCGACAAGGGGCGCATCGCCGGGCGGCTGCTGCTGGAACCGCCCGAAAGCGACGGCGAACGGCAGGTCGTCCTGCCGACGCAACTCATCGTCCGGGCCTCGACCGGCCCGGTACCAAATGGAGGTTAAGAAAATGGATCCCCTGGGCTTCATCATGGCGAATTGGTCGGTGCGAGACCATGTGGAGTCGGCGCGGCCCACCGCGCCGATCCGGGAAGAGCGGAGACCATCGCTGCACCCGCTGCGCGTCAGGACGGCCAACGCCTTGCACCGCTTGGCAAACGCGATCCAACCCGGGACAGACGCGTCACCGCGGCGCCAGACCTGCACCCCGATCGGGGCATAGCGTCGCAAGCGCTGGCACGAGCTTCGAACTCTTGGTGATATTCCGGACACACGGTACGATACAGGGTTATAGTACGCGGGTGATCATTAGTCGTGGACTGCGTTACGTGGTGACCTTGCTGCCCGTGCTCGTCCTTGGAATCGGGCTGACCGCGACGGCAGCCAAGGCCGAAGTCGTCACCGGACTGCCCGGCGGCACCTGGTCGGTGCTGCCGGACACCACCGCCGGTGGCACCGCTTCGATCGTCGCCGGCCCGGGTACCCCGCCCGCCGGCACCGGAAGCCTGCGCCTGACCGTCGCGACCGCCGCCGACCGGGTCCTCGTAGGCACCGACCTCGGCCAGCCGCTGCCCCGCCCGTGGGGCGGCCTGTCCGCCGAGTACTCGACGTTCGTGCCGGAAGGAAGCCCGGCCTCGTTCACCCCGACCCTGCGCATCGCCGGCTTCCAGGTGATCGCCCCGGCGCCCGCGCAGTTCACCACGCTCAGCTTCGAACCCAGCCGCAACGGCACGGTGGTGCCCGGGCAGTGGCAGACCTGGACTCTCGGCCCGACCTCGGTGGTGTGGCAGACCAACGCCACCGACGGGTTCTGCGTGCAGGCCACGCCGTGCACGCTTGCCCAGTTCGTCGCCCAGTACCCGGGCGGGGCGTGGGGTCAGGCGCAGCTCGGCATCGGCAGCGGCGTCGCCGGACCGGCGGAGGGCTTCGCCGACGCGGTGACGATCCGCGACGGCGCCCAGGTCCTGTTCACCGACTTCGACCCGGTGCCGCCGCCCGCATCGCCGTCGCCGACCCCGTCACCCGAGGAGTCCCCGCAGGAGATCCTGCCCGTCACCGGGCACAGCAGCCGCGACGTGACCGGGCTGGGCCTGGCCGCCGCCGTGCTCATCCTGCTGGGAACCGGCCTGGTGGTGCTGGCTGCGCGACGGAGCCGCTCGTAGAGCGGAGCGGCTGCTGGCCGCGCGACGGAGCTGCTGCTGGCCGCGCGACGGAGCTGCTGCTGGCTGCGCGACGGAGCCGCTCATAGAGCGGAGCGGCACTGACCGTCAGCAGCCGCGCTTAGCCTTGGCGTCCCAACAGGTTTCGACCGGTGTGCCGGCCGTGCCGTCCGCGTTCTGCGGGATGTAGACCATTCTCACCTGCGCGTAGTTGATGCTGAACGAGTCCATCGGCAGCACATCGCCGGCGGTGGCGGTGGTACCGGTCTGGAAGGACGAGATGACGATGTCCTTGAACTCGAACCGGGTGAACTCGTGCGGGCGCTCGCCGGCCTTGCGCCCGGTCAGCACCGCCGTCGGGATGTGCGCGCCGGCGGTCGCCGCCTTGAAAAGCAGCGGCGAGGACCGGTCGAACAGCTTGCGGAACGAGGCCACGGGCCCGCACCCGGCCGTATCCTGCAGGCTCCACGACGGGATCTCGATCTCGTCGCGGTGCTGGGCGTCTTTCGACTCACCCGGAATGCCGTCGAGCTTCAGGAAGTAGTCGGCTCCGGCCGCGGCGGGCGATGGCGGCTGGCACAGGTCATCGGCGGCGGCCGCGGTGGCCGCCTGGGCCGGCGCCGAAGTGGACAGGACAGCGGCGGTGGCGAGCGCGGCCGCAAGGGACAACAAGGATCTCATAGCAATAGGAACGATCAAGGTATTGTCTGGGCATGCGGGTGAGCGCCATTCACACCTATCCGATCAAGGGATGCCGCCGGATCGACCACGACACCGCGGTCGTCGAGCCGTGGGGCATCGAACACGATCGCAGGTGGCTCGTCACCGACCCGGACGGCGTGGCGATCACGCAACGGGAGGTGGCAAGCCTTGGGCAGTTGCGGGCCGTGCCGGGACAGGATGGGATAAGCCTTTCCTTTTCAGGGCAGACTTTGTGGGTACCCATAGAAGCCAACCCGATCGCCAAAGGAGACGTCTTCGGCGCAGTGGTGGCCGCCACCCCCGCCGGACCCGTGGCCGATGCGTGGCTCAGCGCGGCGCTCGGGGCCGACGCCCGCCTGGTGTGGCTTGACGATCCGGGCCGCCGCCGGATCGACCCGCAGCTCGGCGAGCCGGAGTCGGCGACCGTCAGCTTCGCCGATGAGGCCCCGCTGCTGCTGGCCACCACCGCTTCCCTTGCCCGCCTTAATGATTGGATCGCCGAGGGCGAGCAGCGGGACGAGGGGCCGCTGCCGATGGAACGCTTCCGCCCCAACGTCGTCGTCGACGGCTCGGCGCCGTTCGAGGAGGACGCGTGGGTCGGCGGCGTCATCCGCATCGGTGAGCTTGAATTCCGCGTGCTGCAGGCGTGCGGTCGCTGCGTTGTCACCACGACCGATCAGGCCACCGGCGTGCGGGGCAAGGAGCCGCTGCGGACCCTGGGCCGGCACCGCAACGTCAACCAGAAGCTGCTTTTCGGTGTCCACCTCTCGCCGGTGACCGCCGGGCGGATCAGCGTCGGCGACGAGGTGACTGTCCCATCAGGCGCACTCGTTGATTGATCGCAGCAGCCAGCCCGTCTCGCCGTACTCGTAGGTGAGCACCACGGCCATGTCCCCCTGGGCGTTGACGTAGCCCACCTTGACCCGGGCGGGCGACGCGGTGAAGACCCGCTGCTCGACTAGCTGGGTGGTGCGGAAGCCCGCTGTCGCGTCGCGCCAGCGCTGCGCCTGCTCGCGCGGCAGCCTCCACTCCCACGCTAGATCGTCGTAGTCGACGACGGTGCCGCCCCGGTAGCCGGGGCAGCGCAGCGCCAGCTCCGGATCGGACTCGGCGGCCGGCGCCGGCGGCAGCCGCAGCAGGGACAACACCAGCACCACCGGGACGGCGAGGACGGCCGCCGCCAGGATCGTCATCGTTGCGGCTCGTCTCATTCGACCCGCCCGCAATAGCTGATCGTCCCCAGGCCCCAGCCCAGTTCACGGCTGTGGTGGTAGACGAGCACCGCGGCCACGCACCCTTCGGCGTCGACGAACCCGACCTTCACCTCGGTGTCGGACACCTGCAGGTCCCGTTGTTCCACAATGGGTTTGGGGTGCAGGCTCGCCATCACCGAGCGCCACTCGTCGGCCTGCTCACGCGGATGCCTCGCGCCAAAGGGCTCGCCATCGAGGTCGACCATCGTGCCTACCGTCGGCGGACCGCCGCATCGCAACTCCAGAGCCAGCTCCGGCCGCGGCTGCGGGTCGGTCTCGGCGGCGACCCCGAGCGCGGTCGCCGCCAACATGATCGGTATGAATCCACTTTTCGATAGACCGGTCACGCCGTCAATTTACGCCTTGAGCGGCAACCACATCAGTATCTCGTCGCGGTCATCGCCCGGTGCCAGGCGCAGTGTCCCGGGCAGGCGGCCCACCTCGCGGTACCCGATGGAGCCGTAGAACCGCTCCACCCTGTGCCCGTCCCGGACCGTCAGGTAAAGGCCTTCCCAGCCCATCACCCGCGCCACCCGCTCGCCCTCGCGCATGAGCTCCCCGCCGAAACCCCTGCCCTGCGAATCCGGGGACACCATCACCCGCGCCACCGTCCGCCAATGCTCGGAAAGGTGGAACTGGCGGCTGACGAAGATGAGCATCGCCACCGGCCGGTCCCCGTCGAAACCGACCAGCAGATGGTCGATCCCGGCGTCGATGCTGGCGAAGGCCTTGCCCGCGATCGACCACACCTCGGCCCGGGTGACCGGCGGCACGAAGCCGACCGCGCCGCCGGCGTTTGAAACCTCCCACCAGAGGGTGACGATCTGCTCGCGCAGGTCGTCGGTCAGTTTCGGTTCGAATTCAAAACGCACTCGATCAACATTAGCCGAGCTGTAGGGCGAGTTCTTCGACGCTGAGCTGGCGCGCGTTGGCGCCGGCCACCGCCAGCCACGCCATGTGCAGGCTGCTGTCGTTGCTGACCGTCGCCGACCACCGGGTGGCGGTCGGGTGTGCGGCCACGACGGCGACGCCTACCCGTTTGAGCCCGGCCAGCTGGTGGTCGAGATCACGCAGCTGCTGCGAGTGTTCGCCCCACGGGTCGGAGATGAACAGGATGTGGGTGGCCCAGAACCCCTCGGTGAGGTTGCCGATCCGGGCGGCCATCGTGTCCGGCGCGCCGATCTCGCGCAGGATCGAGGCGTTGGCCGCGGCCCTCTTTGCTATGCGCGACAAGGCTTCCGGGATCGACGCGACGGTACGCACCCGGCTCGGGCCGAGCATCGGCAGGTTCTGCATGTCGTGCGGGTCCATGCCGGCGATCAGGATCGACGCGCCGTCGGACCAGGGTGCCGTCGCCGCCTCGGCGGCAAGGCAGCGCAGCAGGTTGTCGCAGCGCTGCGGGTCGCCGGTGATGGTCAGCAGCCCGGTGCGTTCGGCGTCGACGAGCAGCTCCCCGCCCTGCGGCCAGGTCGCGAACGTCATCAGCGCGGGCAGCAGCGGCGGCGCCCAGCTCGACTCGGGCAGCGGGACCGTGGACGCCAGCGCCCACGTGTTAGTCCACTTCTCCTCGAACGGGTCGGGCGGATCCTGGCAGCCGGTGGCAAGGATCACCGCCAGGTCGCCGGCGGACTGCCAGACCGCGGCGATGTCGGGCATGTCGTCGCCGGCCCGCCCGCGCAGGGCGAGGGCGAGGCTGCGCAACCCGGCGTCCATGCGGTCGACGGCGCGGTGCTTGGCCATCTGCTTGGCCGCGCTCTCGACGGTCGGCATGAAGACCGTCGTCACCTTGCGCCGCTTGCGTACCCGGATACGGGTCTGCCTGAGCTGCCGCCGCCTGACGATGACGTGCGCGGCGAGCACGCTCGCCGCCGCGAGACCGGCGCCGGCCGCCAGCGGTGCCGGCACCTTCTTCTCTTCGTCCTTGCTCTCGCTTTCGCTCGCCGCCTCCGTGGTCTTCTCCGCGCTGGGTGTCGGAGTCGGTGTAGGTGTCGGCTTCGGAGTCTCCTGTGCAGGCGGGGGCGGGGGAGGAGGCTTACTAGGTGGAGCCTCATCGGGCAGCAGCATGCTCCCCGTGGCGTGGCTCATGATGCCCCGATCCCGCGCGTCCGCCGGCAGCTTCAGCCGCCACCCCGGCTCGATGTGGTTGGGGTTCTGGACCAGGTGCGGGTTGAGTTCGGCGATGTCGCGGTAGCAGTCCCAGTCACCGGTGAACCGCTCGGCTATCCGGCCGAGGTAGTCCCCTTTGCGTACCACATAAAGCAATTCCGACTGTTGCGCCTTCGGCGCCTGCTGTATCTGCTGCACCGCCGGCGTTTTCACCACGAACGCGGGACCGGCCGCCAGCATCCCCGTCCCGGCCGGGGTCGCGGCGACAGCGGCGAACTGGACCCGGCCCGGCACCGTGGACGCGTGCGCCATGCTCGCCCCGACGAACACCGCGACGATCGCACCGACCAGCGCACCCGCCACCTTCTGCTGTACCCCCAAGCCTGGCACGTGTTTGGCACGCCTGCCCCTGACCCGCGCACCGAGCTCGATGAGCACGCTGACGGTGAACGTCGCCCAGGCGAGCCAGCAGACCAGCGCCACCGCCCGCAGGAAGAGCCCGCCGTTGTCCGGCGACGTCAGGATCAGCGTGATTTCATCAAGGGACGGAACCTTTTTGGGCAGCGGGTTGCCCGCCACCCGCAGCAGCAGCACCGGCGCGCCGCCGATGACGCTACCGGTGAACAGCAGCGCAAGGATGCCGGTGACCACACGTCTCATGGCACTCCTCCTACTCAACCAGCAGTCGTACTCTCGCCACACCGACCGCGTCCCAGGTGGACCCACCGAGAAACGCCATGCTCGTGGGGTTCTGGTACTGGATGGTGACGGTGATGGTCAGGGTTTTGCCGTCCGGGTCGAAGACGATCTTTCCTTCGGCGTCGACCTCGTCCAGGTAGCCTTTTGCCGCGGCCTCCGCCGCCAGCGGGTCGACCACCTGCGCCTGGCCGGGCACCGCCAGGCCGGTGTCGATCGCCGATCCCGCGGCGCGCGCCGCCTCGGCGGCGATGTTGTCGGCCCGTTGCAGGGCCCGGATCCGCCCGCCGCCCACCACGACGAACGCGAGCATGACGACCCACGCACCCGCCATGATCGCCGTGGTCACGGTCGCCGCACCCCGATCGTCACGCCATCTCATGGCGTGCTCCGGGAGCGGTAGCGGTCAAGCGGGCTGGTGAATTCGGCGGCGAGGGTGAGGCTTCCGGGCATGCCCGGCAACGCCACGTCCGAGAGCTGGACGCTGCACGAGACGGTGGCGGTCACCACCGCGGTCCCGGGTGGCTCGATCCCGAACCCGGACGTGTCCACCTCGACCACCAGCGGCGCGGTGCACTGGATCCCTTGGGATGCGAACGACGCCAGGGCCGCCGCCTCGCCGTCGTCGTGGGCGGTGCCGGCGTCGCGGGCGAGGCTCGCGGTGCGGGCGGCCTCGAAGGCGGCGGCCTCGGCGGCCTGCTGCGCCAGCGTGATCCGCCCAGCGACCACCGTCACCAGAAAGAATAAGATCATGGCAGGGGTAAGGATCGCCAGCTCGACGGCGACAGATCCACGATCCCGCGATTTGTTCATGAGACGAACCGTTCGATCGGCCCGCTGGCGGACTGGGCGATCTCGAAGGTCATGAGCGGGATGATGGAGGGGGCGTGGCCGCGCACGGTCACCGTCATGTGCGTGCCGGTCTGGGACGGGATCGCCTCCACCTCCGGGTCGCGCAGCCCTTGCCCGGCCGCGTCAAGGAACTCCAGGGCCTTCGCTTCTCCCGCGGCGGTGTTGGAGTTGTAGGCACGGGCCACGTTCGCGCCCTGGGTCGCGGCGGCAAGCGCCGTGCTGCGGGCGTGGAAGACGAGCGCTGCCTGCACCGCCATAAACGTGACGAGCAGCAGCGGTCCGGCGACGATCACGAACTCGACCGTGTGCGAGCCGGAGTCCTTGGCGCGCAGGCTTTTCCGGCCCCGGGTGGCCCGGGGCCGGGTGTCCTCGGCGGCTTGAGATCTCACGGCTGTGCCGGGCCGCCAGGATTGGTTACGTTGTCGAGGTCGTCCAGCCAGCCGTCCGCGACGCCCCAAATCACGGCGGCGACGGCGGCGGCTGCTGCCGACATGACAGCCACGATGATGACGTACGGGACCGGGCCTTCCCCGCGATCAGCCCTAACCGTCCGCACCAAGCAATACAACTTCAGGAGCATGGCCGGTCCTTTCTATCTACGACTTTGAAAAATCGAAATCATCAGGGGGTACCCCACAAGCACCAGCAAAACGATGACAAGCAGGGTGGATGGGATGTCTAATTTGGATGATCTGGTCTTGGTCACCTCCAGGGAGCTGACGCGGATCTGGTCGCGCAACGACGATGCCTGCGAGCGCAGGGTCTGGTACACCTGCGCCCCATCGGTTCCCGCGCTTTGCATGATGTCGGCGAAGGTCGCCAACTCCACCACGCCGATGGCGTGGGACAGTCGCTTCAGTTCATCCCACGGCGGGGACATCTGCAGCTGCGCGGTCAGCAGCGAGTGCCGCAACCGCGCATAGGGCCAGCCCTCGCAGACCCGCGCCGCCCGCTCCATCGCCTCGACCGCGCCGTGTCCCGACCGCACCTGGTGCGCGGTGAGCGCCGCATAGGTACACAACGCGCGCACGAACTCGGCCCGAGCCGCCTTTGCCCGCGAACGCATACTTGAGTGCACGAGCCAGCCCACGACGAGGGCGATGACAAGGGTCGCGGCGATCGGCACGGTCAGCGGCGGGGGAAAGCCGACGACGACCGCCACGATGGTCAGCATGGGCGGGATGATCATGGATACCAGGGCCGAGACGACAACGTCGAATATGTGCCGGTCGCCCGTGCGGCCAAGGATGTCCAGATCCGCCTTTGGCAGCTCGATGTTCCACCGGTTGTCGCGGGACTTGACAGTGACCGCCGCTGCCGTTGCCGCAGCCCTGTCCGAGAAGACGACAGCCTCGTCGGCCGGGGCCGGGTGCAGCCGGCGCAGGGCCGGACCGAGCGCCGGGCTGGCCGGAACGAACTGCAACGCCAGCAGGTAAAGGCCGAAGCCGGCGGCGCCACCGGCGATCACGCAGACGGCGACCAGGAGCTGCGGAGGGATGATCATTGCTGGCCCTCCGCTCGCATCAGCCGCGGCCGGTACTCGGGCAGGGACAGCGCCCGTATCCACAGCATCAGCCCCAGGTAGAGGACGGCGAGACCGGCAAGGATAAGCTGGCCGGTGACGGTCCGGTAGGGCGCGGCATAGGCCGAGTTGACGGCGCCAAACAAGATCACGGCGATTGTCGCCCCGGTCAGGAAGCGGACGGTGAATCGCGCCGTGGTGCGCTCCCCGTCCACCTGGGCACGGGTCGAGATCTCCTCCGCAAGCCCTTGCGCCACATCGGAAAGCGCCTTGTGCAACCCCTCGCCCGCGTCGGACAGCTGCAGGATCAGCGGCGCCACCACCTCATCGCAGCTGTAATCATTGAGGTCGTCGGCGAAGGCGCGCAACGCCTCCTCCGGGTCGGTGCCCGCCTGCAAGCGGGCGGCGAGCGTGCGCACCTCGCGGTCGATCAGCGGCGGTGCCGCACGCGCGGTCGCCACGATGGCCGCCTGCAACCCGATGCCGTTGCGCACGTAGTCACTGACGCGGCGGGTCCACGCCTCAAGCGCGCCAAGCCTTGCCACAGCCCGCTTCTCCGCGGTCGAGGCGGAGAAAAGCCAAGGGACACCCGGAATCGCCAGCGCGACTATCAGCCCGCCCACCGGCCAGCCGGTCAGCAGCCAGGTCACCGCGCCGGCGACCAACGCGACGATCAGCAGGGTCTGGTGGACCATGCGCTGGCGTACCGTAAGCGCGGGACCCAGCCAGAAACGGCGCAACCGCTGGCGCATGAGGGAGGAGGGGCGCGCCGGCTTGTGGGTACCCACCAAAAAGAACACCGCCACCACAACACCGCTCGCGGTCATCACGAAGGCCAGCATCGCCAGCAGCTGAGTCATTGCCGCACCCGCTTCGTGTGCAGCTCGTAGTTCCACGAACCGCGGTTGTTGACGCCGGACTCGATGTAGCCGACCAGCTCCCGCGGGTCATAGCCGACGTCCATCAGGTCCTCGCGGATCCGCTCGGGCAGATGCTTGGGGACCGCCCGCCCGTCCGGGCCTGGGCCGAAGACGGTCGTGGTGACCACCCTGTCCTCGCGCATCCCGCCGACCTCGACGACGTGCGAGACGAAGCGGTGCTCGGCGCCGCCGATTGCCCGCTCGTCGACCACGCTGGTGTACACGATCAGGTCGATGCCTTGCGCCGCAATGCGAAGCGCTTGCTCCGGCCCCATGTCGTTGCCGTACGAACAGGCCAGCTGCACGATCGAGTCCATCACCTCGCGCGCGGCGCGGGCGTGGATGGTGCACATGGCGCCGCGGCTGACCGTCATGGCCCGCAGCATCGGCACGATCTCCCGGCCGCGCGTCTCGCCGACGATGACCCGGCGCACCCCGAGCCGCTGCGTGATCGGCATCATGTCGTGCAGCGTCTTCTCACCGCGCCGCTTGCCGTTGCCGTCGTACTCCCCGTGTCCCTGAAGGGCTTCGAGGCTGATCACCCAGTTGGTACCGGCCGGCTCGTGCAGGCCCAGCTCGCGCGACTCCTCCAGGGTGATGTACGGCTCGCCGGCCGGGATCGTCCTGGCCAGAGCCCGAAGCAACGTCGTCTTCCCGGAACCCGCCAACCCCGCAATCATGATGTTGGCGCCGGCCTCCAGCGACTTGGTGAGGAACCGGTAGAGCAGCTGGTCGATCATCCCCCAGCGGTCGCGCAGGTCCTCAAGGCTGGCGTTGAACAGGCTGTGCTTGCGAAGGTAGACGATCGGGCGCGGGGAAACCTTGTACAGCACCGTCATCCGGGACCCGTCGGGCAGCTGCATGTCCAGTTCCGGGTTCGCCTCCGACAGCTGCCGTTCCGTCGCGGCGACCCGCATCGCCAGGACCTGCAACATGCTGATCAGCTCGTCGTCGGTGTCGGCGACCGGCTCGCCGCGGCTGCGCGAGCCGTCGGCGTGGTGCAGCAGCACCTGGTCGCAGCCGATAATGTGCACGTTGGTGATGGACGGGTCGTCGAGCAGGCGCTGCAACCGCCCGGCGCCGAACATGCCGGCGACGACGGCGTCGAGCAACGCGTTCTCGTATGCGGGGCTGACCGGCTGGCCGGCCTGGGCCATCGCGGTCGAGTACTCGGCGATGACCTCCCGCCCGACGCGCTGGGCAAGCTCGCGGCGGTAGGCCGGGGTCACGTTGGCCGTCTCGGCGAGCAGACCGGTCAGCGCATCGGTGACCCGGTTGTGCAGCTTGCGCACGACCGTATAGTCGATGTGCCCGTTGACCCGTTGCGGCTCAAGCGGTTGCGCCACAAAATGAGGCAGGCCACCACTCATACTCCCACCCCCCGTTGGCTTCCCGTGCGGCTAACCCCCTGCTGGCAATTTGCCAGGCAAATTGCGCATGTGCGCCCGCTCAAGCGATGGATTGCCAGGCAAATTTCGCGATCTTGGGGGTTCATGCGACCACCGCCGGCAGGTTGTCGCTGTCGCGCCGGGCGATCGCGGTCTCGGTGCTCAAGTGTGCGGTCAGCCGTGCCTGGATGGTGTCGTGGGCCATGGCGGCGGTGCGCATCAGCGGCCCGCGCCGCCGGCCCATCCCGCTGCCGCACAACGCGGCAGCGGTCGGCGGATCCCAGGCGAGGCGTGCCAGCACCGGCGCGGCCAGGTGCCGGGCGATCTCGCGCGGGGCGATGCCCCGGCCGACGAGCATCAAACCGAAGCGCGCCTTGGTGTTCGCCGGGCTGCCACTCGCGTTGAGGGTGTCGCGCAGCTCCCGGCGGAGCGCGGAGATCGCCGGGACCGCCGGGGAGACCGTGCGCAACGACTGCGGCCGCAGCACGAGCAGCACCACGTCGGCCCGCGCGAGCAGCGGCCAGGGCGGATAGAGCGCGGTCAACCGTCCACAGTCGACGATCACCGTCTGGGGCAGCCCGGAGAAGAAGGCCGCCAGGTCGGCCCAGGCCGGGCCGAGCGCGGCCGCCTGTGCCGGGTCGTTGATTCCAGGCAGCACCAGGCGTTGCCGCTTGGGTGCGTCAAGGTCGATCAGCTGGCCGAGGAAGTCCTGTTCGGCGGTACCGCGCAGGACGGCACCGGCCAGCGGCAGGATCCCGCGGTCACTGGGTAGGTCGTAGCGTGCCAGGTATCCGGAGAGCAGGTCGCCCCCGGCCGGGTCGCACTCGGCGAGCAGTGTCGCCCCGGGCCAGGTGAGCGTGCAGGCGAGGGCGGCGGTCGAGACCCCGGGGGAGCCTTTCGCGGAGACCATGGCGATCAGCGTCATCGCTACGACCCGCCCCCCACCGTGAGCACGATGCGATCCTCGGCGTGCATCGCCGCCACCGTTGGCGCGTCGGCGTTGCTCACCTCGACGTTGACGATGGTGTCGCCCTGGCGGATGCTCGGCCTGACGTCGACCACGGTCGCCACGATCGTTCGCGGTGGTACCAGATCCGGCGGTGCGCCGCCGTCGGCCTGGGTGGCGTTGCGCTTGGGCATGACCACCAGCAGCACCGGTGATCCGATCGCCATCCTGCCGGCGGGTACCCGATCCTCGCTGAGCGCCAGGCCCAGCAGCTGGTTTCCGGGCGCCGGCACCGGTGTGTCGGTCAGCTGTTCCGGCGTCAGCAGGGTTCCCGGGACGAGCGGGACGGCGGCGCGCTTGCCGATGACGGTGCTGGCCCGGCCTACCGGGATCGGCTTGAGCCCGACGGCCTCGTTGACCCGGATGGTGATCAGATCGGCGGCCGTTATCTCCGCGCCCTTGCCGACCGGGCGGCCCACGCCGATGAAGTCGTGGGTGGCCCCGATGCGTTGCGCCACATAGCCCGCGGTGAGCGCCCCGCCTGCGATCAGCAGGATGGCCAGGGCACCCTGCATCCACGACCGTCGGCGGGGCGCCGATTTGGCGATGTTGATCGGGGCCGCGGGCGGTCGGCCCGCGGTCGTCGTCGTTGCCGGTGTCACCACTGTCATTGCACAACCACCTGTAGTTCGTTGATTCGCATGCTGATCGAGCTGCTGTCGCGGGGGCGCCCGGTCACCAGGATCCGGCCGGACTGCCCGTTGCCGCGCCAGTCCACGGCCCAGGTCGAGGTGGCCCGCACGGTGTAGAGGCCGCCGAATTCGCGGGACGGGCGCAGGTACTTGTAGCCGCAGTCATCGGACGGGTTGTCCTTCTCCGAAGGGTGGTACTTCTGGCCGGGCGTCGTGCACGTCACCGTCGTGCCGTTGCCCATGTCCCAGACCACGTGCAGCACGTTGGCCCGCACGTCCACCCGGATCCCGCTTTGCACGTCGAAGGCGGTCAGCTCTCCCCAGTTGGCGGTGGTGCGGTTGACCCACATCCACACCGGCAGGCCGACCAGTCCGATGGCGCCGGTGCTCGCCGCGGCCGGGGCGGAGCCGATGTCGGGTGGCGCTGTCGCCAGGTTGGCGATGGCCGCCACGATCACCTCGTCGAGGGTTGGCAGCCCTTCGTAGCCGGGTGGCGGATCGCGCAACTGGACCACGTCGACGGGCGCCCAGGCGCCGGACAGCCCGCTCCAGCAGTAGTACAGGTACAGCGGGCCGTTGGCCGGGTCGCGGCCGTTCCACGACGGGTCGGTCGGGGGCAGCGACAGCCGCTCGTAGTAGCACCCGTTGACCGGGTTGTACCAGCCCATGCCGGGGCGGAAACAAGGCACCCTTCGCCCGTCGTGTATGCACTGGGCCTCGCCGACGCCTCCACCGGAGCCGCCGCCGGGGTCTCCCGGCACGAGGATGCAGGGCCCGCCGTCGGGTGGGCAGTGGATGTAGTCGGCCTGGGCCGGGCTCGGCGCCACGACGAGCGTCGTGGCTATCGCGATGACCGTCGCGGTAAGGATTCTGGCTAGCATGACGAACCCCGATCTGCGTACGACTCCAACCAGCGCCAGGTACCGTCGGGGAAGAGGCCGGCGCGCAGGGTTACCGGGTATTTCTTGTTCTGGTTGGGTGCCGCCACGGACTTCTTGGTGGTCTTGTTGATGGTGTCGGTGCCGGTGTCGTCGACGCACGATTCGACGATGATGGAGTTGGGGCTGACCGAGACGACTCGCCGCAGCGCCACGGCGGAGGCGCCGGTGCGCGCGAGGCCTTGCCGCTGCATCAGGTCGACCTCGCGTTCGAGGCCGGCGAGCAGGGTGCCCGCGGCGTACGGATACATCAGTCGCTTGGAGGGATCGGCGTCCCATTTGTAGACGCCGGTCTGTACCGCTTGCACATATATTTCGTTGAGCTTCAAGTAACTTGCCCATGCTTGGTCGACCGTCGCCTGCTGCTCCGCGTTGAGCTGCGGAGCGGGTGAGGGGCGAGCGGCCGGTTTCGCGGGTTCTTCGACATCGTCCAATTTGGAGGAACAGGCTGCGGCGGTGAACGCGAGTAGCATCGCCGCGATCAACACAATGGTTGCGCGTCCACTATGGCGTTCTGGGTCCATTTCGTCCCCCTAGCCCTGATAAGGTGCGCCCCCGAGCGCTGATCGTACGATGAGCTTCACCGATGTAACAAGGGGTGTTGATGGAACAGCAATGGGTGATCGCCGCAGCGGTCGGTGTGCTGGTGGCACCCCTGTTGCGCGCCTTGATCTTTCGTCACTCGGTCGGGTCTGGGCAACCATGGCGACAACGCTGTCCAGGCTGCGATCGAGCGGTCTACCTGATCTCCCCGTTGGGCCGGCACCCTCGCTGCCGGACGCGCCTGGGCCCACCGCCGTTCGCCGTCGAGGCGGTCGCCGCCGCCGCCCTCGGGCTGCTCGCCTGGCGCGTGCCGTTTTCCTTGCCGCTGCTGGCTTTCGGCTGGATCGCGATTCTCGGTGTCGCGCTCGCCTTCATCGACGTGGCCGTGCACCGCCTGCCGGACCGTCTCACCCTGCCCGCCTTCGCCGGTGCCGCACTGCTTCTGGCGCTTGACAACCAGCTCGCCCGGCTGGGCACCGCGCTGCTGTGCAGCCTTGCCATGGCCGGCGCCTACCTCATGCTGATTCTCATCAGCCCCAACGGTCTCGGGCTTGGCGACGGCAAGCTCGCTTTGAGCCTGGGGCTGGCGCTGGGCTGGTTCGGCGGGATAATCACGGTATTCGGCGCCGCCGCCGGCTTCATCCTGTCCGGCATCTACGCGGTGGCGATGCTTGCCATCGGGCGCCTGGGGCGCAAGGACTCCATCGCCCATGGTCCTTTTATGTTATTGGGTACCCTTACGGCGCTCGCATTCCTGACCTGACCCGCGTCGAGTATGGGTATGGGGTATAGGTATAGGTATGGGTATAAGCGACACCGTGCTGCGGACGATCGGAAACACACCACTGGTACACCTGCGCAGGGTCGTGCCGCCGGGGTGCGCGCAGATCGTCGTCAAGGTCGAGGGTGTGAACCCTACGGGCAGCATGAAAGACCGCATGGCACAGTCGATGATCGCCAGAGCCGAGAGCGACGGGCGGCTGCGCCCCGGCGACACCGTTGTCGAGTACACCGGCGGGAGCACCGGCGCAGCCCTCGCCCTGGTCTGCGCGGCAAAAGGCTATCGCCTGCGGATTGTCAGTTCCGCGGCGTTCAGCGAGGACAAACTGACCCAGATGGCGGCGTTCGGCGCCGAGCTCACCCTTGTCCCCAGCGAGTCAGGTCTGATCACGAAGGGACTCATCCTGGACATGATCGAGAAGGCCAGGGAGTTCAGCCGGCAGCCGAGCACGTACTGGACCGATCAACTCAACAACGTCGACAGCATCGCCGGTTACCACCCGATGGGCGAGGAGATCTGGGAACAGACCGGCGGGCGGGTGGACGCGTTCGTCCAGTCCATCGGCACTGCGGCCTCGCTGCGCGGTGCGTCAGCCGCCCTCAAGCGGCAACATCCGGGCCTGCGGGTCGTCGCGGTCGAGCCGGCCGAGTCCGCGGTGCTGTCGGGCGGGTCGCCCGGTGCCCACCTGATCGAAGGCATCGGCATCGGCTACACCCCGCCGATGTGGGATCCCGCGCTTCCGGACGAGATCATCCCGGTCTCGACGGCGGACGCTGAGGAAATGGCCAGGCGGCTGGCGCGGGAGGAAGGACTGTTCGCCGGTACCTCGTCCGGCGCGAACGTTCTGGCGGCGATCCAGGTCGGGCAGCGATTGGGACCGGACGCCATGGTCGCCACCCTGCTGGTGGACTCCGGCCTCAAGTACCTCAGCACCAACGTGTTCCAGAGGCAGAACCTGGCCGCCTACTGATCAATTCCCGACAGTTAGTGGATCTTCGCCGCCGAGGCCCCTACCTTTCCTGCCATGCTGCCCGCCCTGCCTGCCCTGCTCGCCGCCGCCATCGCCCTCAACCCCGCCCCTCTGTCTGGATTGGACGGTTCGGTTCGCTCAGGCGACCCGCTCAAACCGGTGCTCGTGCTCACCAACCGTGGCGCGGAACCGTGCCGCGTGGTCGCCTCCGCCGCGGGCACGATGGCGATCACCCGGGTGGAGCAGGCCGGCAAGGCGATCGAGCCGCGCCCGGTCGCGGTGTCGTTCGATGACGGCCCGCGGTTGGAGGAGCGGCTGCACACGCTCGCGCCGGGCGCCTCGGTGGAGTTGCCGCTGACCGTTGTCAACGATGTCAAGGGACTCGGCCATGGGCTGGTGGGCGTGGCGGCGGCGGCCTTAGCCGACGGTTCGGGCGCGTTCGGTTCGTTCTATCCGATCGCGGCGGGGCAGCCGCTGAGCATCGAGTTGACGTACTCGGCGCCGGTGCGCGTCACGGATGGCCCGCCGCTGTGCCCATCCGTCACCGCGTTGACCGTTCAAGCGGAGGTGACGCCCACCCGGAACTGGCACCTCTACGCGGCCGGTGGCGCCGGAGCGCTGGTCCTAATTGGACTCGCTTTCATCCTCTTGCGGCGCAAGCGATCCGCCGCCGCAGTAGCGGTCGGCGTACTTGCGGGAGTGCTAATCGTTACCTCCCAGCCGGACCCGGCCAGCGCCGACTACCAGCCGCACCCCGATCTGCGGGCCGCATTTGACAACTGCATGGCGCAGCTGCGGGACAACGATGTCGCCGACATCTTCCCGGCGCTCGACGCGCCCAACCCTACCGTGCAGATCGTGCCGCCCACGCCGGGGAGCCGGACGGGTACCAACGTCCTGACCCTGCCGGACGGCAGCCACGTCGGGATCATCTACTGGGATCCCAACGACCGGCATCGCTATGCCGGCAGCGGCGGCAACGCCGACCCGTGCACCTCGCTCTATCACGAGTTGCACCACGCATGGCAAGGCACGCAAGGTATTTACAGCCAGGAGCCGTGCGCCACCCCGGACGGGCGCTCGATGGAGCTGACCGAGGTGCTGGCGACGCGGGCGCAGAACCTCCTGCGGGAGCGGCTGGGCATGCCGCAGCGTACCCATCACGGTGATGTTCCCTTGCCCGAGGGCGAGTGCGTGCCGCCGCGCGACGAGGAGCGCTGCGACAGCGCCGACTGCGGCGGCAGCAACGGCGACCCGCACATCCTCACCTACGACAACCGGCGCTACGACTTCCAGGCCGTCGGGGAGTTCGTGCTCACCCGCGAAATTGGTGGCCAGTTCCAGATCCAGGCACGGCAGCAACCGTTCCCGCGTTCGCGCCTGGTCGCCACGAACACCTCCGTGGCCATGGCGGTCGGCCGGGACAAGGTGGAGATCCGCATGGCCGGCGGCGAGCCCGAGCTGCTCATCGGCGGCGAGGTCAGGCCGTTGCGGGCGGTGTCGCTGGCGGCGGGCGCCATCAAGGTGAACCGCCGCTCGATCGTGGTTTCATGGAAGGACGGCCCGCGCGCGTTCCTGGAGCGGATCGGGCCGTGGGGTTTCAATGTCACCGTCCAGCCGGTCCCGGCCCTGGCCGGCAGGCTCGATGGGCTGCTCGGCGACTACGACGGCGACTCACGCAACGACGCCGCCGCGCCGGACAAGATATACCACGACTTCGCCGACACTTGGCGGGTCACCGCGCAGACCTCGCTGTTCACCTATGCCCCCGGGACCGGCCCGGAAACCTTTGTGGACAAGACTTTCCCGGACAAGCACACTTCGCTTGACGGGCTGCCCAACCGGGGTGCCGCCGAGGCGCTGTGCCGCGGGCGGGGCGTGTTCCAGCCCGAGGCGCTTGCCGACTGCGTCCTCGATGTGGCGCTGACCGGCCAGCCCGACTTCGCCGGGTCCGCGTTCTCCGGCCAGCTCCTCATGGCCGCCGATGAGGGCGGTGAGTCGTGGAACGCGTCGGTCGTCACGCCGGGCACCGTCGTGAGCACGGAGTTCAAGGGCGCCAAGGGGGAGAAGGTCTTCCTCGACGTGCCCGTCTCGACTCTGCCCGACCAGTGCGGCGTCATCAGCCTGCGCGCCCCCGGTGGCAGGCAGCTCGGCTCCGGTTGCGTCGTCAAGGGGCGCGGCTTCGTCGACACCGTCACGCTGCCCGAGGATGCTACCTACACGATCGTTGTCGACCCTGCCGGCGACGCGACCGGCAAGGCGCGCATCAGCAAAGTCACCGTCACCGACCATGAGCAGGCCATCCAGGTCGACGGGCCGGAGGTGGTGGCACGGATCGACAAACCGGGTGCGGTGAGCCGCCTTACCTTCCAGGGCAACGCCGGGGAGAAGGTATTCGTCAGCATCCCCGGTGTCACGCTGCCCGACCAGTGCGGCGGATTCGACCTGCGCAAGCCGGACGGCGGTCAGCTCGGCACCGGTTGCGGCGTCGCCGGCCGCGGCTACATCGACACGGCGGTGCTGCCCGCGACCGGGACCTACACCATCGTCGTCGACCCGTCCGAGCGCCGCACCGGGCTGGCCCGGGTCCGGCTGATCCGCCCGGTGGACCAGGCGGCGACGCTGACGGTCGGTGGCCCTGCGGTTCCGGTTCGCCTGCCCAAGATGGGATCGACCGCCACGTTCAGCTTCGAAGCCGTTGCGGGGCTACGGGTCAACGTAGAAGTCTCGGCCGCGACCCTCCCGGATCAATGCAGCGTTGTCTCGCTTCAAGGACCTGATGGGGGTACCGTCGCCGGCGGCGGCTGCGTGATCAACGGCAAGGGCGAGTTGCGCCGCGACGGCGTGGTACTGCCCGCAAACGGGACCTACAAGGTTGTCATCGATCCCAGCACCACCGGCACCGGCATCGCGCTGATCCGTCTCCGCTAGGGTCTGGTCGTGCCTTTCCTCGTCACACCCGCCGTCCCGCCAGGCTCGATGGCGTCAATGCCCCAGCCAGAGATAGTCGTGGACGCCGTGGGCGGCATGGCCGGCGTGGGCGGCGTCAACGCTATGGGCGGCGTGGACGCTGTCGACGCTGTGGGCGGCGTGGACGCTGTGGGCGGCGTGGGCGGCGTGGGCGGCGTGGGCGGCGTGGGCGGCGTGGGCGGCGTGGGCGGCGTGGGCGGCGTGGGCGGCGTGGGCGGCATTGGTGGCGGTATGGACGGCATGGTCCTGCGGCCGTGGCGGGTGGCGGATCTGCCCGCTATCCTTGCGGCGTATGCCGATCCGGCGATCCAGCGGTGGCACTGCCGATCGATGGACGCCGACGAGGCGCGGGCGTGGATCGCGTCTTGGCCGCAGCGGTGGCGGCGCGAGACCGACGCCGGGTGGGCCATTGTCATCGAGGGCGGTGTCACCGAGGGCGTTGTCGCCGGGCAGATCAGCCTGCGCCGGATCGACCTGCCCGAAGGGCTCGGGGCCGTGTCGTACTGGGTGTTGCCCGGCGCCCGCGGCCGGCGGGTAGCGCCGCGGGCACTGTCGGCGTTGACCGGGTGGGCGTTCGGAACGCTTGGGCTGCAACGGATCGAGGTTTCCCACTCGACGGCGAACCCGGCGTCTTGCCGGGTGGCCGTGCACGCCGGCTTCGCCGCTGAGGGGGTCAAGCGCAGCGGGGCAAAGCATACGGATGGGTGGCACGACATGCATCTGCACGCCCGCCTAGCTTCCGATATGTGACCTCCAGGAGTGCTGCGGGGTCCAGCCGAGTTCGGTGCGGGCCTTGTCGATGCCGAGCAGGGTCTCGAACTCGCCGACCTCGCGGCTGAGCTTGACGCCGGGGAACTCGGCGGCGAGCAGTTGCGCGGAGGGCACGTTCATGACGGTGTCGGCGGCGGCGATGATGTAGGACCGGGCGCCGGTAGTCTCGGCTTCGAGCGCGGCTTCGCACGATGACGCCACGTCGCGTACGTCGATGTACCCCCACAGGTTCCACCGCCGCGCCGCCGGGTCGTGCCAGGCGTGTTCGGGCAGCAGCGCGTAGTTTTCCGGCACGAAGATGTTGGAGAAGCGCAGGGCGGTGAACGGGATGCCGGACCACTGCGACACGTGCTCGGCGATGGTCTCGCTGACCACCTTGGACAGCGCGTAGGTGGTGGTGGGGAACGGGTAGTGCTCCTCGTCGACCGGGGCGTAGCGGGGCGGGGTGTCGAAGGGCAGGCCGAGGGTGGTCTCGCTGGAGGCCCAGACCACCTTGCTCAGGCCCAGCTGGGCGGTGGCGAGGAAGATGTTGGAGTTCATGGTGGTGTTGGCGTTGATGGTGACCGCCGGCGGGTAGAGGTCCGGCGCGGGGATGTTGGCCAGGTGCACCACCGCGTCCATGCCGTGCAGGACCTCGGCGGCCTGGCCGAAGTCGGTCAGGTCGGCGCGCAGGAACGGGACGTCCATGTCGCTCGGCCTTGCGGCGATGTCGGTCGCGCGGACCCGGTACCCCTTAAGGGAAAGATGAGACACGGTGGCCTTGCCGGCGGTGCCGCTCGCGCCGGTCACACAGATCTTCATGAGTTCAAGATAACCATCTGGACATTTTCAGTAAGCTTTCCTAATAATTGCGAGATGCGGAACAATCGATTTCTGCCGCGCTGGGCCATCGCCCTGACCGTGAGCGCGGCTACGACTCTGGGGACCGTGATGGTCCTCGTGCCGACCGGCACGGCCGCGATGTCGGACCCGTCGATCATGGTGGTGTGCAACGCACCCGCGTGGGCCGAGGGTGTCTCGTACTCGGTCGGGCAGCGGGTCACCTACAACGGCAGGCTGTACGAGGCAATCCAGGCGCACACCGCGTGGCCGGGCGCCGGATGGAACCCGGCCGCGACGCCGACGCTGTGGCGCGACCTCGGCGCCTGCGACGGCGGCCCGACTATCTCCCCCACTCCGTCCCGGACTGTCTCCCCGTCACCGTCCCGGACCGTGTCTCCATCACCGTCACCGTCCACGTCCAGGCCACCGAGTTCACCGCCGCCGACCGGGGCAACATGCGCGGTGAAGTCCCGCCCGTCCGGCAAGGTGTTGCAGGGCTACTGGGAAAACTGGGACGGCGCGGTCAACGGCGTGCATCCCGGCATGGGCTGGATCCCGATCACCGATTCGCGGATCCGCTCGCACGGCTACAACGTGGTCAACGCCGCGTTCCCAGTCATCCGCTCCGACGGCACCGCGCTGTGGGAGGACGGCATGGACGCGACCGTCAAGGTCGCGACCCCGGCCGAGATGTGCCAGGCCAAGGCGGCCGGGCTGACGATCCTGATGTCGATCGGCGGTGCGGCGGCCGGCATCGACCTGAGTTCGAGCACGGTCGCGAACCGGTTCGTGGCGACGATCGTGCCAATCTTGAAGAAGTACAACTTCGACGGCATCGACATCGACATCGAGACAGGGCTGACCGGCACCGGCAACATCAATACGCTGTCGACCCCGCAGGCCAACCTGATCCGCATCATCGACGGCGTGCTGGCGCAGATGCCGTCGAACTTCGGCCTGACGATGGCGCCCGAGACGGCGTACGTCACCGGCGGCAGCGTCACGTACGGCTCGATCTGGGGCGCGTACCTGCCGATTGTCAAGAAGTACGCCGACAACGGCCGGTTGTGGTGGCTGAACATGCAGTACTACAACGGCAGCATGTACGGCTGCTCGGGCGACTCGTACTCGGCCGGCACCGTGCAGGGCTTCACCGTCCAGACCCAGTGCCTCAACAGTGGCCTGGTCATCCAGGGCACCACCATTCGGGTACCTTACGACCGGCAGGTGCCGGGCTTGCCCGCCCAGCCCGGTGCCGGCGGCGGCTACATGACCCCGTCGCTGGTGTCGCAGTGCTGGAACTCGATCGGCGGCAACCTCAAGGGCCTGATGACCTGGTCCATCAACTGGGACGGGTCGAGAGGCTGGACGTTCGGAGACAACGTTCGGGCGCTGCAGGGCCGGTGAGCAGTTCAAACGAGGGCCCTTGACCCAAAACCTTTTGCGGGTACCGGGTCAGAGGCCCTTTAATTGCGTCGGTCAAGACATCCTCCGACGTTAGGATTCCGTAGAGTGGATCTGCCACGCAGTTTTACCATCCGCGAGCGCCATCACCGTATCCACGATCCGTTTACCGCCGAGAAGTTGGCCACGCTGGCCGGGGCTATCCGGTTGCGGCCGGGCATGAGCATGCTCGATCTGGCGTGCGGCAGCGGCGAGATGCTGTGCACCTGGGCGCGTGACCATGGCATTTCCGGTGTGGGCGTCGACATCTCGACCCAGTTTGTGGGTCAGGCCCGTGAGCGCGCCGCCGAACTTGGTGTCGCCGATCGTGTGAGGTTCGAGCACAACGACGCCGCCGGTTATGTTGCCGCCGAGCCGGTCGATGTCGCCGCGTGTGTCGGCGCCACCTGGATCGGTGACGGCCCTGCCGGCACGATCGAGTTGCTGCGGCAGAGCCTGCGCCCTGGCGGGCTGCTGCTGATCGGCGAACCGTTCTGGCGCATGGATCCGCCGGACCAGGCGACCGTGGAAGCGTGTTACATGTCGTCCAAGGACGACTGCCGCGACCTGCCGGGCTTGGCGGAACTGTTCAGTGGTATGGGGTGGGACCTGGTCGAGATGGTCCTCGCAGATGAGGACAGCTGGGACCGTTATGTTGCGGCGCAATGGTTTACCGTCCGCGAGTGGCTCGACACCAACCCGGACGACGAGCTGGCCGCCGACTTCCGCGCCGAGCTTGACACCGCCCCGCTGAATTACCTCAGTTACCAGCGGCCGTACCTGGGGTGGGGCGTGTTCGTCCTGAAGGCACGCTAGCGCAGCAGGATCGGCAGGTCGCCGCTCACCAGCCGGACACCGTAGAAAATCATCAAGAGGCACAAGCTGAGCGCCAGCACGGCGACCGGCACCGGCACCGGCACCGGCGGCACCGATATGCCTGCACCCGAAATCGCGCCAGTCTCCACGCCGATCCCGAACGCGATCAGGCCCGCCCCCCGCGAGGATCGAAAGCGGACCGGTCACGATCCAGTCCTTGTCCATGGGAAGTATCACGAAATCAGAAGGACAAGGACCACCCCAATAGTCCCGCCGATCAGAACCTCCACCCTCGAATGATGACACCGCCATGCCGAGCGTCCCCTCGCCGCCGCTCACTATCCACTTTGGGTTCGACAGCCAGCATGCGTCGCCGCCCGTGAGCTATTGAGCCATGGGCTATCCCGGGCGGGATGGTCGTGGGCTGGGCTGTCCCGGGCGGGATGGTCGTGGGCTGGGCTTTCCCGGGCGGGATGCTCGTGGGCTGGGCAGCCGGTCGGGATGCCTGCGGGCAGGGCTTGGCTGGGCTGCCGGGCGGGATGCCCGTGAGCTTGGGCCTACCAGGGCAAGATGCCCGTGGCCTCCGGTTGGCCGTCTGTCCAGAGGTTTCCCCACAGCTGGCCGGTCGGGCCGTCCTCAGGCAGCGTCGCGAGGTGGACGCTTATCTCCGCGCCCTGCGTCGCCGTGCGGAATCCGCTGTTGCGATTGAGGTCCGTGGCGCAGTATCCGGGATTGGCGGCGTTCACCTTGATCGGTGTGTCCCAAAGCTCCTTGGCGTACTGGGCCGTGACCATGTTGAGCGCCGTCTTGGAGGACGGATAGGGGATCCCGCTCATCTTCCACAGCGGGCTCTTCGAATCCATGGTCTGTGTGATCGAGCCGACCTCGCTGGAGACGTTGACGATGCGGGCCGCGGGGGCCTTACGCAGCAAGGGAAGCATGGCGTTGGTCACGGCCACCACCCCAAAGACGTTGGTCTCGTAGACGGCGCGCATGGTGTCGACGGTGGTCGAGCTGGGCTTCCAGTCGCCGTCGGCCTTGGCGATGGCAGCGTTGTTGACCAGGACGTCGAGCTTGCCAAAGCGGGCGTCGATCTGCATGGTGGCCTCGCGTATGGTCTCCTCGTCAGTGACGTCGAGCCGCATGAACTCCACGCCCAGCTTGGCTGCCGCGTCGCGACCCAAGTCCGGATCGCGCGCGCCCAACAGAACTGTCATCCCCCGCTCGGAGAGCAGCCGAGCGGTCTCGTAGCCAATGCCTTTGTTTGCCCCGGTGATCAGCGCGATCTGTGTCATGGCACAAGCCTTCCCGCGTCAGCCATCCGGCCAAAGGGGACTAGTAATCCTGGTATCAATAGGGCCACCCTTAGACCGCCGAAAGCTCGTTCGGATGAGGCAAAGTAGGGGCATGGATCGGGCGGAGTTGGCACAGTTCCTGCGAGCGAGGCGGGCGCGCTTGCAGCCGCACGAGGCTGGGTTGCCGTCGACGGCCCGGCGTCGTGTCGCCGGGTTGCGCCGCCATGAGGTGGCTCAGCTAGCGGGTGTGTCGGTGGAGTACTACACGCGCCTGGAGCAGGGTCGCGGTGCCAATCCCTCGCGGCCTGTGCTGTCGGCGCTGGCTCGAGCCCTGATCCTGACGGCCGACGAGCGTGACTATCTGTTCCGGCTGGCCGGTCACTCGTCCCCGACCACGCCCGGGCTCTCCACCGAGATCACACCGGGGATCAGGTATCTGCTCGACAGCCTGACGGAGACCCCGGCCTATGTGGTGGATGCCAAGTACGAGCTGCTCGCGTGGAACACGCTGGCCACCCAGTTCATCGGCGACCCTGCCACCTTTCCACCGGACAACCGCAACATGCTGCGCTGGCTGTTCCGGCGTCCCGCGACCGACTCGTACTGGGGCACGGAGAGCCACCTCTACTTTGCTCGCCACTCCGTGGCCGATCTCCGAGCAGCGTATGGCCACTATCCCGGCGACCCAGGGATCGCGGCTTTGGTCACCGAGTTGCTCGGCTGTTCACCGCAGTTCACGGAGATGTGGGCGGCGCATGACGTCCGGGTCCGGCGGCGCATCGTCAAGCGGGTGGAGCATCCTTTGGTGGGCTGGCTTGAGTTCGAGTGCCAGGTGCTGAACGTGTCGACGGCCGACCAACGGCTGATTGTCTACTGTGCCGAGCCGGGCTCGCCGACACATGCCGCCTTCAAACGGCTGGCCGAGCAAGCCAGCGTCGGCAACAGCACCAGCAACAGCAACAGCAACACCAACACCAACACCAACAGCAGCACCAGCACCAGCACCAACACCAACACCAACACCAACACCTACAGCAGCATCAACAGCAACGCGCAGCCGGCGAGGGGATAAGCGCTGTCAGGCCTGCCGCCATCGCGCGCAAGGGCAGCACGTTGCGTCGAGCCACGAGCACGGCACAGGACACGGCCAGCCGAGAGGCTGATTTCGAAGCCGATGGACGCGAAGCCCACGCCACCACCCCCGGCGCATTACCCGTTACCGCTCCAACGTCCGCAGGTACGCCAGCAACACCGCCTTCGTCTCGCGCAGCAGCAGGCTGTTCGCAGGCCCTTCCGGTCCGCCAAGGTGATAGATGGCCCGCACGATGTGGCCGATCATCAGGGTGACGATGTGGCGGCGTGCCGCGGACATGGGTATGCCACGGGCGACGACCAGTTGCTCGACCCGTCCGTGGAGGGTTTGCGCGGTAGGGGAGTGGAGCTGGTCCTCGGCTCCGGGCGTCGTCAGCAGGAAGCCGAGCAGGCCGGGTGGCTCCCGGTTCAGGGTGACGTGGACGTTGAGCACGCGGTCAATCAGCTTGTCCAGCGGCAGATCGGCGGCGTCACCGACGAGCATCGTATCCATTGTGGAGCGCAGCTTGGCGACCCATGCCGCCTGCAGTGCCACCAGCATCGCCGCCTTGTCGGGAAAGAACTGGTAGAGCGATCCGATTGACACACCCGCCCGTTCGGCGACGTGATTCGTGGTGGTCTTGTCGTAGCCGCGCTCGAGGAACAGCTCGGCGGCGGCGTCGAGCAGCCTGGCCACCATTATGCGGCTTCGCGCCTGCTGCGGTTCGCGGGTCACACGCTTCTTGACGTCCACCGAACCAGGGTCGCACACGCGCGAAACACGAGCAGCTGCTCGCGCGTGTGGTGCCACCCCACCAATGTGGACGGATCGCCTTGCCAGCCTCGCCAGCGCAGGCGCGCTCCACCCGGTACCCAATGATGAAAGCAAATGAATGCGAGTTGCCTAATGCGTGCAATTGCTCGGATAATCGAGTCGGAAAGGAGGCGCGCGTGCATTTTAGGGCCGACGGCTCGGGCGAGCCGGTGCTTCTGCTGCATGGCATCGGACGCAGTCTGCATGACTGGACCGAGCAACATGAACTGCTGCGAAGAGATTTTCGGGTGTACAGCGTAGATCTGCCCGGCTTCGGACGGTCCGATCGGCTGTCGTCGCCGTTCAGTCTCGCCGCGGTCGCGGACGCGCTGTGGGGGTTGCTCGATGCCGAGGGCGAAAGCAAACCCTTGGCGATTATGGGAAATTCGCTTGGCGGCGCGGTCGCGCTCGAGATGGCGGCGCAGCGTCCCGACCGCACGCGTGCGCTGAGTCTGGTCAACAGCGCGGGTTTCGGTCGCACGGTGACTGTCGCGCTGCGGCTGCTGACTCTACCCGGCACGCGGTTTCTGTTGCGCCCCAACCGAACCAAAACCTACCGCACCGAGCGCATGATCTTTCATGACCGTGCTTACGTGACACCGCAACGCATCGACCACGCGCTGGCGCTCGCCAAGAACCCCCGAACGACCGAAGTGTTCGTCGAGATTTTGCGCACCTTGGGAACGTGGCGGGGGATCCGGGCGGGCTGGCGCGCCGACCTGCTGAGCCGGGCGGCGGCGCATCGCATTCCGACACTTGTGGTGTGGGGCGGCCGGGACAGGGTGTTGCCTGTGGCGCATCTGGAGTCGGTGGCGCGCAGCCTGCCACACGCGACGACTCACCTCTTCCACGACACCGGTCACATGCCGCAGATCGAGCGTGCCGCCGAATTCCACCGCCTGGCAACGACTTTCCTTGAAAGATACGCCGAGCCCTGAGAGACACAACGATGACGCACACTGAGAATAATCTTCCCCCGGGTGTGAGTCTGCCACGCCCGCTCATGATAGCAGCCTTCATTTTCCTGCGCCGCCGAGTGGTTCGCCTGGCGCGCAAGCGTTATGGCCCGACATTCACCATGGACCTGCCAACCCTCGGGCCGAGCGTGTTCCTCACCGATCCGGTGCTGATAAGGCAATTGTTCACCACCGGTCCCGACCTGATCGGCAACACTCAACCCAATCTCGGGCGTGTGCTGGGGCCGGGGTCGTTCTTCAACCTCGATGGGGAGGACCACCGCCGCCAGCGCAAACTGTTGGTGCCGCCGTTCCACGGGCGGCGGATGAAGGCGTACGAGTCGATTATCGAGGAGGAGACGCTGCGCGAGACGGCCAACTGGCCGCAGGGCAAGGCTTTTCCTACACTCCCATCGACGATGCGAATCACACTCAACGCTATCCTGCGGGCGGTGTTCGGCGCGGAAGGAGCACATTTCACCGCGCTGCGCGAACTCTTGCCGCCGATGGTGAGCCTGGCTTCGCGTCTCGCCATACTGTCCAATCTCGCCGGTGTATTGGGATACGAGCGGGCCTGGGAACGGTATCGCGGGTATCGCCGGCGGTTCGACGCTATCGTCTCGGAGTTGATCTCCGCGGCCGAGTCCGATCCGGACCTTGACCTCCGCGAGGACGTGCTTTCCCTTATGCTTCAGGCCCGCTACGACGACGGCGCCGCGATGTCCCACAGCGACATCGGCGACCAGCTGTATACGCTGCTCGCGGCCGGCCACGAGACCACGGCGACGACTCTGGCGTGGGCATTCGAGCGGATCCGCCGGCACCCGGCCCTGCTTGAACGCCTGGTGCGTGAGGCCGACGAGGGCGGTTCCGAGCTGCGGCAAGCGACCTTCATCGAAGTGCAGCGGACCCGGCCGGTGATTGACCAGACCGGGCGGAGGGTAAAGGCTGAACACCTCAAGCTCGGTGAGTGGATAATCCCCAAGGGGTACAACGTGATCGCTTCGATCGGCATGGTCCACACCAACGAGTCGGTGTTTCCGAACGCCGCCGCGTTCGATCCCGACCGTTTCGTCGGTGCGCCGCCGGACAGCTACTCCTGGATCCCGTTCGGCGGCGGCACCCGCCGCTGTATCGGGGCCGCGTTCGCCACAATGGAGATGGATGTGGTGCTGCGGACGGTGCTGCGCTGCTTTACTATCGAACCGACCAGCGCTGCGGGCGAGAGGTGGCACTCTCGCGGTGTGGCGTTCGCTCCCGCCAAGGGCGGCAAGGTTGTGGTGCATCGGAGGAGCCGTGCGTAGGACACTGTCCGGCCGAACAGTGGTGATAACCGGTGCCGCGTCGGGCATCGGCCGCGGGCTGGCGCTGCGGCTGTCCCGCGCCGGCTGCCCGGTCGCCATGGCAGACAACGACGCCGAAGGGCTCAAGGCGACAGCGGAGAGTCTTGCCGGGCCGAACCTGCCGCGGGTGCTTGACGTGGCCGACGCCGCCGCGCAGAAGGAGTTCGCCGCTGAGGTGCGGGTGTGGGCACCGGCTCCGCTGGGTGCGGTGTTCAACAACGCGGGCGTGGCCATATCGTCCAAAGTGGCCGACGCCGTACCCGAGGACGATGAGTGGTTGCACGGCATCAACTTCTGGGGAGTCGTGCACGGCACACGGGCGTTCCTGCCGATCCTCGTCGAGCAGGACGAGGGCGCGATAGTGAACACCTCCAGTGTGTTCGGTTTCGTCGGCATGCCCAACCAGAGTGCCTACTGCGCCGCAAAATTCGCCGTGCGCGGATTCACCGACTCGCTGCGGCAAGAATTGCGCGGCACCGGGGTGCGGGCCATCAATGTCCATCCGGGAGGGATCAAGACAAACATCGTGCGCAACGCCAGGATCCGCAAGGATCCCGAAGGGCTTGGCCGGACCCGCGACGACATGGCCGCCGAATTCGACGCCATCGCCCGCACCACGCCGGAGCGCGCGGCCGAAATCATCCAACGGGGAGTGGAGCGTGGCAAGGCCCGGATTCTCGTTGGGGCGGACGCGTTTCTGTTCGACGCACTGGCGCGACTCGCACCGACACGCTACTACGACTTGCTTTCGGTCGCGATGCGAAGGCGGCCGGCAAAGTGACCGCCGTGGGCAAGGTGACCGGCGCCGCGGGCAAGGTGACGGCCGCCGCGGGCAAGGTGACGGCCGCCGCGGGCAAGATGAGCGGCGCCGTGGGCAGGGTGACGGCGGCCGCAGGCAAGATGACGGCCGCGGGCAAAGGGACGGCGGCCGAACATGTTGACGTGCTTATCATCGGCGCCGGCCTGTCGGGGATCGGCACCGCGCACCACTTGCAGACGGCGTTGCCCGGCAAGCGGTACCTCATCCTGGAGGCCAGGCAAACCCTTGGTGGCACTTGGGATCTTTTCCGTTACCCCGGCATCCGCTCAGATTCTGACATGCTAACCATGGGGTACCGGTTCCGGCCCTGGCTGCACCCGAAGGCGATCGCCGAGGGCGCCACGATCCTGACCTACCTTCAGGAAACGGCGGCGGAGTCGGGGATCGACCGGCACATCCGCTACGGCCATCGTGCCGTCCGGGCGTCGTGGTCGTCGGAGGAGTCGCGATGGACCGTTGATGTCGTTGTCGACGACGGTCGGACAGTCGCCTTCACCGCCGACTTCCTTGTGTCGTGCGGAGGTTACTACCGTTACGACGAGGGCTTCACGCCACACTTCGAGGGTCTCGAACGCTTCTCCGGGCCGGTGTTCCACGCCCAGCACTGGCCGGAAGGCCTTGACTACACCGGGAAGAGGGTGGTGGTCGTCGGCAGCGGTGCCACCGCCGTGACTCTCGTCCCTGCGCTGGCAGAGTCAGCCGCACACGTCACGATGCTCCAACGGTCACCGAGTTACGTCGCCTCCCGCCCCGCCGAGGACGCGATCACCAACCGGCTGCGCGCGACGCTTGGCAACCGTGCGGCATACCTGTTGGGCCGCTGGAAGAATGTCGCTCTCGGCACCTTCTTCTTCCAGCTTGCACGGCGCCGCCCGCATGTCGTCAAGCGGTTGATTCGCAAGGGCCTGGAAAGACACCTTCCCCCCGGATACGATATCGACACCCACTTCACACCACGGTACAACCCTTGGGACCAAAGGATGTGCCTCGTCCCCGACGGCGACCTGTTCACCGCGATCCGCGAAGGCCGTGCGTCAATCGCGACCGACCACATCGACCACTTCACCGAGGACGGCATCCGGCTGCGCTCCGGCCAGCACCTCGCCGCCGACATCGCCGTCCTTGCGACCGGCCTGAACCTGCGACTGTTCGGCGGAATGGAACTGACCGTCGACGGCCGCCCGGTCGACCCGCCGTCCACATTGGTTTATCGCGGCATGATGCTCAGCGCGGTACCCAATTTTGTTTTCATCATCGGGTACACGAACGCCTCCTGGACGCTGAAGGCCGACCTGGTCGGCGAGTTTCTGTGCCGGCTGCTGGCGCGCATGGACTCTCGCGGTTACTCCCGATGCACGCCGGTCAACGACGATCCGAGCATGCCGACGCTCCCGCTGCTGGACTTCACCTCCGGCTACGTCAAGCGATCGCTTGAAACCATGCCCAAGAACGGCTCCCGGCCGCCGTGGCGGCTCGGCATGAGCTATGCCCATGATGTCGTGACCCTCAGGTACCGAAAAATCGAAGACGGCGTGCTCCGCTTCTCCTGAACCTAGAGGAAGTGAAGGCCGAGTTCGCGGCCGTCGGCGTGCCGGACCACGAGGCTGCCGCCGGAGGGCACGGTTCACGACGTCGGTCTTGGAGTAGCCCGTGGCGACGCAGAGCTGATTCAGCGCATCGACCGCCTTGGGCGTCAGATTCACGGTCAAGCGAGTCAGACTACCTCCGCCCGCGCGTTCTGCGAGGGTCGCACTTGGGGGATTGCCGTGCGGCGCTTGGTCCACTAGGAGTTGCTCCGCTTCGCACTTGGGGCCAGGCCGCTCAGGCCCAAGATGAGGCACATGGCGGTCGCGGTTTGCAGGACCGGCCGCCACGGCAGTCCCCAAACAAACACCGCCGCCGTGGCGAGAAGAGCGGTCGTCGCGATGAGGACCAGCCGGCCACCGTACACAAGCGACGGTACGAACACGAGGCTGCGCGACTCCTCGCGCGCATCGACCATGACATCGACGTCGGCAACCGGTTGCCTGCCCTGATCCGGAAAGTCTGGAAAGTAAGATCAAGAGGTCAAGCGATCCAAGACCACGAAGGTCGCGAGCGAGGTGGCAACTGGACCGCTAAGCCCGGGATAGCGCCATGCGAGCAGGCCGGCGGCGAGGGCCAGGGTCAATATGAGCAGCCCCCTGGTAGTGATCAGCGGTCCCGTACACTCATGAGGTTCCTCCGCTGTGTGACGACACGGGATGGACATTGAACGGCATCCGCTGGATCGGATGCCGTTCTCATATTGCCCTGCCGTGCTCAATCAATCCACCGCTCCTGAAGCCGCCATATGCGCTGTGGCACAACGATATGCACGTCGTACGCGATTTCACGCAGTGTGTGGGGCATGGCTCTGAGCGGGAGTCGGTCAGGCGATCGGCCAGGGGTGGCTCGACGATTCAGCCAGAAATCGCGTCGCGCTCGCGCTCACCATGCACACGAACGCGCACACACAATTGCCCCGAAATTTTGGTGCGGGAGGGGGGACTTGAACCCCCACGCCCGAAGGCACAAGATCCTAAGTCTTGCGCGTCTGCCAATTCCGCCACTCCCGCGCACCGGTCGCCAAGTGTACGGCATCGCGCCGCCGCTCAGTCGATGCCTAGGTCCCGACGCAGCTTGGCGACGTGGCCGGTGGCTCTCACGTTGTAGAACGCGTGCTCGATCACGCCTTCCTCGTCGATCACGAACGTGGACCGGATGACTCCCATGACCGTCTTGCCGTAGTTCTTCTTTTCGCCGTACACGCCATACGCCGTCAACACGCTCTTGTCCTGGTCCGACACGAGCGGGAACGTCAGCGCGTCGCGCTCGACGAACTTGGCGAGCTTGGCGGGGCTGTCGGGGGAGATGCCCACGACCTGGTACCCAACAGAGGTCAGCGATGCCAGCGAGTCCCGGAAGTCACACGCCTGGGTGGTGCAGCCCGGGGTCATCGCCGCCGGGTACGCGTACAAGATCGTCTTGTGCCCCCGCAGGTCCGACAAACTGAGGGTCTTACCGTCTGCGGTCGGTAGCTTCCAGTTTGGGGCTTTTGTGCCTGGTTCCAACTTCATGTTTTCAAACCTTAGTACGAAACCTTGTTGCAAGTAATGTGCAACAAGCGCCATGATGGCCGGGTGGACGTCATAGCCATGCACATAAGCAACGGCATTATCAACGGCCCGGTGTCGCTGGCCTTCGCGGTTATCGCCGTCGGCCTGCTCACCCTATGCCTTAGCCGGGCACGTCAGGACCTTTCCGACCGCCTTGCCCCCATGGCCGGCCTCGTCGCGGCGTTCATCTTCGCCGCCCAAATGATCAACTTCCCGGTCTTCGCAGGCGTCAGCGGTCACCTCCTCGGCGGGGCGCTCGCGGCGGCGCTCGTCGGACCCTGGGTAGGCGCGCTCTGCGTCTCTGTCGTCCTGCTCGTGCAGGCTTTGATCTTCGCCGACGGAGGATTGTCAGCCCTCGGGCTTAACATCTCGAACATGGCGTTGCTCGGGACGGCGGTCGGCTACCTCATCGTGGCCGGCTTGCTAAAGCTGCTGCCGCGCAACGCTTTCGGCCTCGGCGCCGCGGTCTTCTGCGCCTCCGTCATCAGTGTCGTCCTCTCCTCCCAAGGCTTTGTACTGCAGTATCTCCTCGGCGGTGACGTCGACCTCATCGTCGGCTACGGGCAGATCGCCGCCGCGCTCGCCGGCGTCCACTCCCTGATCGGCATCGGCGAGGGCGTGATCGCCGCGGTCACGGTCACGGCGGTCGCCAAGGTCCGCCCCGACCTCGTCTACGCCCTGCACGGCCAGCGCCTCATCACCGGAGCCACCCAAGCCAAAACCGCAGCCACGCCACCCGGGACCCCAACGTCAAACCCCACCCCCACCCCCACCAAACTGGGCGGGCTCGGCCTCAAACCACTGATCGCCCTCGGTGCCCTGGTCACCTTCGCCATCGCCGGCGGCATAAGCTACTTCGCCTCCAGCGCGCCCGACGGCCTCGACGCCACCACCCTCAAGGGCTGCACGGTCGACGCCGACGGCGTGATCACGGGCGGTTCATGCATCGCCCAGCGCGCGCAGGATCACGAGCTGACCGGCAGCGTGCTCGCCGACTACGGCATCAAGGGCCTCGACGGCTCGACCGGCCTGGCCGGCATCATCGGCGTCGTCCTCACCTTCGCCATCGGTTTGACCATTTTCTGGGTACTGCGAAGCCGTCACGCGCGCCCGAAGGCACAAACCCCACTGACCGTCCACGCCGGCGAGAACGAGAGCGCCTGGCCGGGCCGCAAGGAAAGAGGAGACTGACGAGATGGGCGCCGGCCACCCGCACGCGATGTATGTGCACCAGCATTCGCCGGTGCACCATCTCGCGCCTGAGGTAAAAGTCGTGGTGGCGCTTGCCTTCACCGGCATAGTCGTGGCCACCCCCCGCGAAAGTCTCACCGCGTTCGCCGCCTACGCCGCTCTCATCGCCCTCATCACCCTCACCGCCAAGGTGCCGCCGACCTGGCTCGTGAAGCGCAGCCTCATCGAGGTTCCGTTCGTGGCCACCGCCCTCCTCCTGCCGTTCCTCGCCTCCGGCCCGCGCGTCGATTTTCTCAACCTCTCCCTCTCCTCCGAGGGCCTGTGGGCGGGCTGGAACATCCTGATCAAAGGCACATTGGGTGTACTGATCGCCCTGCTCCTCGCCGCCACGACCTCATCGCGCGACCTCCTCCTCGGCCTCGACCGTCTGCGCACACCCCAGGCCATCACCCAGATCGCCCTCTTCATGCTGCGCTACCTGGAAGTCCTTGCCGACGAGGCCCGCCGCATGCGGCTTGCCCGGCTGTCCCGTTTGGACGATCCCCGATTCCTTTGGCAGGTCAAGGGATTCGCCTCCGGCTTAGGCGCGCTCTTCTTGCGCGCGTTCGAACGGGGCGAGCGGGTCTTCCTCGCCATGCGGTCACGCGGCTACACCGGCCGCCTGCCCGCCGCACTGCACGCCGGCACCGTCGCCACGGCGCGGCAGTGGGCCGGTGGCGCTGTGATCCCGGTGGTTGCCTTGTTCGCGCTCTTCTTTTGGGGGTACCAGTGAAGGCTCTCGAACTCGACGAAGTGAAGTACTCCTATCCCGACGGCCACGAGGCCCTCCACGGGGTAAGTTTGAGCATTTCGCCCGGTGAGCGGGTTGCTCTCCTCGGCCCCAACGGCGCCGGCAAGACGACCCTGGTGCTGCACCTCAACGGGATTCTGCCCGCCCACCGCCAGCCCGGCGCCTCGGGCACCGTCGTCGTCGGCGGCCAGCGCGTCGACCCGGGCGACCGCGCCGGCCTGCGCGAGATCCGCCGCCGGGTCGGCATCGTCTTCCAGGACCCCGACGACCAGCTCTTCCTGCCCACCGTCGCCGAGGATGTAGCGTTCGGCCCGGCCAACCTCGGCCTGCGCGGCGACGAGCTGACCACCCGCGTCGATGATGCCCTCTCCTGGGTCGACATGCTTGAACACCGTGACCGGGCACCCCACCACCTCTCGCTCGGCCAGCGCCGCCGCGTCGCCGTCGCCACCGTGCTCGCCATGCGCCCCGAACTCCTCGTACTCGACGAGCCATCCTCCAATTTGGACCCTCAGGCCCGCCGCGAGCTGGCCGAGATCCTGGTCACGCTGCCCGTAACCATGCTGATGGTCACGCACGACCTACCGTATGCACTTCAGCTCTGTGAGCGTTCCGTCATCCTCGACGAGGGCCGCATCCTCGCCGACGCCCCCACCCGCGAACTCCTCGCCGACACCGAAACCCTCGCGCGCCACCGCCTCGAGCTCCCCTACGGCTTCGCCGTCCCCACCGAACCCGCAATCCACTAACCCTCCCCTCCCACCCCACCTCGCACTTCCCCAGCTCGCTGCGCGCTAGCCCTCCCCGTCGCGCCCACCTCGCGTCGCGCCTCCGCCCACCCGCCTGGCCCGGCCAACTCGCTCAAACGGCCATCCGCCATGCCCGCCACCCACAAGGCCGCCGTACCTAAACGCGTCCTTCATGATCCGGCAATTTGCCTGGCAATTCAGCCCTTGGCGGCCCACAAACACCGGAATTGCCTGGCAAATTGCCAGATCTTGGCGGTGGGTGTGCGATCAGGCGTGCGGGTCGATGAGGAAGCAAGCGCGAACGCACCCTGCGCGAACGCACCCTGCGCGAACGCACCCTGCGTCAGGCCGGCATGCGTGAGCGCGTCCTTCATGATCCGGCAATTTGCCTGGCAATTCAGCGCTTAGCGGCCCACAAACACCGGGATTGCCCGGCAAATTGCCGGATCATGGCGGGCGGGCAGGACAGGGCAGGACAGGGGAGGAGGGAGGGAGGAGGGAGAGAGGGAGGAGGGAGGGGATTAGTTTGGCGGGCGTTTGGCGGGAGGTTAGCTGGAGGCTACCCATGATCGAGAGGATGACCGGAGTCCGTATCCCCCAAAACGGATCTGGGAGTCCAAAATGCCCCTGTCACGACGAACGCTTCTGGCCGCCGGCGCGGCCGCCAGCCTCTCCACCACGATAGTCGCCACCGGTACCCCCGGAAAGGCAAGTGCCCCAAGCGTAAACCCGTTCACGCTCGGGATCGCGTCGGGCGACCCCGACCACGACGGGTTCGTGCTGTGGACCAGGTTGGCGACTGAACCGCTTGCCGAGGATGGCATGGGCGGCATGCCGAACCGTGTGATCCCGGTGCAGTGGCAGCTTGCCGCCGACGAGAAGTTTAGGCACATTGTCCGCGCCGGTGCGCAGCCTGCCCGGCCAGAGTCGGCTCACACTGTCCACATTGAACTAAAGAACCTAGCGCCCGGCCGAGAATACTATTATCGCTTCCGCGTCGGCCACCACCTGTCGCCAATCGGCAGGACCCGCACCGCGCCGGCGCCGTGGAGCATCACGTCACCGCTCGCGATGGCGTTCGTGTCGTGCTCACAGTTCGAGCACGGCTATTTCACCGCCTATCGCCGCCTGGCCGAGGACAACCCGGACCTCATTGTTCACCTGGGCGACTACCAGTACGAGTACACAAAGGATACGTACAACATCCCGGGCGGGAACCCGCGCGACCACGAGGGCCCGGAGACTGTCACGCTGGCGAATTATCGCCAGCGCCACGCCCAGTATAAAGCCGACCCGGATCTGCAAGCGGCGCACGCGGTCGCGCCCTGGCTTGTGGTGTTCGACGACCACGAGGTCGACAATAACTGGGCCGACGAGGTTTATGAGAATCCGAACATCCCGCAGCCCGACTTCTTGCAGAGAAGGGCCGCCGCCTTCCAGGCCTACTACGAGAATATGCCGCTAAGAAAAGCCAGCATCGCCCGCGGCATCGACATCCAGCTCTTCCGCCGCGTCCGCTGGGGGAGTCTTGCCAACTTCCACATGCTCGACACCCGGCAGTACCGCGACGACCAGGGCTGCAACGACGGCTACAAGGACTGCCCGGCCGCCATCGACCCCAGCCGTTCCATCACCGGGGCGGAGCAGGAGGCCTGGCTGCTCAACGGTTTCCGCGAGTCGAATGCTCGCTGGGACATCCTCGGGCAGCAGGTGTTCTTTGCCCAGCGCGACAACAACGCCGGCCCCGCCAAGGTTACCAGCCAGGACGCGTGGGACGGCTATGTGGCCTCACGCGAGAGGATCACCCGCGGCTGGATCGACGCGGGGGTGCGCAATCCGGTCGTGCTCACCGGTGACGTCCACGCCCACTGGGCCAGCGACCTCAAACTGGACTACGACGACCCGACCTCCCGCACGGTCGGCTCGGAACTAGTCTGCAGCTCAATCACTTCCGGTGGCAACGGCGCCGACTCCAACCCGGCCGATCATCCGTTCCTCCAGATTAACCCGCACCTCAAGTTCTACAACAACCAGCGCGGCTACGTCCTGACCACGATCACCCGCTCCGAACTCAAGGCGGACTTCAAGGTTGTCCCCGCCGTGACGACGCCGGGCGCGCCGGTGCACACCCGGGCGACGTTCGTCATTGAGGATCGGGTGCCGGGGGTTCAGCAGACGTTTGACCGCCCGCTCTGAGCCGAAGCATTGCCGCAGCAGCGCCGCCGCCTCCCAACACAATGATCAGCACGATGATGATCCGTCCCAGGTTCGAGTCCATGGGTACGGGTGTGATCGCGCGATGGAAGGCGGCGGCGTTGACCATGCCGGCGAACAAACCTACCGCCGCCCCGCCCAGCGCGATCGCGAAGTCGCCCTCGCCCTTGCGGGAAAGCAAAGCGTCAATCGCGAACGCAAGCGCCGCAAGCGAAGTGACCGTCGGCCACAGCTGCGCGGTGAAAAGCTGGCTCACCACCGACCATAGGGTGTCGTTGCCCGCGTCGAGTTCGCGCGCCACGCCATACACCAACCCAAGCAACCCGGCCCCGATCACCATCAGCGCCAGCGCCCGCCCGACCTGGCGACGGCGGTTGCGCAGCAGGCCAAGCAGGGCTATCGCGGCGATGCCGAGCACGGACAGCCCCCACCACAGCCACCCGGGCGGCGGCGGTTCATAATCCAACGTCCCGGACAGGGTCAGCGGCGTGGCGTCGACCCGCATCGGGACCGTCCAATCCCGAATATGGTGCGGCGCACCAGGATTGGACGCCACCTGCGGGGGCTCCTCCAGGGAGGTCCAGATCGCGCGCTGATCGTGCCAGCGCCACCGCGGCTCATCGGCCACCTTGCGCCACTCGGGCGGCAAGGTCGGATCCGCGTGCGCCGGCGGATCGACGTGCACGATGGTGATGTTGAGATAGGTGGCCGGCGAGTGGATGTTTTCATACACACCGTCGGGGCGGATCTCAAGGTAGGGCTCGTTCTGGTAGCCGAGCACCTCCACGTTGCGCCCACTGTCGTTGGTCACCTGCAGCCGGGCGCCGGCCTCGATTGTCTCCACGGTCAGGCCGGCCAGGTCGGGGGCGGCCGTGATCCGCGTCCGGTAGTTGGTCGCGTCGGGCGCGTCGGCGCCGTGCGCTTGGGCCGGCGCGGCCACCGAGAGGATCAAGATGAGCGCGGTCCCGAGGACCGCGCCCATCTTTCGCAGCATCATGCGGCGAAATTTACCCGTTAACTGGTCGGGGATGGCGTGGCGGTGCTTGCCTCATTGACCGCCGCCACAATCGCGGCGGAGCTGGCTTGGATTTTCTTTCCATTGACAAAAATTGTGGGGGTACCGGTTACGCCTGCTTTTGACGCGTCGCTGCTGACCTTCCCGGCCCACGAGACGTACTTCTTGTCCCGAACGCATTGGGCGAACGACTCGGACAGGCCGTTGTCGGTACCCAACATGATCAATTCTTCATCCGTCGGCCCGGCCGAGCCCTCCTTGGGCTGGTTGGCGAAGAGCGCGTTGGTGTATACGTCGAACTTGCCGTCATCGGCCGCGCACGCCGCCGCCGCCGACGCCCGGGTCGAGTACTGGTTGGTGGAGTACCGGTCCAGGTACGCCACCGGATGCTGCACCAGCGTGATCTTGCCATCTTCGATGAGCTGGCTCAGGGTGGCGTTGGCCTCGTCGTGATAGACCTTGCAGTACGGGCAGATGAAGTCGATGTAGTCCTCGACGATGATCGGGCCGGTGCCGGTCATGATGGCGTTGCCGTCCGCGTTGGCCTGGGCGGGGGTGTTGACCTGGCCCGCCTTCTGGCTCGCATAGATGCTCCAGCCGATCACGCCGCCGATCGCCAGCACGCCCACCGCGACGATGGCGATCCAGGCGGTGCGCTTGCGCCTCTTTTCCCGCTGGATCTGTTCCCGAACGACCCGCGCCGCTGAACGCTTGTCATTCCGCTTGTTCATGTGTCTGTTCTCCCTCGTCCTGGACAACCGGATTCAGCCAGCCGTCGAGGGAGAACCGGCTGGCTGGAAATATGATCAAGAATATTGCCATGGCCAGAAAGCCGACGTCACGCAGGATCTCCGGCAGGTAGCTGGGTGTCTGGCCGGGTGGCAGGTGCCCGCCCTTGCTGAAGCACCCGCAGTCGATGTTCAGCCCGCGCGCCCACGCCGACACGATCCCGGAGATGAACACCACCATGGTGGCGGCGCTGACCCACGCGGCGAACCGGGTCGCGAGGCCGAGCAGCAACAGCAGACCCAGGGCGATCTCGAAGAAGGGCTGGATCGCCCCGACCGTCATCGCCAGGTCGTTGGGCATCAGCTCGTACGCGACGACCGCCCGGCCGCTCGCCGGAAGGTCGGTGACCTTCAGGGCTCCGGCCGTAAGGAATACCGCCGCCAGCCCGAGCCGGACCAGCAGGCTGACCCACTGCACGGTGTGTTGCCCGCCTTCAGTAAATAGTCGTTACGCCGCCATAGCGGTAACGACGCCGGCGACCAGATCGGCGCGGGCGCGGGCGACGCGGGATCGGATCGTGCCGACGGGTACCTCGAGCGCCGCGGCCGCCTGCTCGTAGGTCAGCCCGAGCAGCTGGGTGAGGGCGAACGCCTCACGCCTGTCCACCGGCAGC
>DASUXL010000251.1:0-5295 GCA_036377915.1 Candidatus Limnocylindrales bacterium
TGGGAGAACTGTAGCGGCCATGGTTGAAGATCATGCCGTGACGGGACGGTCGGGGCCACCCCTAATCCGGCAGCAGCGCGCCCGCGGGGCATGGGAATATTGGTTGTCACCCGTCACGGTTAAGGAAACGGACAACAGTGAACCAGCCCGGCGCAACCGACCCGGCCGCGATCCGGAACTTCTGCATCATCGCGCACATCGACCACGGCAAGTCGACCCTGGCCGACCGCATGTTGCAGCTGACCGAGGTGGTCGATCCACGGTTGATGCGCGCGCAGTACCTCGACCGCATGGACATCGAGCGGGAGCGCGGCATCACCATCAAGAGCCAGGCGGTCCGCATGCCGTGGACGGTCCGGGAGGGCGATCACACCGGCCAGCGGATCGTCCTCAACATGATCGATACGCCGGGGCACGTCGACTTCACCTACGAGGTCTCGCGCAGCCTGGCGGCCTGTGAGGGCGCGGTGCTGCTGGTGGACGCCGCGCAGGGGATCGAGGCGCAGACGCTCGCCAACCTGTACCTGGCGATGGAGAACAACCTGACCGTCATCCCGGTCCTCAACAAGATCGACCTTCCCGCGGCACAGCCGGACAAGTATGCCGAGGAGCTGGCCCACCTGATCGGCTGCGATCCAGACGACTGCCTGCGCGTTTCAGGAAAGACCGGTGAGGGGGTACCCCACCTTCTCGACGAGATCGTCAGACAGTTCCCGCCGCCCGTGGGTGAGGCCGCCGATCCCGCCCGCGCCATGATCTTCGACTCGGTCTATGACATCTACCGCGGCGTGATCACCTACATCAGGGTCATCGACGGCAAGATCGAGGCGCGTGACCGGATCAAGATGATGTCCACCGGGGCAGTGCACGAGCTGCTCGAACTCGGCGTGATCTCCCCCGAACCGGTGAAGTCCAAGGCGCTGGGCGTCGGCGAGGTGGGCTACCTGATCACGGGTGTGAAGGATGTTCGGCAGTCGCGGGTGGGTGACACCGTCACCATCAACAACCGCGCGGCCAAGCAGGCGCTCGGCGGTTACAAGGATCCGAAGCCGATGGTCTACTCGGGTCTGTACCCGCTGGACGGCTCGGACTACCCGGACCTGCGCGAGGCGCTGGACAAGCTCAAGCTCAACGACGCCGCGCTGGTCTACGAGCCGGAGTCGAGCGCGGCGCTGGGTTTCGGGTTCCGGTGCGGGTTCCTCGGCCTGCTACACCTGGAGATCATCCGGGAGCGGTTGGAGCGCGAGTCCGGGCTGGATCTCATCTCGACCGCGCCCAACGTGGTGTACCGCGTGGTACTAGAGGATGGTACGGAGGTGACCGTCACCAACCCCAGCGAGTACCCCACCGCCAAGATCGCCGAGGTTTACGAGCCCACCGTCCGGGCGACCGTGCTGACCCCCAACGACTTCGTCGGTGCCGTGATGGAGCTGTGCCAGGGGCGCCGGGGTGCGTTGCAGGGCATGGACTATCTGTCGGCCGACCGGGTGGAGCTGCGCTACGCCATGCCCCTCGGTGAGATCATCTTCGACTTCTTCGATCAGCTCAAGTCCCGCACGAAGGGGTATGCGAGCCTTGACTACGAGCCCAGCGGTGAGCAGGCGGCCGACCTGGTCAAGGTGGACATCCTGTTGCAGGGTGAGACGGTCGACGCCTTCTCGGCGATCGTGCACAAGGACAAGGCGTATGCGTACGGCACGACGATCGCGGCGAAGCTGCGCGAGCTGATCCCGCGGCAGCAGTTCGAGGTGCCCATCCAGGCGGCGATCGGCACTCGCGTGATCGCCCGGGAGACGATCCGCGCCATCCGCAAGGACGTTCTGGCCAAGTGCTACGGCGGTGACATCACGCGCAAGCGCAAGCTGCTGGAGAAGCAGAAGGAGGGCAAGAAGCGGATGAAGATGGTCGGCCGGGTGGAGGTGCCGCAGGAGGCCTTCATCGCCGCACTGTCCACTTCGGAGCCTCCCAAGAAGTGAGTTACCGCATTGCCGCCGCCGGCGTACCGGCTCGTCGATCTCTGAAAGCGCAGCTTTCAAGATCGATCCTGCCGGTACGTTGGCTTCGTTGGCGGCAACGCCTGCGCGTTGCTTTAGCGCGCGCAAAGCAGTACGGCCACTGTTTTCGCTGTGGCGCGCCGCTGCCGGGGCCGCGGCCGTGCGTCTGCGCCGCGTGCGGGTATGAGGCGTACAACAACGCGCGCCCGACGGCGAGCCTGCTCATCACGGATGAGCGCGACCGTGTCCTGCTGCTCAAGCGGGTGCGTGCGCCGAGCGTTGGGTTGTGGGAGACGCCGGGCGGGTTCTGTGACGGCTGGGAGAATCCGCAGGAGACGGCCTGCCGGGAGGGGCGTGAGGAGCTCGGCGTCGATGTCGTGTTAGGACCGTTCCTGGGCATGTATATCGGCGACTATGAGTTTCAGGGTGAGCTTTTCCCGGTTCTCGACTGTTTCTGGCTGGCCACGCTGCCGCCGGGTGTGTCCATTGTGCTCGATCCGGTGGAGTCGTCCGAGGCGGGCTGGTTTTCCGTTGGGGCGCTGCCGGATCTGGCGTTCGATACGATGCGGCGAGCGATAGGTGACTATGCCAGCGTAGTGAACCGGGAAGATCACTCCACAAAAGGTCAACTCGCTCAGTAACTGGCCATAGGACATTTCGTTACCCAAGGTGCATGTATTTTGCCGCTTTTGCCCTGGTATGAGGGTGACTGCGGTCCAAAGTCGCACAAGGAGTGACGATGCAGATTAAGAAGGCCGGAGTCGTCGCCGCGGGCGCGCTCGCGACAGTGGCGGTCATGGGGGCTCCAGCCGCCGCGGCCCAGGCGCCCCAAGCCGACGCTTCCGCGTTTACGAAGTCAAGCGCTCTCGACATGGCTCGTGGTGGCTGGTCCAACCCGTGGGACCGCACCCCGCAGGGATTGCTCTGGGTAGGAACGGGTTCGGTGGCCAACGCCGCCGCGTGGCAGATCTGTGGTTCGAGCGCGATGGCCGGCGTTGGCCTCACCATCGATTCCGACCCCAACACGCTGATCGGCCACCGCGGTGACGCCGGGTGTAACAACGGCAACATCCTGATCGACGACCAGGAGGTTCCGGAGCTCATCGGTGCGCTCAACGACTCGGCCGTCTCCGTGGCGACCTGGCAGGCCTGCGGCTCCGCCGTGGCGGGTGGCCTCGGTGGCACCGTTGCGCTCCAGGCGCCGAGCACGGTGTTCGGTTCGTGCCGCAACGGCAACATCATCATCACCGGGCCGGAGGACGGCGACCACCACGACCACCACGGTGACCGTAACAAGAAGCCGTACGGCCACAAGCGCACCGAGTCCGCCACGATCGAGGAGACCGGCGCCGCGACGCGCAAGGCCGTCTCGCCCGCCAAGGTCGACACGGACAAGCTGCGCGACGCCCTCGCCGCCAAGCACGGCAAGGACAAGTACAAGCCGCACCACAACGGCGACCACAAGGGTGACCACAAGGGCGACCACAAGGGCGACCACGACAAGTACAAGCCGCACCGCGACGCGACGGCGGAGGCCCCCATGGTCGGCGAGCCGAAGGCGGCCGACGCCCGCAACTTCGGTGGCAACCCGTGGGACGTCGACCCGATGTCGCTCCTGTCGGTCGGTGACAGCTCGGCGGTTCAGGTCGCGACCTGGCAGCTGTGCGCCGGCACGGCGGTCTGGGGCGTCGGTGGCGTCGTCCAGGCCGGCAGCCCGGCCACGGTCTGGGGCGACTGCGACAACGCCAACGTCTGGATCGACCAGCCGGAGTGGCCGCACTCGCTGATCTCGGTGCTCGACTACTCGTCGGTCAACGTCGCTCCGTGGCAGGTCTGCGGCTCCGACACGGTTTCCGGTGTCGGCGCCACGATCAGCCTCACCTCGCCCGACACCGTCTTCGGCTCGTGCAACAACGCCAACGCGGTTATCAAGTGATCTGACGGCGACTCGGAATACGTGGGGCGGGTCGCCGGCGTAACGAAAGCGCCGGCGGCCCGCCTCACGCCATATTTAGGAGTGACGATGCAGATTTGCAAGGCGGGTGCCGTCGCCGCGGGCGCGCTCGCGACCGTGGCGGTCATGGGTTCCCCTGCCGTTGCGGCAAAGGCGGCGCCCACCGATGCGAAACAGGCGCCCACCACGGCGTTGAGCCTGGACCGGGCGGCCCAGCCGCGCGCCGGCCTCCTCGACAAACAGCCGCTTATCTCCATAGGCGTCAGCAGCTCGGTCAACGCCGCCGCGTGGCAGGTGTGCGGCTCGGACGCGGTCGCCGGCCTCGGCGTCACGGCCGCCGCGACCTCGCCGCACACCAAGCTCGGCGACTGTGCCAACTCCAACACCTGGCTCAAGCAGGACGTCCAGCCGGGGCTCATCTCGATTCTCGACGACACCTCGGTCGACGTCGCGTCGTGGCAGGTCTGCGGCTCGCACGTGGTCGCGGGCGTCGGGCTGGATGTGGCGCAGGGCTCGCCGGCCACGGTCGTCGGCGACTGCCACAACGCCAACACCCTGATCGAAGGGCCGGACGGGGTTGGCCGCCCCAGCTTCATCTCCCTGCTCAGTGGCTCCGCGATCGACGTGCTGTCGTGGCAGGTCTGCGGATCCAGCGCAGTCATGGGTCTGGGCGCGGTGGTGGCCTCGTCGTCGCCGACGACGGTCCTGGGCGACTGCACCAACGCCGGCTCGCGGGTCGAGCCGCGGCCGGTGGACGCGACCGTGCCGATCCTGAGCGGCAGGGAGCTGAACCTGCTGCCGTTGCAGATATGCGAGACCAACAGCCCGGCCTCACTGATCGGCCTGGTGGTCCCGCTCAACAGCCCGGCTCTGGTCACCGGCTCGTGCTATGAACCGGACGGCCTGCCGGACGACCTGGATCTGCGGCCATAGCAAAAGAGGGGCGGTCCTTGAAGGACCGCCCCTCTTTTAGTTTCAGCGAAGCCAGGGAACCGAGCGGTCGAGCAGCCCGCGCTGCTTGAGCTCCTTGCGCAGCGGGATGTCCTCGTCGATGAACCCGTCCCAGTTGATGCCCCAGTAGTTGGCGGTGTGCGTGGCCTCGCCGAGCAGTTGCTTCTGCACCGGCGAGCGGTTTGCCCACCACTGCGAATCCTTGTCGACCGGCATGTCGTCAAGTGGCCGGATCCACCGGTACGTGTAGCCGATGAACAGCATCTTGCGGGTGATGGTCGACAGGTTCGTCGAGCGCGAGTGCCACTGCCGACGGTCGAAGATGAACGCGTCGCCAGGGTTGGCGGTGATCTCGAGGGTGCCCTCGGGGTCGGGGTTGTGGACGGTCAGGTCCTT
>DASUXL010000252.1:0-8293 GCA_036377915.1 Candidatus Limnocylindrales bacterium
CGCGGCCCGGCTGGAGATCGGCCGGCGCTGCCGCCTCGTCCCCGCCGGGGAGTGGGCGTTCGTCTGGATCGTCGATGCGCCGATGTTCGAGTGGGACGTGGAGGAGAGGCGGTGGAACGCCGTCCACCACCCCTTCACCGCCCCCGGCGCCGACTCGAACCGGTCCATCCACTCCGCGTTCGGTGAGGTGAACGGGTGGTGCACGGCGGTCCAGCCGCCCTCGTCGTTCTTCTCGAACATCGGGGCGTCGACCACCCAGCAGAACGCCCAGGCCGACTCGTCGATCAGGCCGGACCGCTTGGCGATCTCGATGCGGGCCGCGCCGAGCAGCTCCTGCGCCTCACGCCGCTCGGCGGCCGCGGCGAAGAAGATGGCGTCGCCCGGCTTGGCGCCGACCGCGTCGGCCAGGCCCGCAAGGTGCGCCTCGGAAAGGTTCTTGGCCACGGGACCGCGCGCCTCACCGGACTCGGCGTCGAGCACCACATACGCCAGACCCCTTGCGCCACGGGCCTTTGCCCAGTCCTGCCAGGCGTCAAGCTCCTTGCGGGTCTGGGAAGCGCCGCCGGGCATCACGACGGAGCCCACGTAATCGGCCTGGAAAACGCGGAAATCGGTACCCCCGAAATAGGTTGTCAGCTCTTGAAGCTCAACGCCGTAGCGCAGATCCGGCTTGTCGGAGCCGAACCGGTCCATCGCCTCGGCATAGCTCAGCCGCCGGATCGGGCCCTCGATGGCGTGCCCGGCCAGCTCGCGCCACAGCGCCGACACGATCGCCTCGCCCAGCTCGATCACATCGTCCTGGGTCACGAACGACATCTCGATGTCGAGCTGGGTGAACTCGGGCTGGCGGTCGGCGCGGAAGTCCTCGTCGCGGTAGCAGCGGGCGATCTGGTAGTACCGCTCCATGCCCGCGACCATCAGCAGCTGCTTGAACAGCTGCGGCGACTGCGGCAGCGCATACCACGACCCCGGCTGAAGCCGAACGGGCACAAGGAAATCCCTCGCCCCCTCCGGCGTCGAACGGGTCAGCGTCGGCGTCTCGATCTCCAGGAAGTCACGGGCGCCGAGCACCTCACGGGCGATGGCGTTGGCGCGGGAACGCAGCCGCATCGCCTTTGCCTGCTTGTCCCGCCGCAGATCCAGGTAGCGGTGGCGCAGCCGGGCCTCCTCGCCAACGCTCACATGCTCGTCGATCGGGAACGGCAGCGGCGCCGCCTCGCTGAGCACCTCAAGCTCGTTGACCGTGACCTCGACGGCACCGGTCGGCAGCTCCGGGTTCTCGTTGCCCTCCGGGCGGGCGCCGACCGTGCCGGCCACCTTGACGCAGAACTCGTTGCGCAGGTCGTGCGCCTCATCCTGATCGCGGAAGACGATCTGTACCACACCGGAGCCGTCACGGAGATCGATGAAAGTCACGCCTCCGTGGTCGCGGCGGCGGGCTACCCAGCCCGTGAGCGTGACGGTCTGCCCGGCGTGTTCGAGGCGCAGACTACCGGCCTGGTGAGTACGGATCATGCCGCCGATTCTCTCACCCGCGTCACCGCCGCCCCGCTTTAGGGCACCAAGATCCGGCAATTTGCCAGGCAATCCCGGGCCTGGGGAACCGTTTCTCGCGCAATTGCCAGGCAAATTGCGCGATCAAGAAGGCGATCAGGAAACTTGGGTGACTTTGGCGTAGGGCCGGTTCTCCCACCACATCGTGTCCACGATGAAGAAGTGCACGCCGTCGAAGAACTCCACCACCAGGCGGTCGGGTGAGGGTTGCTTAGGCGTGACCCGGTAGCCGCCGGCCGCCGCGCTTGACACCAACTCCACCCGGCCGCGCACAATCCGTACCGTCGCCGTGCCCCCGTCAACGGTGAAGGTTTGGGTGAAGACGCCGGCTTGGTAGGCCCAACCCTCGTAAGCGGAAGCCTTCACCAAGGGTGATGCCGACGCCAAGGGTGACGCCGACACCAAAGGTGACGAGGATTGCGGCGGCGTCGCCGCGCTCGGCATGATCGGTTGAAGCAGCGGACCCAACCCCCACCACACGGCCGCGGCGGCCAGGACGGTCACCACCGCCCAGCCCGCCGCGAAGGCGAAGGTCCGTCGCATCCGCACATTCAACCCGAACGTTAGGGTCCAGGCCATGCCCCTCATGCTCATAGTCGAGGACGATTCGATCATCCGGGAGGCGTTGAGCGACGCGCTGTCGAGCGCGGGCCACACCGTGCGCGCGGTCGGCAGCGCTCTGGCCGGGCTGCGCTCACTGCGCGAAGAGCCGCCGGACCTGGTAATCCTGGATCTGGGGTTGCCGGATCTGGACGGGGCGGAGGCGCTGCGGATCCTGCGCGCGTCAAGCGACGTACCGGTCATTGTCGCCACCGCCCGCCGCGGCGAGCTTGACGCCATCCGCCTGCTCAACGCGGGCGCCGACGACTACCTGACCAAGCCGTTTTCGGCCGCTCACGTGCTGGCCCGGGTCTCGGCCGTGCTGCGCCGCACCCGCTCTGCACCCAAAGACGCAGGCCGCTCCGCACCCAACGACACAGGCCGCTCCGCACCCAACGACGCAGGCCGCTCCGCACCCAAAGACGCAACGGTGGTCGAGATTGGACCGTTGCGGATGGACGAGGGGGCGCGCAGCGCGACCCTCGAGGGCGTCCCGCTCACCTTGACCCGCAAGGAGTACGACGTCCTCGCCTACCTCGCCGCCCGCGCCGGCCGCGTCGTCACCCGCAAGGAACTGTTCACGGAGGTGTGGCGGCAGCCGTTCGTCGGCGCCGACCAGACCCTCGACGTGCACCTGTCGTGGCTGCGCCGCAAGCTCGGCGAGTCGGCCGCCCACCCCCGCCTGCTCCGCACCGTCCGGGGCGTGGGAGTGATGCTGGTACCCCCGTCATGAGAGGTACCCTCGTCCGCGGCGCCCTCGCGGTCACCTCGATGATCGCGCTCGCCTTCGGTGTGCCGACAGCCTTTGCGCTGCAACGTATCGCGGAAGACCGCGCGGCACTCCAGGCCGGCAAGGTCGATCTCACCCGTACCTGGCTGACCATGGGCGGCATCGCGATCCTGCTCATCGCGGGATCGGTCATTGCCGCGGACCGCCTCGGCGTACGCGCCCTGCACGCCCTCGACGCCGAACGGGAGGTCGCCGCCGACCTGTCCCACCGCCTGCGTACCCCGCTTGCCGCGTTGCGCCTCGACACCGACGCGCTGCCGCCCGGGCCGGTCGCCGACCGCATGCGGCAGGCCGTCGACGCCCTCGACACGGAGATCGACGCGATCATCCTCGATGCCCGAAGTTCCGCGGCGGTACGCGCCACCGAGACGACCGACCTCGTCGAGGTTCTTGCGGACCGGATGGCGTTCTGGGCGGTCCTTGCCGAAGATCATGGAAGGCATTGGGGGGTACGGGGAACGGAGCACCCGATCTACCTCAAGGTGCCCCGCGCCGACCTGATCGCCGCGGTCGATGCCGTGCTTGGAAACGTCTTCGAGCACACGCCCCAGGGCACCCCGTTCCGCGTGACCCTCTCCCCCGGCGCGCTCGTCGTGGAGGACGGCGGGGCGGGCATCGCCGACACCGCCGCTGCGCTGCGTCGCGGCGCCGGGCACAGCGGGCTGGGCCTCGACATCGTCGCCCGGATCGCCCGCGGCATCGGCGGCTCCGTCACCATCGACCGCAGCCCCGAACTCGGCGGGGCCAGAATCATCATGACCGTGACAAGCCCACGCTGAGAGTTCGCTTCGCACGCGCCAGAATTTCGCATTGCCGCCGCCGGCGTTCATGATCAGACACGATCGTCGGCTTCAGGGGCGGCAATGCCCGCGCGTTGCTTGCACGCGCCAGAATTACAGCGCCCCGCCGGCGTGTGGGGCTGCCGATCTTGCAAGCGCGCTCTTTGCTTGCAAGATCGGTCTGCCACACTCGCCGGCTTTCGGGGGGCGCTGCCGCGCGTTGCTTCGCACGCGCCAGAATTTCGCATTGCCGCCGCCGGCGTTCGGGATCTGATCATCTGGCAAACACGGGTTTCGTTTGCCAGATGATCAGGCACGATCGTCGGCTTCAGGGGCGGCAATGCCCGCGCGTTGCTTGCACGCGCAAAGTATTACTGCGGCGGGGTGACCGTTACCGTCTTGACCTGGACTTCGGTCTTGGGCGAGCCGTCATTGGCGTCCTCACCCGTCTCCGGGTTCTTGGCGCCCGCCTTGGCCGCCTCCTGGACCAGCTCAATGCCCTTGGTGACCTTGCCGAGCACGGTGTACTTGCCGGGCAGTGGGGTGTCGCCCCAGACGATGAAGAACTGGCTGCCGGTGCTGGAGGGCTGCCCGGTGTTGGCCATCGCGATGGTGCCGACGGGGTAGTTCTTCAGGTCGTCGGTGAAGTCGGGCAGGTTTTCTTCGGCAAGCTTGTAGGTGGGGCCGCCGGTGCTCTTGCCCGACGGGTCGCCGCACTGCAACACCTTGATTCCCTCGGTGGTGAGCCGGTGGCACTTGGTGTTGTCGAAGAAGTTCTTCGACGCCAGGTAGGTCATGCTGCGGGCGGTGCACGGCGCCTTGGCCGTGTTCATCTCGATCTCGATCGCACCCAGGCTGGTGTTCATCGTCATGGTCTGGGTGCCCTTGTTCGGCGCGAGGCCGGTGGGCGGGGCGCCCACATCCTTGAGGTCTGGGTTCTGGGCCGGGTCGTCCGGGGTCCAGATGCAGTTGTTGGCCGGCTGCTCGCTCTCGGTCGGCGTGGCGGTGGTGCTGCCTTTGTCGAGGCTGGTGACCGCCCAGACGACGCCGCCTGCCACGAGGAGGATCCCGGCGGCGGCAGCGGCGATGATCAGGCGCTGCTTGCGCTTGCGTGCGGACTCCAGCTTGTCGGCCATCTGGCGCTCAAGCCGGGCCCGTGCGGCTGCCCTTTCACGGGTGTTGGTGGTACTCACTGCTCAATCCTCCTGCTTGACTCAGCTGCTGGGCGTAGCCGAGGGCAACGGTTGGGTGGACGGGTCGGGGGTGGGGTCGCCGCTCGGTTGAGCGGGGTCGGTGACGGTCAACGACGTTATGGTCACTTCGTCTTTGGGCTTGGTGTTGGCGCCCTTGCCATTGTCGACCGTCCCGGCCGCGACAATCTTGTCGATCGCCTCCCACCCGGTCGTGACGTAGCCAACGACCGAGTAGTCGCCTTCGGGAGCGGGCGAGTCCTGGAAGAAGATGAGGAACTGGCTGCCGGTGATGCCGGGCTGCATCGCGACGGTGCCCTTCGGGTACCGGGTCGTGGCCGCCGCGTCCGGGCTGGCGTTGGCTTGCGGGCTCGCCGAGGCGCCCGGGGTCTCCGACGCTGTGGCCCGGGGCGGCACGTTCTCCGGGACCCAGGTGTAGGCGGCGCCGCCTTCGCCTGTGCCGGAGTGGTCGCCGCAGCGCAGCGCGAACTGCCCGTTGACGTTGTTGGTCAGCTCGTGGCACTTGGTGTTGTTGAAGTAGCCCGACATCGCCAGGTACCGCAGGCTCTCGGCGCCGCACTTGGCCGTCGTGCGGTCGAGGGTGACCCCGACCTGGCCGGTGTTGAGCTGGAGCGTCATCACGGAGGTGCCGCTGGCGTTGATCCCGGTCGTCGGCGGGACGCCCACGTCCTTGAGGTTGGTGTTGGCCGAGACGTTCTGCGTGTTCCAGGTGCAGCCGGTCGCGTCGACGGGCGGCGCCGGTTTCTTGTCAAAGACCCCACCGATCCACATTCCCGCGAGTACCGCGACCGCGAGTGTGGTGACACCGGCCGCGACCGCACGTATCTGTCGCTTGCGTCGCTCACGCTCGGCGCGGCGGGCCAGCTGCCTGTCGAGCTTGGCGCGGGCCAGCTTGCGCTGACGGATACTGCTGGTGGCCACCCTGTGGTCCTCCTGTCGGACGTGTCATGCATCACGCGGACATCAACACATGATTTCGACGCATAGCCGTCGCTATACGTCGGGGCGAGTGTACGGGCAAAGCCTGAGAAATGCGTAACGTAAGCTTCAGTCGTGCTTGTTGTGGGGTTCCCGGCGCAGGCGTTCGGGACCAACTGCTTCGTGGTCGCGAGTGCCCCGGGCGAGCAGTGTGTGGTGATCGATCCCGGCATCGGGGTCGTCGACCAGCTCGAAGCAGTACTTGAGCAGCATCATCTGCACCCCGCCGCGGTCATGCTCACCCATGGCCACCTTGATCACACCTTTTCGGTCACGCCGGTGTGCGGCGCTCGCGGCATCACCGCGTATATCCACCCGCGCGACCGGGAGTTGCTGCGCGACCCGTCCAAGGCGCTTTCGGCGGACCCGCAGTGGTTCCTGCGCGGGATGGAGTGGAGCGAGCCGGACGACGTCGCCGAGCTGCGCGACGAGACGGTCCTCGAGATCGCCGGGCTGGAGTTCACGATCTCCCATGCCCCGGGCCATACCGGCGGGTCGGTGATGTTCCGCATGCCGGAATATGAGCAGCCCCTGTGTTTCTCAGGTGATGTGCTCTTCCGGGATGGGATCGGACGCACCGACCTGCCGGGGGGAAATATGACGGAGATGACGGCGAGCCTGCGCGAAAAGGTGCTGACGCTGCCCGACGAGACCGTCGTCCTTCCCGGCCACGGACCCGAGACGACCATCGGACGCGAGCGCGTGCACAACCCCTACCTGCGGGAAGTGCTCGGCACCGCGCCGACCAGAGGCTTTTAAGACCATCAAGGGGTACCGAATAATGGCTATTTCTGGTTTTCCAGAGTGGCTCCCGCAGCAGCGCATCATCGAGCAGACCGTCATCGACCGCGCCCGGCGCGTGTTTGAGCTGTACGGTTTCGCCCCGATCGAGACCCGCGCCGTGGAGCCGCTCGAGACGCTGCTCGCCAAGGGCGAGACGTCCAAAGAGGTTTACCTGCTGCGACGGCTGCAGGCCGAGGAGGCCGACGCTTCGGATTCCACGCTGGGCCTGCACTTCGATCTGACCGTCCCGTTCGCGCGCTACGTCGTCGAAAATGCGGGCAAGCTCCAGTTCCCGTTCCGGCGCTATCAGATCCAGAAGTGCTGGCGTGGCGAGCGGCCGCAGGAGGGGCGCTATCGCGAGTTCCTCCAGGCCGACATCGACATCGTCGACCGCGACTCGCTGGCGCCGCACTTCGACGCGGAGTTCCCGCTGATCATCGCGGATGTGCTGGGCGGTCTGCCGTTGCCGCCGATCCGGGTCCAGGTCAACAACCGCAAGATCCTCAAGGGGTTCTATCAGGGGCTTGGCATCCTTGAGCCGGATGCGGCGATCCGCACGGTCGACAAGATCGACAAGATCGGCCCGGCCGGGGTCACCGCCGAGCTGGCCGGCTACGGGGTGACCGAGTCGCAGGCCAAGCAGCTGCTGGCGCTGGCGGAGATCTCGGCGCCGGACGCCTCGTTCGTGGGCGAAGTGCGCAAGCTCGGGATCACCGATCCGCTGCTCGACGAGGGCCTGGAGGAGCTGGCGTTCGTCATGGAGGAGGCGGCGGCGCACTCCCCCGGCCTGTGCTTCGCCGAGCTCAAGATCGCTCGCGGGCTGGACTACTACACCGGCACGGTCTACGAGACGCAGCTGACCGGCTTCGAGCGGGTCGGGGCGGTCTGCTCCGGCGGGCGTTACGACAACCTTGCCTCGTCGGGCAAGGACCGCTTCCCGGGCGTGGGGATCTCGCTGGGCATCACGCGCATCCTCGGCGTGCTGTTCGGCCGCGACCTGCTCAGCGCCAGCCGGGAGGTACCGACGTGCGTTCTGGTCGCGCTGCCGGCCGACGAGGACCGTTCCGAGGCCAACCGGATCGCGTCCTCGCTGCGCTCGCGCGGGATCTCCACCGAGGTCTCGCCTTCGGCGGCGAAGTTCGGCAAGCAGATCCGCTATGCCGAGCGGCGCGGGATCCCGTTCGTCTGGTTCCCGCAGACCTCGGAGGTCAAGGACATCCGCTCGGGCGATCAGGCGCAGGCCGACGCGGATTCCTGGGCTCCGCCGCCGGAAGACCTGTACCCGACGATCAGCGGGTCTTTTGATTAGGAAAGTTTAGTAATAGTCTGTGGTCACCAGACGCAAGTGAGGAATCGCGGCGGACTTGCCCACACCGCAGATCCGCCAAGCGATACCTCACCAGCGCGAACAGAAAGCCTGGGGGGCCACAGCGGTATGACTGCCACCGATCACGCGCGCCACCACGTCACTCGTCGTGACAAAAGCCTGATGCGGCTGGCGGACTCATTACTGCAGCCGGGTTTTGAAGGGACGACGCCGCCGGACTGGCTCCGGCGGCGCCTATCTGAGGGTCTCGGCGGAGTGGTCCTGTTCGCCC
>DASUXL010000253.1:0-19076 GCA_036377915.1 Candidatus Limnocylindrales bacterium
GTCCTGCCCTCGGCCTGGTCGCCCAGCCCTCCGATCTGCGTGTCGGCCTTCATGACGCTGACATTCTGCTGCGCCTGGAACGCCCGCGCCGCATCGCCCGCCGACGGCAGCACGATCGCCTCGACGCGCAGCGTGGACAGGTTGCCGTCGGCGGACCTCATCCGCCACAGGCACACCGACCCGTCCCCGGCCGGCGGGGAATTGTCGGTGCCGTCGACCTTCAGCGAAAGGTCGGCCAGCGGCGCGATATCGGTCCGGTGGCACAGGTCGAGCGCGGACGCCTTGAACGCTGGAGCCGCCGCCGCGAGGGTGGTGGGCGGCGGAGTGGAGGGCGGCGGATTGGAGGGCGACGCCTGTGGGTCACCGCCGGTGCAAGCGGATACCGTAAGCGCAGCAACAACCAGCAACCCGAAGCGTGAAAGGCCCATGGCCCGAACCTACCGGCTACGAAAGGTGTCCGCATGTCCCAGATCGAGACCGCATCGGCGATTGCGAGTCAGCGTGTGGTGACGGCGGCGGGCTTGCTTGAGAATCGGGCGGATTTGCGCGGGTACCCACACCGCTACCTGGCCATCCATTCCTACACCCTGCTCCGGGGTGAGGGCGTGCGTGTGCTGCTGGCCGCCACCGAACTGCTTGAGCAGTATGGCTGGTCGCTGGTGAACATGATGCAGGTCGACAAGAACCTCTATGCCGTCATGCGACAGCCGCGCCAAGGATCGTAGAAACCTCGGTCCGCGACGACACACCCAGCTTGCGCAAAATGCTTGATACGTGCACCGCCGCGGTCTTGGGCGAGATGTAAAGCCGGCGCGCAAGTTCCAGATTGGTCAGTCCGTCGGCGATGAGGAGGGCGACCTCGCGCTCGCGCGGGGTGAGCGCGGTGGGCCCGGTGACCGCGGCGGGCGCGTCGACCGGGGCGAGGCCCAGCATGGCGCGCACCTGTTCCAGCTCGGCCACGCGCCAGCCGCCCCATAGCGCAAGCAGCTTGGAGGCTTTCTCCGCGTGCTGGGAGGCTTCGGCGCGGCGGTCGGAGGCGAGCAGGCAGCGTGCGGCTCCGATGTGGACGGTCCCGCGCACCGCCATCGTCAGCACCGTGGTGTCCACAATGGACAGGTAACCGGACAGCGCCTTGCCGTGCTCCCCGTGTGCCTCGGCAAGCTGGGCGTCGACCAGCGTCCTGTAGTCGTCCCAGACGTTCTCGTCGAGCAGCTCGCGGCCCATCCGGTCGAGCTGGTCGATCGGCATGCCAAGGGTCAGCGCCGCCGAGATCAGGTCGTGCGCCTGGCTCCCGCTGCGCCATTCCTGGTCGGCCAGGGCGATCAGCAGCCTGTCAAGCCACTCCTGCGCACCCGGCAGGTCACCGCGGCGGCACGCGAGGTGGAACGCCAGCCCGGGCACGACGGTGGCGGGCATCTTGGGCAGCGCCTGGATGTCCTGGATGATCAGGGCGGCCTCGTCCAGCTCGCCCGCCTCAAGGCAAAGGCCCGCAAGGAAAACCGCGTGGTAGTCGGCGCGGCGGCCGGTCAGCAGGTATCCCCTGTCCTGGTTGCGCCCCTCCCGCAGGGCTGTGAGCCCGTCGCGCAGGTTGCCCGCGCGCATCGCCAGCCTCGCCCGGCCCTGGAAGTACGCCGCCACCGCGAGCGCCTCGAACCCCGCCCGCTCGGCGTTTGCCCGCATCCGCTCCAGCATCTGCGCCTGCTCCGCCGGTGCCTCCGGCGCGACGCTCTGCACCAGGTTGTTCAGCGCCCGCGCGGCGAGCACCCACTCCCCCAGCTTCTCCGCCTCGTCGATCAGCCCGCTGAGGATCCCCTGCCCTTCGGCGGTGGTGCGCGGCCAGGACAGCATCGCCGAACCCTTCTCCACCAAGGCGGCGAGCCGCACCTGAGGAAGCTTGAGGAGGTCGGCGAGGGCGAGCGCACGGTCGGCCCACATGAGCGTGGCCGGCAGGTCGTCGCGCAGCGAGGCGGACTGTGTGATCGCCGTCATCGCCCGCGCCTGGTCGGCCCCGTCGGGCAGCTCACCGATGAGGATCTCGATCCGCTCGGTGAGCTCGCGCATCTCGTCGAGGTCGTCGTTCTCCCAAGCCAGGCGCACCAGCAGGTACAGCGATTCGGCCCGGTCGGTCGCGCCGCGCGCATTCTCCAGCCACAGGCGCCCGTAACGTATCGCGTCGTCGAGCAGGCCCACGAGCCAAGCCGCCCGGGTCGCGATCGACAGCAGCTCGGTGTCGCCGGCCACCTCGTCCAGGCCCATCTCGGCAAGCCGCAACGCCTGATAGGCCGAGCCGATCGAAAGATACAAAGCGCCGCCGCGCCGGGCCGCGGCGACCATGTCCTCGTAGCGTCCCGCCTCGGAGGCGTGCCGAGCCACCAGCGCCGGATCCGCGCCGCCGCCGGCCAGCAGCACCTCCAGCGCCGCCTCGTGCAGCCGCCTGCGCTGGCGCCCAAGCATCTGGTCGGTGATCGCCTCACGCACCAGCGCGTGGCGGAAGGCGAACTCGTCCTCGCCCGACTCGGCGAGCACCCCGCGGTCGACAAGCTCGCGCAGGACCTCGATCAGGTCCTCCTCGCCCACGTTGGTCACGCCCGCGAGCACGTCGAACGGGATCCTGTGGCCGAGGACGGCCGCGGCCTCCACCACCCGGCGCTGCGCCGGGGCAAGCTCGTCGATCTGCCGCCGGAGCGCCTCGACCAGGCTCCACGGAAGTGGCCGGGAACACAGGTCCTCCAGATCGTCGCCCTCCCAGCCGCGAAGCAGCTCCTCCAGAAAGAACGGGTTGCCGCCGGTGCGCTGGTGCAGCGCGGTGACCGTGCGGCGGGAAGCCTGGCGGCCGGTGGTCGAGGCGAGAAAGGCGGCGGTCTCGGCCGGGGACAACCGCCCCAGCCTCACGTGCGCGATTGAATGCCGCCGCTCCAACCGCTCCAGCAGGCCCGCCAGCGGCTGGCGCCAGCTCACCTCGTCGGGCCGGTATGTCCCTACCAGCAGGCGGGAACCGGGAGCATCGTGCCCGGCGATCCGCTCGAACAGGGCGGCGCTCTCAGAGTCGGCCCAGTGCAGGTCCTCAAAGACCATGACGGCCGGCGAGTCGCCGACAATATCGTCCACAATGGACAGCCCGATGCGCATCCGCTCCACCTGGCTGCGGCGCGCGTCGGTCAAAGCCTCAAGCTGCTCCTCCTCCACCCCGGGGCGCCCGTCGATGGCGTCGAGCAGTACCTCATAGGGGCGGGCAAGGGAACCGGGCTCGGCGTGGCCGACCAGCACCACCGTCTCGGGCGGCAGGGCGGCAAGAAGCTCCCGCACCAGCCGCGTCTTGCCTATGCCCGGCTCACCGGCGAGCATGGCGACGCGGGGCTCGGGCGCCTGAGCGAGCCTGAGAAGCTCGCGCAGGTCGCCATCGCGCCCCACCATCACCGCACTTGCTCCATCCCGCGTGATCCGCACTCGGCAAGGGTACAAGCCCCGGTTATGACAGATCGTTGTGCGTGCGTGACCGCGCCCGGCTCCTGGCGCGCAGGGCCTTGCGGGCGGCGGCCAGCAGCCTGTACTGGTCGGCCTCGGCGATGAGTTCGGACCGGCGGTCGTTGATGAGCTGCTGGGCCATCTCTGCATTCGTAAACATGTAACTAGCATCGGCCAGTAAGGGCTGCGGGCCATCGGGAGCGACTACCTATCTTGCCGCCCGGCGACGCCTAGGACCGGTGTAGGTATACCTACCCCACCCCTAATGCTTGCCGCTGGCTTCCTTCATCGGCTCGAACGGCTGGTGCAGCTCGCCCAGCGCGACCACCTCACGCTTGAGGAACAGCGCCAGCGTCCAGTCGACGATCACGCGGATCTTGCGGTTGAGCGAGGGGATGCGGCTCATGTGGTACGTGCGGTGCATGAACCAGGCCGGCCAGCCCTTCACCTTCACGCCATAGATCTGGGCCACGCCCTTGTGCAGGCCGAGGCTAGCCACGGAGCCGACATACTTGTGCCTGTACTCGCGCAAACCCTTGCGCCGCAAGGTGGCCACGATGTTGTCGGCGAGCAGCCGCGCCTGGCGTACGGCATGCTGGGCGTTGGGCGCGCACATCACCCCGGCGGCGGCGGTCAGGTCCGGGACGGCGGCGGTGTCTCCAGCGCTCCACGCCCCCTCGACGACGGTGCCGTTGTCGACAACGCGAAGGGTCGGCTCGCAGGTGACGTAGCCACGCGTGTTGCGCGGCAGATCGGTGATGTTGACCAGCGGGTTCGCCTTGACACCAGCGGTCCACACGATGGTGTCCGCGCCGAACTGGTCACCGTCGGACAGCTTCACCCAACCGTCCACACAGGACTCCAGCAGGGTACCCAATCGAACATCAATAGAGCGCTTGAGAAGCTCTTCGACCGTGTAAGCACCCATCTCCGGCCCGACCTCGGGCAGCACCCGCTGGGTCGCCTCGACCAGTACCCAGTGCATGTCCCCGGGCTTGAGCTCCGGGTAGTAGCGCAGGGCGTCGCGGGCCATGTCCTCCATCTCGCCGAGCGCCTCGACACCGGCGAACCCGGCGCCGACAACGACGAAGGTGAGCGCCCGCCGCCGGGTCTCGGGGTCGGTGGTGGCCGCGGCCACATCGAGCAGCTCCAGCACCCGGTTGCGCAGGTAGATCGCCTCGCCGATGGTCTTGAACCCGACCGCCTGCTCGGCGAGGCCGGGGATCGGCAGGGTCCGGGAGATGCTGCCCGGCGCGTAGACGATGTGGTCGTACTGGATCTCGCGGGGCGGGCCGACGATCGGCTGGATCGTCGCCGTCTTGCGAGCGTGCTCGACCTTGGTCACCTCACCCGCAACGATCCGGCATTTGCGCAGCTCGCGACGCAGCGGCACGACGGTGTGCCGGGGCGAGATGTTGCCGGCGGCGGCTTCGGGAAGGAACGGCTGGTAGGTCATGTGGGGCTGAGGGTCGACTACGAGCACCTCCGCCTCACCGGAACGGAGTTTTCGAGAGAGCCGGAGGGCAACATATAGGCCAACATGCCCGGCCCCGACCACCAGAATCCTTGGTGTCGTCACGTATCAAACCTAGCGCTTGCGGGTTAGGACAGCGACGGTGCCCAGCACAATCCCAAGCCCGGCTAGCAGCACAATCACACCCCGGTCAGGCGGGACCGTGCGCGCTGTCACAACCACTGCGGCGGTGATCACACCGCCCGCGATGATCACCAGCGCGCACCGGGCGGCCCAGCGCAGCGGCACCTGGGCGTCGACGATCGCGTCGTAGGGCATCGCCGCGGCGAGCGCCGCGGCCGAGTGCGCCAGATACAGGGCGGTGGCGATGGCGAAAACCCGCACCGGCTCGGCCGGTTCGCCCACGCCGAGCGTGGTCGCCACCCAGGCGGCGACGATGCCGATCAGGACCACGTCGACGATGCGCGTGCCGGGCAGCAGGGCCGGCAGGGTGGCGATGAAGACCATGATGAGGATCAATCTGGGTACCGATGCCTGCTGCGGTGATGCCAGCCACAGTCCCGAGAACGAGGCGAGGAACACCACCATCCGCAGGATCAGCGGCACCGGCGTGACCCGTGCCACCCTCTCCCACCACAGCATCATCTGAACGCACCCGCTTTCGGCGCCGATGCGAGCCGGGCAACGTCGCGCAGCACCACGTCGAGGCTGCCCGCCCCGGCCCACGCCACCACCGGCACACCGTGCTCGCGCAGCTGGCCGATGGTGTTCTCCCGCTCCAGCCGCCACAGCCGGAACGCCAGTCCGCTCCAGTTGCTGGTGGCCGGGACGGTCAGCTCGGTGGGCAGGGTGTCGACGGCGACGACGAACCGCCCCGATCTGGCCAGCCCGGCAAGCATCGACGCGGAGCGGGCGTCGAGCAGCGGGGTGAGCACCACGACGAGCGCGTCGGCGGAGATGCTGGCGGCGAGCTGGGCGCTGCCGCGCTCCCGGGCGACGGGCGACGGGTCGGCGTCGAGCAGCCACTCCAGCACGGTCAGGTACTGGCGGCGGCCGCTGGCCGGGCGCAGGCGGCGCGCGCTTGCCCCGTACTCGATCAGCGACACCCGGTCGCCCAGGTGCAGGTAGTGCTCGGCGATGGCGGCGCTTGCCCGTACCGTCCGGTCGAGCACCGATGCCGCACCGTTGATGCCTTCCGACTTTCCGGCGTCGGCGAGCAGGTCGAGCAGCAGCACCACTTCGGCGTCGCGGTCGGACAGGGTCGCCGCCACGTGCAGCCGTTCGGTGCGCAGCGATACCCGCCAGTCGATGCGGCGCAAGCGGTCCCCGGGTACGAACTGCCGCACGCCGGCAAGCTCGCCGCCCTCGCCGGGGCGGCGGGAGCGGTGCTGCCCGACGAGCCCGGCGGCGCGGGGCATCGCCTCGTCGGCGGCGAACGGTTCGGTCATGGGATAGACCCTCAGGCCCAGCGCGCCGGTCACGACGGCCTTGCTGCGCAGCAACCCGTCGGCGGCGACGGCATACGCCGAGGCGGGCCCCAAAGTCTGCCTGCCCCAACGGATCGCGGGTCCGGACAGCTCCACCGAGGCGGCCATGCCGCGGGCGACGACGGTGGCGTGGGGCCGGTCGCCGTCGGCGAGTTCAAGCCACGGCGAGTGCTGTACCCGCAGGACCGCCAGGTCGTATCCGGCCGTGTCCCGGTTTTCGACCTCCACCGTGGCGCCGATCTCGGCACCTTCCACCGGCAGGGTTTCCACAGTGGACAGTCGCAGGCCGGGGCTGCCGCCGGGCCGGCGCAGCAGTCCAAACGCGACACTGAGCGCGAGCGGGGCGACGAGCACCACGAGGTCGGCCCGGCCCAGCAGCACCGCGGTCAGCAGCGCCAGGCCGCAGACGAAGACAGCGCGGCTCAGCGCCCGGGTGGGTACCCACTGTTCCTGCTCGGGCGTTTCCGGGGTAAAGGCGGCGGGTCTTAGGGCCACGCCAGCTCTTCGTCGAGGTCGTCGCTGGCCGTCCGCGGCCGCCCGGCATACGTGGGCATGGAGCCGCTGGCCGGCGCCGGGGTCGCGGCGAGCACATCGTGCACGACCGTGCTGGGATCGACGCGCTTGAGCCACATCTCGGGCCGCAGCGTGATCCGGTGCGCGAGCGCGGGCACGGCCACCTGCTTGACGTCCTCGGGGACGACATAGTCCCGGCCCGCCATCGCCGCCCGTGCACGTGAAAGCAGAAGCAGCGCAAGGGATCCGCGGGGCGACGCGCCGACCAGGACGGCGTTGTGCTCGCGGGTCGCGCCGGTCAGGGCGACCAGGTACCGCCCGATGGAGTCCTCGACCTCGATCTCCTCCAGGCCGGCCTGCATGCGCAGCAACGCTTGGGCGTCGACGGCCGGGTCCAGCTCGGTCTCCTCGCGCTTTCGGGCCATGCGGCGGCGCAGCACGGTCAGCTCCTCGTCGGGCTCGGGGTACCCGAACGACACGCGCAGCATGAACCGGTCGAGCTGCGCTTCCGGCAGCGGGTAGGTGCCCTCGTACTCGATCGGGTTGGCGGTGGCAAGCACGTGGAACGGCGGCTCAAGGCGGTAGGTCACGCCCTCCACCGACACCTGCTTCTCCTGCATCGCCTCCAGCAGGGCCGCCTGGGTCTTCGGCGGCGTCCGGTTGATCTCGTCGGCGAGCAGGAGGTTGGTGAAGATGGGTCCGGCGCGGAACTTGAAGTCGTGGGTGCGCTGGTCGTAGAGGAACGATCCGGTGACGTCGGCGGGCAGCAGGTCGGGCGTGAACTGCAAGCGCCGGAAGTCAAGGCCGAGCGCCTGCGCGAAGGACCGCGCGGTCAGCGTCTTTCCCAACCCCGGCAGGTCCTCCAGCAGCACGTGCCCGCCGGCGAGGATGCCCGCGAGCACCAGCTCGAGCGAGTCACGCTTGCCCACGACGACCGTGCCGACACGGTCGAGGATCTGCTGCGCGAGCTTGCCTATCTCGGCGGCACCAATAGTCATAGCTTCTCCAACGCGGTGACGATCTGTTCAAGTTCCCGGGGGTGCGGTGGGCGGCGGCTGGGCATTGTCACGAATGTCCACAGGGGATCCCCGAGGATCGCCCGGGCCCGCGACGGATCACCGGCCCGGTCGACGCCGTGGCGCTGGCGCAGCCGCTCGTCCACCACCTCGGCCAGGCGCGGCAGCACCTTGCGGTTGAACCGTGCGGCGTCGGTGTGGCTCCAGTCCATCATGGTGTCCCAGCGGGCGATCGCGAGCCTCACCCCATCGGGTACCTGGCTTCGCTCCTCGTGGAAGCGACCGGCGTGGCGGGAGGCAAGCGGCGGGCGCACCCGCACGGCCAGCCGCCACACGCCGACAAGCGAGAGCCCGCAGAGGAAGAGCACCGGGATGGGCGCGCTCAGGCCCAGTCCAAGCAGCCCGGCGTAGGCCAGCGCGGTCAGGATCGCACCGAAGGCGAGCAGGCTGATGAGCCGCACGAAGCCGGGCCGGTCGCGCGGGCTGACCGGCGCATCGGGATCGTTGCGGGCGCTGAACAGGTCGTCGAGACTCATGTCTTTGCCCCGACAAGCTCTTCGCGCAGCTGCCCGAGCGCCGCCTTTGCCTGCTCGCGCATGCCTTCGTCGACCCGGTGGGAGGCGTAGCGGGCCTTGCGGTAGACGTCGGCGAAGCGGGTGAGCAAGCCTTCGCTGAGGCTGTGCCCGCCGAGCAGGCGCAGCACCAGGTCGGTCGGGGTGTCGCCGGCCAGGCGCGGGGTGCCCGCAGCCGCCGCCGCCTTCTCCAGCCGGACCCAGCACGCGATCACCGCGCGGCGCGGGTCGGCGTCGCTCTCGTCAAGCTGCTGCAGGCCCGCGTCGAGCGCCGCCACGACCTGGTCGTCCACGTCGGCACCGTCGGGTTTGGCCGGTGCGCGCACGCGCAGGGACCGGCGGCGGAAGCGGCGCCCGGTGCGCACCGCCGCCCCGAACACCGCGCCGAGCAGCACGATCGCGATGATGATGCCGATGACGATGAGTGACGGCATCACCCACTGCGGGACCGCCGTGTCCGGGCTGGCGTCGGAAGGCCCCCGCGACGGTGGCGGGGGCCGGTCGCGCTGCTCAAGCTGCCCGCCCGTGCCGAGCGGGCCCTGGTCGGCGCGGGTCAGTGGCAGTTGGGTCATCGACGCGGCGGCGCCCGCGGCGGTCAGCAGAGCGACCACGGCCAGCAGCGGCAGCCAGCGACGCAACACTTGCACAGAAATCCCGTCAGTCAACTTGGGCGGTTACGCCGTCAAGCATCGCCGGTGCGGGCTGGAAGGTAAAGCCCGTCCGGCGCCCGCCTCAGCTTCGCCGCCACTGGAGTAGCTGCTCGTGCAGCCGCTGCACATTGTCCTCGGTGGCGATGTTCTCGTCCTCACCGGGATCCACCTCGGTGTCATAGAGTTCTACGAATGCGATTTCCCCGGAATCTGCATATGTTTCGATGTAATGCCGGCGCCCGTCGAATGAGGCTGCCCAGTCAGGGATGCCGCCGTTGTGGTCGTCATAGAAGTATTCGGAGAAGACGGTCTCGTGCGCCTGCTCTTTCAAAAGCGACAAACCTTTTGCCTGCGGGGGTACCGATTCGCCCGCCGCATCAAGCACGGTAGGCAGGACGTCGACGGTCGTCACCAGCCGGGAGTCTTCGCCCCGCGGGATCCGCCCGGGCCAGCGCATCAGCAGCGGGACCCGCATGGCCTGCAGGTAGGGGGCAAACTTGGAGTCGCGCCCGTGCGCGCCCCACAGGTACCCGTTGTCGCTGGTGTAAATCACCAGTGTGTTGTCGAGCGCGCCGAGTGAGTCGATGCGCCGCAGCAGCGAGTCGACGGCGTCGTCGACGCTCATCAGCGCCCGCAGGCTGTTCTCGCAGATGCGGCGGAACTCGTCGGGTTCGTAGCGGTGGCGCTGAATGTACCGCGGCTTATCGGACCGATCCAACTCGTCTGGTTCAAGACATTCTCGCACAGGATAGTCTGCGTATTTAGCTTCTGGCTGCCACGGCCGGTGCGGGGCGACCGGCGCGTAGTAAGCGAACCAGGGCCGGTCCGTCTTCTCGCTTTTCTCGCGCTGGAAGCTTTCGATGAAGGATTCGAGCCGCCCGCCGAGCCAGGTGGTCGAGTACTCCTTTACATGCATCTTGCGATTTGGGCTCAGCTCGCTGTCGAGCACGTTGAACGGCTGGTATCCGCCGTGGATGGAGGAGAACCTGTCGAAGTGCGGCGGTGCCTGCTCCAGCGGCCAGGAGTTGAGGTACTTTCCCGCCATCGCGGTCCGGTACCCCGCCCTGCTCAGGTAGCCGGGCAGGGTCGCGTCCACGTCGAGGTTCTTGGCGTCGACTTGGTGCCTCACGCCGTGGTTGTGCGGGTAGTCGCCGCTGAACAGCGTCGCCCGGCTGGGGCAGCAGCTGGGAATGTTGACGAGCGAGCGGGTGAACGTGCGCCCGTCCGCGAACCACCGGCGCAGCTTGGGCATGACGTCGAGGGTGTCGGCCCGCTGGTCGTCGGTGTTGATCAGAAGGATGTTGGGCCGGTCCGCCGCTTCGGGCCCGCTGGCCCGCGCCGTGGTGGGCACCAGTCCCAAAGCAACTACGACCAGGGCGACTAGCAGTTTCCGCACCCCATAGTTATCCCATAAAGCGGACAAAACTGCTCAACGTACACTCGGAGCTAACATGCTGCGCAGACTGCGACGGCTCGCCGAGGCGACACCGCCGGACCGGGAACGGGTCATCGATCTGCTGCGCGCCGTCGCGATCACCGCCGTCGTGCTTGGGCACTGGGTGGTCAGCGCCGTCGGTTACGACGAGGCGCGCCGGCTGACCGCCCAGTCGGCCTTGCCGGAGCTGCCCTGGGCGCACGCGCTGACCTGGATCTTCCAGGTCATGCCGCTGTTCTTTCTCGTCGGCGGTTACGCCAACGCCGCGTCGCTGACCTCGCACCGGGCGCACGGCGGCGACGTGGCCGGGTGGATGCTCAACCGCGGCACCCGGCTGACCCGGCCGACCACGGCGCTGGTGCTGGTGCTGGCCGGGACCGCGGCGGTGGCCCGGTGGCTTGGCACCGACCCGGCGCTGGTGCGCCTGGCGGTGTGGTTCGCGTGCATCCCGTTGTGGTTCCTTTCGGTGTACCTGATCGTCGTCCTCCTGGCGCCGGTGATGTACGCCTTGCACAACCGCTTCGGGCTCGCGGTGCCGGCGGTGCTGCTCGGACTGATCGCCCTGGGTGATGCCGGGCGGCTGTTCGGCGATGCTCCGCTGGCATACGGCAATTACCTGTTCGGCTGGCTGCTGATGCACCAGCTCGGCTTCGCCTGGCGTGACCGGATGCTGCCGGGCGGGCGCGGATTCGCGGTGCTGCTCGTGTCGTGCGGGATGGTGGCACTTTTGTCGCTTACGCTCGCCGGCCCGTACCAGATAAGCATGATCAATCTTCCGGGAGAGCGCCTGCGCAACATGTCCCCGCCGAGTCTCGCCCTGCTCGCCCTCTTCACCGTCCAGTTAGGACTAGCGCTTCTGTTGCGGGACAGGGCGGAGCGATGGCTGCGGCGCTCGCGGCCGTGGATCGTCGTGGTGGCGCTCAACGCCGTGATCCTGACCATCTTCCTGTGGCACATCAGCGCCGCGATCGTCGCGGCGGCCGCCCTGCACGCGCTGGACCTGTTGCCCACACTCGAAATCGGCTCCGCCGCCTGGTGGTGGTGGCGCATACCCTGGGTACTGTTGCTGGGCGTGACGCTCGCCGGCCTGGTGGCAATCTTCGGCCGGATCGAGATGCGCCACGCCCAGTCGCCGCTGGGCGCCGGAAAAGCACGCCTGCCGTTCGTGGTCGCGGCCTTCCTGGCGGTCGCCGCCGGCCTCGCCGAGAACAACCTCTTCCCGCCGGACAGCCCGACCCGCTTCGGCCTGCCGGCCACGGCCCTTGTCGCCTACCTTTGCGGCGCCGGACTGCTGCGCCTGCTCACGATGAGGAGCTCCTAGCCGACCCGGGTCAGGCGCCGCTGGCGCTCGTTCCCAGGCATCCGCTCAGGGCGGTGGTGGGCACGTCGTTGAGCGTGGCGGTCCACGTGATCGGCGCGTTCGGCGGTGTACCGGTCACGGTGAAGGCCGTGGTGCTGCCGGTGGCGTACGAGGGCTTGTCCACATCGAGCATGGACCTCAGGCCCGGGTTCCAATACATGCACGGAGTGACGGACTCATTTACCGCACCGTCACCATGCATTTGATCACCCAGGATATCTGGCATGATTCGCCAGCCTCGTAGGCCATATCGCCGCCGACCACCTTGAAGTCGCTCTTGATGACAGTCTGCTGGCGAACGTACATACAAGCTCGAACGCGAGAACGTAGGCCCCTTGCCCTTGCTGTCGGTGAACGGTTACGGGGTCATGTTGCCCGACGAAATCGTCTGGTGTAGCACGCCCGTGCACGCGATGCCCGCGGGCGCCTCGACTCCCGCGACCGTCTGGGCGGCACACGCGGCGACGGTGTAGGAGCGGCCACGCAGCCCGGCGGCAAGAGCGCATCGTGCGAATACGTAGTCGCCCCAGGCGATTTCGACAGGGTCGCCAAGGATGCTTGCGGCGCGTTGCGTACGCTCAGCAAGGCGCATGCCGAGGTCGACGTACCCGAATGACTTGATCGTCATCGCTGCGGTCCCGGCGGCTCGGCCGAATAGGTGTACCCCTCCATGCTGTCGGTATCCGCAAGATGGCGGGTCTGGCGGACCAGTTCCGGCAGGGTCGCGGCGAGACTGGTGTAGTCGCAGGCCATCCGTACAGTCATCGCGATAGCCAGCTGGGAACGCCATCGCTCCAACGGCCAGGTCTGGTCGTCGTCCGCCAGTTGCTCATCCAGGGCAGCACGCAGGGCTGGTGCGATGCGGTAGATTGCGTACTCCTCCGGACTTCGCGGAGGCAATGGCTGCGCCGTGAGGTCGGTAATGGACACACCCAGAGCGGACGCGAACGCTATCAGTCGGGACCGTTTGGTCAACGCCCGTTCCCCGTTTTCGATCATCGAGACATACGCACCGGAACCACCGACACGCTCGCCGAGTTGCTGCTGCGTCAGTCCAGCAACGTCTCGCCAGCGCCTTCGCCATCCGATGTAGTCCATGCCGACAAGACCCTCCCCTTCAAGCGTCGCGTCGTCGAGACCGACGCCATGCGAGCCGACGGGAGCGTGCCAAGAATTCCATTGAGAGACTTAACTTGTCGTTAAGTCATGATCGCATGGTTCGCCATAGCCTCATCGGAAAAAAAGTCGAAAGGGCGGACCATGTCGTTGAATCTCACCGAATTATTGATCACTGGATACGACGGCGACGAAGCCGTACTCGCCATCAGTCTTGGTCCCGAGAATGCCACAGTCGCGCTGACCAGCGCAGACGGGAACGGCGACACTGTCGTTGACGCATCCTGGATTAAATGACCAAGGCTTTCGAAGACCTGGTCGCCGTGCCGGTGGGATAGGTACCTAGCCCGCCGCCCAGTCGAGCTGCATCTTGACGTTGGCCTCCAGTTCGAGCAGCATCCGCTTGAGCTTGAGGCCACCGCCGAACCCGACGAGCTTGCCGTCGGCGCCGATGATGCGGTGGCACGGCACGATGATGGGCAGCGGGTTGCGGTTGCACGCGACCCCGACCGCTTGCGCCCCACCAGGTTCGCCGACCGCCTCGGCCACGAAACCGTAGCTGCGCGTCTCGCCGTAAGGGATCAGCTTCATCTGCTCCCACACCGCCCGCTCGAAGTCGCTGCCCCGGCGCACGTGCAGCGGCACGGTGAAATCGGTCAGCTTCCCGGCGAAATAGGCACGCAACTCCTCGGCGACCGGGCCGTCGCCCGCCAGCGCGCCCTCATAATGCCCGAAGTGCACGGCGCAGACGCCGTCGTCGTCGACCGCGTATGACAGGTCCCCGATCAGGGTGTCAAGCTGGAACCACTTCACCGATCACATCCTTGAGCAGTTGCGCGCACCAGTCGAGCAGCTGCTTGTCGCGCAGGTTCGGCCGGTGCGGGACGGAGACCTGGCTGGTCGCCGTCTTGTACACGGCATCCGGGTGGTACCGCTTGAGCCGCAGCTGCTTGGAGTCCGGCAGCTCCAGCGGCGAGAACCGGATGTGCCTTCCTTGCAACGAGATCTCGATCAGGCCGTATTCCCGGGCGCGCAGCCGCAGTCTCGCGACCGCGACAAGGTTGTCCACCTGGGCCGGGGGCTCGCCGTACCGGTCGGTGACCTCGGCGACGACCTCCTGCAGCGCCTCCTCGGTGCGGGCCGAGGCGAGCTTGCGATAGATCTCCAGGCGCAGCCGCTCGGACTCGATGTACGACTCGGGCAGGTGCGCGTCGATGGGCAGGTCGATCTTTACCTCGACCTGCTCCTCCGCGGCCTGGCCGTTGCCCTTGAACGCCTGCACGGCCTCGCCGACCATCCGCACGTACAGGTCGAAGCCGACGCCCTCGATGTGCCCGGACTGCTCGCCGCCCAACAGGTTTCCTGCTCCCCGGATCTCCAGGTCCTTCATCGCCACGTACATGCCCGCGCCCAGCTCGGTGTGCTGGGCGATGGTGGCAAGCCGTTCGTGCGCCTGCTCGGTGAGCGGCTTGTCCGGCGGGTACAGGAAGTACGCGTACGCGCGCTCGCGCCCGCGGCCGACCCGTCCCCGGATCTGGTGCAACTGCGCCAACCCGAGCAAATCCGCCCGCTCCAAGATCAGAGTGTTCGCATTCGGGATGTCCAAACCGGACTCGATGATCGTCGTGGCCACCAGGATGTCGAACTCCTTCTCCCAGAAGCCGACCATCACCTTCTCCAGTGACTCCTCGCCCATCTGCCCGTGGGCGACGGCGACGCGCGCCTCGGGGACGAGTTCGCGCAGGCGCCGCGCGGTCCGCTCGATGGAGTCGACCCGGTTGTGCAGGTAGAAGACTTGGCCGTCACGCAGCAGCTCGCGATGGATCGCCGCCGCCACCTGCTTGTCGTCGTACGCCCCGACATACGTGAGCACCGGGTGGCGCTCCTCCGGCGGCGTGTTGATCTGCGACATCTCCCGGATGCCGGTGATGGACATCTCCAGGGTGCGCGGGATGGGAGTGGCCGACATCGTCAGCACGTCGACGTTTGCCCGGATCTCCTTGAGCTTCTCCTTGTGCTCGACGCCGAAGCGCTGCTCCTCGTCGACGACGACCAGGCCGAGCCGGTTGAAGCGGGTGCTTTGCTGCAACAATCTGTGGGTACCGATGACAATGTCGGCGCGCCCATCAGCGGCCATGTCGATGGTCTCGGCCGCCTCCTTGGGCGTGGCAAAGCGCGACAGCTGCCGCAGGATCACCGGGAACTGCGCCATCCGCTCGGAGAACGTGTTGAAGTGTTGCTGCGCGAGCAGTGTGGTGGGCACCAGCACCGCCACCTGCTTGCCGCCCTGCACCGCCTTGAACGCCGCCCGCACCGCGATCTCGGTCTTGCCGTAGCCGACGTCGCCGCAGATCAGCCGGTCCATCGGCACCGGCTTTTCCATGTCGTCCTTGACCTCGTCGATCGCGGAGAGCTGGTCGGGCGTCTCGTGATACGGGAAGGCGTCCTCAAGCTCGCGCTGCCAAGGGGAGTCCGGCTCGAAGGCGTGCCCCGGGGCGGCCTGCCGCGCGGCGTAGAGCTGGATCAGCTGCGCCGCGATCTCGCGAACCGCCTTGCGCGCCCGCGCCTTGGCCTTCTGCCACTCGGAGCCGCCCATCTTGTGCAGGGTCGGGTGCTCGCCACCCACATAGCGGGACAGCTGGTCCAGCGAGTCGGTCGGGACGAACAACCTGTCCCCGGGCTGGCCGCGTTTGCTCGCGGCGTACTCGATCACCAGGTACTCGCGGTCCGCCCCGTTCACGGTGCGCTGCACCAGCTCCACATACTTGCCGATGCCGTGCTGCTCGTGCACGACGAAGTCTCCCGCGCGCAGCTCCAGCGGGTCGATGGTGTTGCGCCGCCGTGACGGCATCTTGCCCAGCTCGCGTGAGGTGGTGCCGCGGCCGCCGGAGACGTCGGCACCGGTGAGGATCGCCATCCCGGCCGCCTCCCACACCAGGCCGCTGCCCAGCGGGCCGGTCAGGATGGACACCCCCTCGCCCACCGAATCCGTAAGCGCCGCACCGATTCCCGCGTCGTGCAGCACCTCGCTGGCGCGCTGCGCCGGGCCGTGCCCCTCGAACACCAGCGCCACCCGCCAGCCGCGCGCCAGCCAGCCGCTCACGTCGTCCACGACCCGGCTGGTCTGGCCCTGATAGTTGGGGGCCGGGGAGGCACCGAGCGCCACCACCGTGGCGGTGTCCGGAGTCACGTCGGTCGAGGTGCTGTCAAGCCACGGGGTGTCGTCCTCCTCCACTTTGGACTCAGCGAGCCCGAACGGCGAGGTGGTCCACCAGGGCAGTCCCAGCTCGGCCGCGTGCGACCGTACCCCCGAAAGGGTTTTGAAAGCGGCGGCACCGAGGTCGATCGGTGCCTTGCCACCGACGGCGGCAGCGGCCCAAGATGCTTCGAGGAATTCCTCGGAGGTACGGACAAGGTCGTGCGCCCGCGTCCGGATGCGCTCCGGATCAGCCAGCAGGACCAGAGTTTCCGGGGGTACACAGTCCAGCAACATCTCCACACTGTCGCGCCCGTGGTGCAGGGCCGGACCGAGCGACTCCATGCCCTCCACCGGGATGCCCTCGGCCAACTTGGTGAGCATCTCCCGCAGCGCCGGATGCTGCTCGGCAAGCTCCGCCGCGCGTTCGCGCACCTGCGGGGTGAGCAGCAGCTCGCGGCACGGCGGCGCCCACATGCGCTGCACCTTTTCGATGGTGCGCTGGTCGGCGACGGCGAACGTGCGGATCTCCTCCACCTCGTCGCCCCAGAACTCGACCCGCGAAGGATGCTCGTCGGTCGGCGGGAACACGTCCAGGATGCCGCCGCGCACCGCGAACTCGCCGCGCTTGGTCACCAGGTCGACCCGGGCGTAGGCGAGATCGGCGAGGGTGTGGACAACTGCGTCCATCGAGGCGGGACGGCCGGTCTCCAGCTCCACCGGCTCGAGGTCGCCGAGCCCCTTGAGCTGGGGCTGAAGCATGCTGCGCACAGGCGCGGCGATCACGCGCAGCGGCGTGGAGCCCGGGTGGCGCAGCCGCCGCAGCACCGCCAGCCGGCGACCGACCGTGTCCGAGCGGGGCGATAGCCGCTCGTGCGGCAGCGTCTCCCACGCCGGGTAGACCACCACCTCATCCGGGTCGAGGAAGGCCCCCAGTTCGGCCGCGAGATCCTCGGCCTCCCGGCTGGTCGCCGTGACCGCCAGCACCGGGCGGTGCCTTGCCGCGGCCGCCACGACGAACGGGCGGGCCGCCGCCGGCGCGGTCACATCCAGCTCGTCACCGCCGGCCGCGAGCTGCCCGGCCCGCGCCAGAGCAGAGTCGGAAAGGGCCACCTCGAGCAGACCTTGCAGCACCAACGCTTCGCTCCCCACATGAAGGCACGCCGAAATGCCCCGTTCCAGTCGGAGACGGGGTGTGACACCAGCATATCCTGGCTCGGTGCGATACCGACCCCTCATCGTCGCCGCTTTGGCCTTGGTGCTCGCGGGGTGCACCAAGAGCCCGACGATCACGAACCCGCCGTCGCCGCAGGCCTCCAAGGCACCGGCGATCGACTACGCCGCCTGGAAGGCGGGCCAGTCCCAGCCCGTCGCCGACCCGATCTATCCCGCGCGTGGCAACGACGCCATCGACGTGCTCCACTACGGCCTGGACCTGGCCTGGGCGCCGGAGAGCAAGACCCTCACCGGGCAGGCGACCCTGCGGCTGCGGGCCACCCGCGACCTGACCGAGATCAAACTCGACCTGTCGCAGAAGTACCAGCTCGACGGCGTCACCCTCGACGGGGCGGCATCGGCCGGCGCGGTGGCGTCCGACAAGCTCACCGTTGCGACGACGCTGACGAAAGACAGCAACGCCACACTGGTGGTGAAGTACCACGGCACCCCCGAGCCGGTGAAGGCGCCGACCGGTCGCGGTGACTTCGAGGCCCTGGGTTTGACAATCACGCCCGAGGGCGGGCTGTGGACAATGCAAGAACCTTTCGGAGCATTTACTTGGTACCCCGTGAATGACCAACCCTCCGACAAAGCGCTCTACGACATCGCCATCACCGTGCCGGACGGGTGGGCGGGCGTCGCCGGTGGCACACCCGCCGGGCAGGAAGGCAACAAGTTCAAATACACCACCACCGATCCGATGTCGAGCTACCTGTCGACCCTCGCGGTCGGCAAGTACACCAAGGAGACCGCGACCGGCCCGGGCGGGCTGCCCATCACCTACTGGTTCCGGCCCGGAACCGACGACGCCATCATGAAGACTGTCCGGAACACTCCGCGCTACCTGGAATGGCTGGAGTCCAAGTTCGGCAAGTACCCGTTCCCCAGCGCCGGTGTGGTGCTGGTGCCCTCGGCCTCGGCGATGGAGACGCAGCAGATGGTGACGATGGGCACACCGAAGGCGTCCAACCCTTCGCAGAACGCGTCGTACTGGGAGGGCATCCTGGTGCACGAGTTCGCGCACCACTGGTTCGGCGACACGGTCACCACCAACAACTGGAACGACCTGTGGCTCAACGAGGGCTGGGCGATGTATGCGCAGTACCTGTTCCAGAACGAGCGGGACAAGATCAGCGACGCCGAGTTCGAGCGGTGGGCGCGGCCGCAGGACGGCAGCCTGCGTGCCCGCTACGGGCCGCCGGGCAAGGCCGACCCGAAGGACTTCGGCCGCTCCAACATGTATGTGTGCCCGGCGCTGATGCTGCACCAGATCCGCAAGAAAATCGGCAACGAGGAGTTCTTCGGGCTGGCGAAGGGCTGGGCCGCGGACAACCGGAACACCGCCAAGGACCGGGCGGGATTCATCGGGTACGTGAACCAGCGCACCGGGACCGACTTCGGTGACCTGATCAACAGCTGGCTGGACTCGCCGACCACCCCGCCGTCACTATGATCGCCTCATGAGGCTGTTGATCCTGGGTGGGACCGTGTTTCTCGGGCGGGCGGTGGCGCGCGCCGCCCGGGACGCCGGGCACGAAGTGCTCTGCGCCGCGCGGGGCGAGTCGGGCCCGGTA
>DASUXL010000254.1:0-4845 GCA_036377915.1 Candidatus Limnocylindrales bacterium
CTTCATGCAACGGCCTTCGCCCGAGGAGACGCGCGGCTAGGAGATCCGGCGCCGGTACGTGATCATCGCGAAGATGCACGCGAGAAGCAGGATGCCGACGCACCAGGCCAGGGCGAACCAGATGTCGGTACCGACCGGCTGCTGGGTGAACAGGTCGCGGATCGCGTTCACGATGGACGTCACCGGCTGGTACTCGGCGAAGGCGCGCACCGGGCCGGGCATGGTCTCCGTGGGCACGAATGCCGAACTGATGAACGGCAGGAAGATGAGCGGGTAGGCGAACGCGCTCGCGCCGTCAACGGTTTTGGCGGTGAGGCCGGGGATGACCGCGATCCATGTCAACGCCAGGGTGAACAGGACGAGGATGCCGGCGACCGCGAGCCATGCCAGCACTCCGGCGCCGGAGCGGAAGCCCATGAGGAGGGCGACGACCACGACGACCACGACCGAGATCAGATTGGCGACCAGCGAGGTCAGCACATGCGCCCACAGCACCGAGGACCGTGCGATCGGCATCGACTGGAACCGCTCGAAAATGCCGCTCTTCATGTCCCCGAAGAGCCGGAACGCGGTGTAGGAGATACCCGAGGCAATCGTGATCAGCAGGATGCCGGGCAGCAGGTAGTTCACATACGTGTCCGCCCCTGAGTTGATCGCGCCGCCGAATACATAGACGAACAGCAGCATCATGGCGATCGGGGTGATCACGGTGGTGATGATGGTGTCCGCGCTGCGCGCGATGTGGCGCAGGGATCGACCCAGCAGGACGGTCGTGTCGGCGAAGAAGTGCTTGGTCATCGTTGTTCCTTACTCGTCGGTGTCGAAGCTGCGGTCATCGCCGGTGCGCCCTGCTTGCCGTCGTCACCGACGAGCGCTAGGAAGACGTCCTCGAGGGAGGGCTGCTTCTCGACGTATTCGACCTTGGCGGGCGGGATCAGCTGCTTGAGCTCGGTGAGGGTGCCGTTCACGATGATCCGGCCCTGGTGCAGGATCGCGATCCGGTCGGCGAGCTGTTCGGCCTCGTCCAGATACTGCGTCGTGAGCAGCACCGTCGTACCCTGCCCGGCGAGTTCCCTGACGGCCTGCCACACCTCGATGCGCGCCTGCGGGTCAAGCCCGGCGGTCGGCTCGTCGAGGAAGATGACCGGCGGATTCCCGATGAGGCTCATCGCGATGTCGAGGCGGCGGCGCATGCCACCGGAGTAGGTCGCCACCCTGCGGTTGCCCGCCTCGGTCAGCGAGAAGCGCCTCAGCAGGTTATCCGCGATCTTGCCCGGGTCCTTGAGGTGCCGCAGCCTGGCGACCAGGATGAGGTTCTCCCGCCCGCTGAGGATCTCGTCGACCGCCGTGAACTGCCCGGTGAGGCTGATGGACTCGCGCACGTCGGCGGCGTGCGTCGCGACATCGAAGCCGTTGACCCGGGCTGTCCCCGCGTCGGCCTTGAGCAGCGTGGACAGGATCTTCACCACCGTGGTCTTGCCCGCCCCGTTCGAGCCGAGCAGGGCAAAGATGCTGCCCCGCGCCACGTCGATGTCCACGCCGCGCAGCACACGCAGCTCTTTGTACGACTTCTCCAGGCCCTGCACGCGGATGGCGGGTTCCCGGGCCTGATCGGTTGCTGGCGGGATGCTCATGGCTGCCAGCATGGAGGGTTGACGTAGCGTCAAGGTCAAGCCCGCGGGCAGATTGGATATGCCTCCTGCGTCAGGGGGAGCTGAGGCTGTCGATTCGGGCTACTTCGTTATCGGTGAGCGCGAAGCCGAACACATCGAAGTTTGCCGCAATCCGTTGGGGCGTGACCGACTTGGGGATGGCGACGAACCCGTGCTCGATGTGCCACCGCAACACGACCTGGGCCGTGCTGACGCCATGGACCTCGGCGATCTCGGTCAGGACAGGGTTTGACAAATTCGTATTTCTCAACGCGCTGTATCCTTCGAGGATGATGCCGCGCTGCTGATGCTCGGCGGCCCGCTTGGCGTCGTACAGCGAGGGTGCCCACTCGATCTGGTTGACCTGCGGTGTCACGCCGGTCGCTTTGATCAGCTCGTCCAGCTGGCGGGTGGAATAGTTGCTCACGCCGATGCCATGGGTGAGTCCAGCCTCCTGCAAGGCGATAAATTGCTGCCATACCTTGAGCGAGTCCCGCGGCGGCCAGTGGATCAGCCACATGTCCACGCTGTCCACGCCCAGCGCGCGCAAGCTGCCCTCCAATGTGGACCGCTCGTGGCCCTGGCGTGAGGGGGGCAGCTTGGTCGTCAGGTACACCTCTTCGCGAGGTACGCCGCTGTCGCGCAGCGCCCTGCCCACCTCGGCCTCGTTGCCGTACATCGTCGCGGTATCGATGTGCCGGTAGCCGATCTCCAAGGCGTACCTGGTCGCCTCATAGCCTCGCCGGCCCGTCGCCTGCCAGGTACCAAACCCGATCAACGGCATCTGCTTGCTCGTCACGTTGCCTATCATTCCCTGCCGTCGTTAGTGGCGCTGGAGAAACGGGAGCACGATCGCCAGGGCGAGGGTGACGGCCGCGGTGGTGGCGCCAAGGCGTGCGTGGTAGTACGCCACGCGGGCGTGCCACCACGCGACTGCCGCTTCCGTGACCGGGCCTATCTCAATCCCGAAGCTGGCCATCGGAAGCGTCCGGGCGGTTGCGCTGGAGCGGGTCGGCGCGGCCACGGGTGCCGGGTGGGTCGCCCGCGGGTCACCGGAAAACCACACCTCGACCTCGACCTCGACGAAGTCGGCCTGTTCGGCCTCCCGCCGGGCCGATCGGCGGATCAACGTCTCGTGCAGGTACTCGTCGGCGGCGTCGGGACGGTTCAGCCGCCGCAGCACCACGAACCATGGCCATCGGATCGCGATGTCGGTCAAGGCTTGCGAGTACAGCTCGTGGGCCTCGTACTCGTCGCCGGCCAGTAGTTCCGCGTCGTGGCGTAGCTGGCGCAGGTGCTTGGCGACGAAGGCTACGTACTCGCGCGGCGGCTCCGGCGTCATCCCGGTGGTGACGCGGTGGTACGCCGGACCACCAGTGTCGGCTCGGTCAGCATCTTTGTCGCCTCTTCGAGTTGGCTGCATACGAACGCGGGCGCCTTGCGCACATCGTAGTTCTGCGAAGGCCGAACACCGCTGTGGTGGGGTTTGATCCGGACGACCAACCGCGGACCAATCCCGGACCAGCAGCGGACCAGGCCGGCCGGATAGACCGGGGGACATCGTGAAACCCCGATGGGAGGGGAGTTCTCATGTTTGGACGGAAAAGCCGTTGCCTCGCCGCGGCCGGCGCTACCGCCACCCTGCTGGCCATGTCGCTGCCGGCCATCCAACCGGCCGGCGCCGCCGAACCCCAGCCGGACTCGGCCGGGCGCAAAGCGGTGCCGGAACGCTTCCAGTCGAAGCGGCTCGGCCAGATTCCCGCGACGGACGGGACGGCGGTTGATGTGCGGTCGGCGGCCGACGGGCCGCAGACCGCCGCGCCCAGCCCCGATCCCGAGGCCGCGAAACCCCGGCCGCTGCCACAGATACCGGCCACGGGCCGCAGGCCGGCGCTGCCGCCGTCGCAGGTGGATCCCAACGGCCCCAACGTGAGCAAGGACGGCGCCCGGTCGCTGGAACTGCCACCCAACATCACCCTGCTCAACACCGACGGCACGATCCGGGCGGAGGCGGGCGGTGTCTCCCCGCCCGACCCCAACGCCGCGGCGGGTGCCGCCCAAACGGTGGAGACCACCAACCTGTTCATGCGGGTGCGGGACAAGAGCACCGGCGCGCCGATGTGCCAGATTTCTTTGAACACTTTTCTGGGTACCGGTGACAGCCTGACGGATCCAAGAGTCCAATTCGACAGTGCCGCCAACCGGTTCAACCTCGTGATCACCATCAAGGCGGCGTCAAGCGCGGTGGCGCCGGCCCTGTGGGTGGCGGCCACCGCGGGGCCGGACGCGTGCGGCACCTGGTTCAGGTACAGGCTCAACGTTCCCCGCGCCCCCGGCAGCACCCTTGACTTCCCGAACCTGGGACAGGACCGCAACGGGCTTGTCATCACCACGCAGAACGTCCCGTTCGGAGCCTCGTTCCCCCAGGACTACTCGGCGTTCGTGCTGCCCAAGTCGGCGATCTACACGGGCACGACTCCGGGCGTCACCCTCTTCGGGGTAAACCGGAACACCGCACCGGCTCTTGTCGCCGGTCACCCGATGCTGGCGACGTCGGCGACCTATCTGCTGTCCGCCGACTCCGAGATCGGGTACGTGGTGTACCAGGCGACCAACACCGGTTCGGCGAACGCCTCGATACAGGCCGTGTACTTCGTGGACGCCCCGTTCAGCGAACCGCCGGGCGCGGTGAGGCAATGCACCGGCGTCGGTTTCAACCTGCCCGCCCCCAGGGGAGAGCTGACCGCCAACATCGTGCAGACCGAGGCTCATCTGTGGTTCGCGCACACCACGAGTCTCGGCGGCATGTCCACGGTCCGGTACGGGGCGATCCACATCGTCACCGGCACCCTGTTCGCCGCCTTTGCCTTCCACAGCCCGACCAGTTCGGACTACAACCCGTCGATCGGCGTCGGCATCTTCGATGTCAACCTGTACTTCGTCTATGTCAATTGGGCCTACGTCGACACCATGGCCGCGCCGTGCCAGAACAGCTCGGTGGCGGTCAACGTGGCCCTGCCCAATGAGGGCGTGCCCGACCTCGACGGGACCGATGGCACGGCGGTCATCGGTGGCCCGGCACCAATCGCCGACAGGTTCGGCGACTACTCGTCTGTCAGCATCGACCCGACACCGCCGCAGGGCTGCATCCACGGCAGCACAGCGGTGATCGACCAGCAGTACTACGGCCCCG
>DASUXL010000255.1:0-2318 GCA_036377915.1 Candidatus Limnocylindrales bacterium
GCCGTACTGCAGCCACTTGAAGCCCGGGAGCGGTCCGAGCATGGCGTTGAGGACCGGGATCGATCGGGTCCCCCACCGGTTGGAATGGGTGAAGCTGTCCCAGACGACGTGCGTGTAGGCCCCGATCAGCACCGACAGGGCGGCCCACAGCCAGGCCTGCCCCTGGACGGCGTGTTCTGGACTCAGCCGGGCCCGTAGACCGTCCGGCGCCAGGTCGACGAACGGCCGGCGTAGCCCGAAGGTCCACAAAGCGAAGACCGCCATCCCGACCACCAGGTCATAGCTGATGGGTCCGATCAGCAGGTCGTGGGACCAGGCGTAGCTGCCCAGATAGGGCGCGAAAAGGGGGACGTCGGGCACCATCGTCCCGATCACCAGCGCGGCGGGACTGAACCAGCGGGCCAGCCGGGGCGTGGTCAGCGGCAGGATCGCGACCACGTGGCTGATCGTGAACGGCATCGCGCGAGTAGGAGAGGCGGGACTGGAGAGGATCGACCAGCCGCTATGTGGTTTCCGCTTCCCGCTCGACCGCCTGGCGCTGAGGCTGGCCCTGAGCGGTCGGGCGGGCCTCTTCGATGGCCGCGCCGGGCTCCGTCGGATCCGACGGTGGTTCCTCGGCGATACCGACCTTGCGGCGGGAGCTGATGGCCACCGCGATGACGATCACGAGGGCGGCAACACCGGCGATGGCGTACCGGAGCGGTGTTTCGGTCGTGCTCAGCGGCGACATGGCGACCACGGCCGGCGCAATGAGCAGCGCCACCAGGTTCATCACCTTGATCAACGGGTTGATGGCCGGGCCGGCGGTGTCCTTGAACGGGTCGCCCACCGTGTCGCCGATCACCGTGGCCTCGTGCGCCGGCGAGCCCTTGCCGCCGTGGTTCCCGTCCTCGACCAGCTTCTTGGCGTTGTCCCACGAGCCGCCGGAGTTGGCCAGGAACACCGCCATCAGGGTGCCCGAGGCGATGGCGCCGGCGAGGTAACCGGCCAGCGCGGGCGCCCCGAGCCCGAAACCGACCGCGATCGGGGCCAGCAGGGCCAGCAGACCAGGCGTCGCCAGTTCGCGGAGCGAGTCCCGGGTGCAGATGTCCACGACCTTGCCGTACTCGGGCTTGCCCGTGCCCTCCATGATCCCGGGGATCTCCCGGAACTGCCGCCGCACCTCGTACACGACCGCACCGGCGGCGCGACCGACGGCGCTGATGGCCAGACCGGAGAAGAGGAAGACCACCGCGGCACCGAGGATCAGACCGACGAGGGTGCCCGGGTCGAAGACCACTGCGGCTTCGGTGAAGCGGTTGTAGTTGTCCAGCAGGACTGCGCGCACCGAGTCGGTGTAGGAGCCGAACAGCGCCGTAGCGGCCAGCACCGCGGTGGCGATGGCGATGCCCTTGGTGATGGCCTTCGTGGTGTTGCCGACCGCGTCCAGCTCGGTGAGGATCTGCGCGCCTTCGCCGCTGACGTCGCCGGACATCTCGGCGATGCCCTGGGCGTTGTCGGAGACGGGACCGAAGGTGTCCATGGCCACGATCACCCCGACCGTGGTCAGCAGACCGCAGCCGGCCAGTGCGATGGCGAACAGGCCGACAACCCCGGAACCACCGAGCAGGAAGGCCCCGAAGACGGCACCCGCGATGACGATGGCGGTGTAGACGGCCGACTCCAGGCCCACCGAGATGCCGGCGAGGACGACGGTGGCGGCACCGGTGAGGGAGGTCTTGCCGACGTCCTTGACCGGTCGGTGCTCGGTGCCGGTGTAGTAGCCGGTCAGCGACAAGATGATGGCGGCCAGCACGATGCCGATGACCACCGAACCCACCGCCACGATGCGCGGATCGTCGATCGGGCCGCTGAACACGAGATTCTCGGCGCCGAGCCCGGCGAAGGTCGAGGGCAGGTACGCGAAGGCCGCGATGGCGCAGAGCACGGCCGAGATGACGGCGGACAGATAGAAGGAGCGGTTGATGGTGCGCAGACCGTTCTCACCCGTCCGCGGCTTGGTCAGATAGATGCCGATGATCGCGGTGATCACACCGATGGCGGGCACGATGAGCGGGAAGACCAAGCCGTACGCGCCGAAGGCCGCCTTGCCGAGGATCAGGGAGGCGACCAGCGTCACCGCGTAGGACTCGAAGAGGTCGGCGGCCATCCCGGCGCAGTCGCCCACGTTGTCGCCCACGTTGTCGGCGATGGTGGCGGCGTTGCGGGGATCGTCCTCGGGGATGTTCTGTTCGACCTTGCCGACCAGGTCGGCGCCGACGTCGGCGGCCTTGGTGAAGATGCCGCCGCCGACCCGCATGAACATGGCCAGCATGGCG
>DASUXL010000256.1:0-2692 GCA_036377915.1 Candidatus Limnocylindrales bacterium
TCGCCTCCGCTGGAAGGGGCGAGGCGGCTGCACACGTACGAGGGGGTGCTCACCAGCTGGTGCGACGAGTCGGAGCTGGAAGCGTTGCGCCGGGCCAACCTCGTGGTGGACATCATGCGCCCTCCGGTCACCGCGGGGACGCCGCGGCGAGCGGATGCCCCGTTACCTGGACGGAAAGGGTTGAGCCAGAACGATCCCAGGGCGGAAAAGGTGATGGCCGACTCGGACCGGGTCTCGATCGGCGACGCCGCCTCGGGTCTGGTGGTCACCCAGGCGCCCGGGCAGTTCCGGGAGTCAAAGAACGACATGTACCTGGTGTCGCTGCGCGGGCCGCTCGACACCGACCGGCGCGCGCTGCTCGACAGCATCGGCGCGCAGATCACCGAGTTCGAGCCGCCCAACGGATACTGGATGTACCTCGACCCGCAGCAGCACCGCACCCTTTCGGAACAGTGGTGGGTCAAACAGATGCGCACGCGCAGCTGGATCGACTCGCTCACCAAGGACATCGTCGATGTGATCGCGCCTGCGCCCGCGCCCGCGCAGGCGCAGGCGGTGGCGCCGGAACTCTACGATGTGTTGCTGCACAATGCGGAACACCTGGAGTGGGCGCGCGACACGCTCGCGCGGACCCAGGGCAACGAGGTCGTCTTCGCCGTCGACGTGATGATCCGCTTCAGGACCACGCTGACCGGTGACGAGCTGGGCGCGATGCTTGCCGCGGTGTCGCGGCTGCACGAGGTGCGCGATGTCACCCCGTACCGGCCGCCGACCCTCTACGTCGACCACGCCCGCACGCTCGTCGGCCTGCCGGCGATAGTCAAGTCCATCCAGGGATCCACATTGGACGGTACGGGTCAGATCGTGGCGATATTCGACAGCGGGGTTGACCCGGCCCACCCCGACCTTGCCGACCGCATCATCGCCAAGCAGGCGCTGGTCGGCGAGATCCCGGAGGACATCCTCGGCCACGGCACGCACGTCGCCGGGATCATCGTCGGGACCGGCAAGGCCTCCGATCAGGCGCTGACCGGCTGCGCTCCCGGGGCGAGCCTGGCGGCCTTCCGCATCACCGACGACCAGGGCCTGGTCCAGGTGCCGCCGGAAATCGGCCACTTCCTCAAGCACGCCGTCGAGCTGGGCGCGAAAATCATCAACCTGAGCTGGGGCCGGCGCATGTCCTTCGGCGGGTACGACGGTTACGCGCTGAGCCTGGACAAGTTCGTCTTCGAGCACCCCGATGTGCTGGTCGTCGTGGCGGCGGGCAACGAGGGCGAGGCGCCCGACGGCATGCACCTGTTCAACACCATCGGCACCCCGGCGACGGCCAAGAATGCCCTTACCGTCGGCGCTTCGGAGACCGACCGGCCGGAGTTCGCCTCCAAGACATGGACGGCTTTTCGCGGATCCCGCTTCCCCAAGCCACCGGCCGGAGCCGAGCACGTCGCCGGGGAGGCGGACGTGCCGGCGGCGCTGTCTGGCCGCGGCCCGACCGATTCCGGTGGTGTGAAGCCAGATCTGCTGGCGCCGGGGACCTACATCCTGTCCACCAAGCTGATGTCGAACCCGATCGACTACAAGCTTGTCTGGGAGGACTATCCGGAGTACGGCGGCCACTATGTCTACATCGGAGGGACGAGCATGGCCGCGCCGGTGGTCGCCGGGGCCGCCGCACTGCTGCGGCAATACCTCGCGGAGGAGCGCGCCAAGCCGGACCCGTCGGCGGCGCTGCTGAAGGCGATGCTCATCGCCGCTGCCCGGCCCCTGCCCTCGCTGCGCCCGCCCGGCAGCCAGGAGGATGTCGGGTACCCCGACTTCGACCAGGGCTACGGGCGGCTTGACCTGAGCACCCTGCTGCCCTGCCCGGCCGCGCCCGAGGGCCGAGCGATGTCCTTTATGGACATCGCGAACGACTCGCCGGAAGCGCTGGAGGCGTTCGCACCGGCGGGCGGGAACAGGGTTTCGAGCCGCGCCTATCGCGTGAACGTCACCGCGGGCGAGGACCCGCTGCGCATCGTGCTCGCCTGGACCGACCACCCCGGCAACGCCGTGCAGAACAACCTGAACCTGGGTGTGGTGACCCCCGACGGCAAGACCCTGGTGGGCAACGCGCGGCACACCTACCACAAGGACGACGGGCTCTTCGACCGGCACCACGTCGACCAGTACAAGTCACACCCGCTGGACAAACTCAACAGCGTGGAGCATGTCGCCATCGAGAATCCCGTTCCGGGTGAGTACCGAATCCAGGTGTTTGCGCAGGTGACGACCTTCCCGCCGCAGGGCTACTCGCTGGTGGTATGCGGCCAGCTCGACGGCGAACTGCGGGCGGAGGCGTGAGATGATTGTTGCGCGCTACGGGAATCGTTGCCACGCACCGGAACACAGCCGGGCGGCGTTGCTTTCGGCTTGGGTGCTGGGCGCGGATGCGCTGTGGGTGCGGGCGAGGGTGACCGCGGACGGCCGGCTCGTGCTGGCGACCGAGGACGACACGGCCGTCGCGACCGGCCAGGCCGGGCGGGTCACCGCGACGGCCCTGCGCGACCTGCGCCAGCTCGACTATTCGCACTACTTCGCGCCGAGAGGCTCGCCCGGTTTCCGTTACCGGCCCGCCGGCCGTGCGCCGCTGCGAGTCGAGGTTTTCTCCGATTTTCTTGATTGGGTACCGGATCAGGCCACCGTGGTCGTGGAA
>DASUXL010000257.1:0-29471 GCA_036377915.1 Candidatus Limnocylindrales bacterium
CAGGCGCAGCATCCTGGACATGTAGACCCGATCCACTCCGGCCCGGCGCGCGACATCGGTCAGCGACCAACCGATAGCGTGCAGCGCCTTGATGCGTCGCTGCGTGCCGAACGCGGGCACCATGGCGCCGTCCGCGAGGTACTCCAGCTTGGGCTCGACGGCCAGAATCTTGGCTGCAGTCTCGGGCCGGATGCGCTTGGACGGAGCCAGGCCACGTTGCTTGTCGCCGTAGACCAGCTTCGCCAGGGCACCATGGGACACGCCAGAGGCGCGGGCGATGGTCACTGGCCCCATGCCTGCCGCCCGCAGTGCCAGGACGTGCTGCCGCGCAGGTTCGGCGTCGACGTAGGGCTGCCAGCGTCCGTAGGCGATCTGTCGGCGGCGATGCGCGGCGCCCGAGACGCTTTGGGACGGCCATCTTGGGTGGTAAGGCATCACGCAGCCTCCTTCCGGAGCTTGCGGCGCTCCAGTCGCGTCGCCCCGCCCCAAACGCCCCAGGGCTCTACGTTGTCGAGCGCCCACTCAAGGCACTGGGTGCGGACCGGGCAATCGGCGCAGATCTTCTTGGCTGCGTGGGTAGTGCCGCCCTTATCGGGGAACCAGTAGTCGGATCCGACCGAGGCGCACGAGGCGGCCTCGTACCAGTCGGGCATGGGGATGGTGATCATGGCGGTCACTCCCTTTCTCTGGGCTAGTTGGTGGTGGTCGGGGGCTTCATGCGGCCGGCGCGCTGGGGTTGGTCACTCGAACGCCTTCCCGATCATCCAGATCACGAACGCCGCGAAGATCGCCAACCCGACGATGCTGACCAGGGCGTCCTGGCTGGTGACGTCCACGTTGGTGGCAGCCGCGACCTGGGCGGCGGCGGTGATCACGGCGTCACCTCGACGCCGGGGACGCACTCAGCGGGCGCGCAGTCCAGGCAGAAGACGGCATGCCACCAGCCGGTGTTGCCGATCTCGGGATTGTCGGGCGGCAGCGATGACCAAATGGCCTGTTCGCCCGCCTCGATCATGTGGGGGTCCGCCAGGTGCCCGCTGCACTTCCGGCGCCTCTTCAGCGTCCTTGGCGGCGAATAGAGGGCGCCGTGAGTCTTCGAGACGCGGCTCATGGGGTCACCTCCCGCCAGGCGGTGGTGATGACCTCGCGGACAATGACCCGAGCGCTCGTGACTCCGAGAGCCCGAAGGTCGGTCACCTCGGCATCGGCCCCCGCGCGATCGTTGGTCCAGGATGGTGCGAGGGGTCGCTCGAACTGCTTGCCGATGCCGTTGGTGTAGCGCACGCCGTACTCCGTGCGCATCTCGACGTACTCCACGCTCTCCGGCAGCCCGAGCTTCTTGGCTGCTGCTGCGGCGTACTCTGCTTGGTCGTCGCCGAGTTCGCGCAGGGCGTCGGCGGGGGTGATGTCGCTCATGCTGGCTCCTTGGCGTCGTGGCGCTGGTGGACCTTTCGGGCGAAGGCGGCGAACACGTCGACCGGGTCCTCGCCTCGACTGCTGGCCGCCTTCAGTACCTCGGGGATCAGCACCTCGCGCCGACCGATGAAGTACGGCGCGCACTCGCAGTCCATGCGGTACGCGATGGTGAGCCGACACTCCAGGTCGACCGCCATCAGGTCATCGATGTCTGTCATCTCGCCCATCCCTTCTCTCGTACTTCGTCGTCATGGCTGGAGGCGCACCCCCGGCACATCGGCACCCAGCGCGCCAGCCACGTGTCCCCGTGTCCGACACGCTCATGGCCCACGCGGCGCTCGGTGGTGGCGGGGGAGGTGCACTCGGGGGTATGGCAGGGGGCGGTCATTCGGTCGCCTCCGGTCCGCCATCGCCCGGGAGCCAGACGCGGTTGCACAGGCAGCACTGACGCGTGCCCTTGGGTGACTCACCCCAGCCGCTGACGTCGGAGACCTCTTCGTGCTGGCATGTCTCGCACAGGTAGCGATACAGCCTCAGGCGACGCTCTCGGTGGGTGCCAGTGGTGCCGTTGACCGAAAGGAAGCTTTCGAGCCACCACAGTTCGCGGCGGTCGCGGGAGACGGCGGTCATCGCTTCACCGTCCCGTCAAGGCACTGGTTGATGCGTCGGGCCAGAAGGCGTGCGTCACGGCGATTGAGCATCAGCACCTGCGCCTGTCCGTCGCGCTCGAAGTAGACGATCTGGATCAGGTCGTCGATCGCAGTGCGGACGTAGCCGTTTGGGTAGACGCTGGCAGGCCAGCGCATGAGCCACGAGGCATCCGGGCGTCGGTCCTTGCTCATGACCGCACCTCCACCGGCGTCTCGGCGGGCAGCAGTCGCGTGACAGCCACGACGCCACCGCACTCGACCCTGACCCAGACGCGGCCCCCGACCTCGCCAGTCGCCTCCAGCCGCCCCGTGAGCGTGCCCAGGGTGATCGTGCGGCGCTCCTTCACGTCGGTGTCGGTGAGGGTGCCCAGGGTGCGGGTCCGGCTATTCATCGCCGGCCCCGTAGCAGCGCACATGGACCCGGCGGCCGCGGACGAAGACGATGCGGTCGCCCTTGCGGATGGGGTCCGGGCAGCGCGGGCAGTCCTCATCGAACTTCGCGGACAGACCGGGCGCCTCTTTGTCGACCCATGGCGGACGGGTGCGGCTGGCTCGGCGGGGGCTCACTGGGTGCCTCCCGTGATCTCCTCGGCGGTGACGGCGTCGGACGCGGCGGGGAACTGCTGCTCGACCGTCTTCTCGCCGCGGGAGATCTCAGAGGCGATGACCCGCAGGACGCCGAGGTCCTGGCCGGTCCAGTCGGCGCGCTTGCGATCGAGGCGGGTCTCGAGCTGCTTCACGGTCACGCCGAACGCGTCCCCGAAGTGGCTAACGGCATCCGCGATCTGCTGGTCGATGGTCTTGCCGGACTCGGCGCCGTTCAGGGTGGCGGCCGCGATCTGCTCGGCCTCCTCGCGGAACCAGACCGGGAGAACGGCGAAGACGGACTCGCGCACGGCACGGGCGGCGACCGAGTTGTTGTTGTTGGCGATGTCCGCGAGGTCGTCGAGCCTCTCGCGCCGCTTGTCGCCGCGCTTCGCGCTTCCGACCATGCGAGCGTGCGGCACCACGAAGGACCGCGAGGACCGGACGTTGTTCTCCTGGTCCCAGGCCCACGCCTGCATCTCGGAGACGCCCGCGTCGTCGTCGCGGCGAAGCTCTCGCACGCCGTAGTCCAGGTTGCCCCAGCAGCGGCCGATCTCGCGGGCAAGGTGGACCGTGGATCCCTCGACGCGTCCGCCGGCGCGCGGCAGGGAGTAGAAGGCCCGGTCTGCGAGCGACTTCTGCTTGCACGCCTCCCGCATCTGGCCGAGGGCGCGTGCGATGTCTCGCGGGAACTGCTGGGCCACCTTCACGGCGGCCGCAACCTCGGCGACGGCGCGAGCCTGCTCGACGGCGGTGGCCTCGCTGCTGATGACGGCCGGGGTCGGCTGGGCGATCCGGTCCAGATCGTTGGTCATGAGAGAACCTCTGTCAGGTCGTAGTGGTGCCACATGGGCAGGGAGAGGGATGCGACGGACTCGCCGTATCCGGGCCACGTGTCGGTGGCGGTGCACTCGGCGTAGAGGCGGCGGCAGTGGTCGACCACGGCGCGTGCCAGTCGGCGGTCGTCGCGCTCGGTGAACTGCCCAACGGAGACCAGCCAGGGGGCGGCCTTCTCGACGACGACGAACAGAAAGGCGGGGTCGGCGTCGATCCCGAGTGCCTTGATCCCGTCGCTGTAGTGGGTGGCCTGTCCGTAGTAGCCGAACTTCGCTCCGGCCTTGCTGAATTCGGCGGGCGCCGCGGTGACGGCTGTCTTGAGGTCGGGCACGATCAGGCGACGGCCCTCGACGGCATCGGGCAGCCAGTCCAGGCGAGCGCGGCACTTGACCCCGGTCGTCTCGTCGACCCAGAACAGGGACACCTCGGGCTTGCCGCTGGTGAACAGCGCCGCGCCGATCGGGTGAGCCTTGACTGCGGCGGCCATGGCGTTGGCGTCGGCGAGCTCGGCGGCCAGCACGGGCACGTTCCCGCGCTCGTAGATCGCGTCTCGGTGCTCCTGTGCCGAGACCGTCTTGTAGTCGGTCGCGTCGTAGGGCTCCTTCTTGCGGTCGAGCGCCTGCACGACCTCGAACGCCTCGCCCTCGCCGAGCACGAGCTTGTGCACGATCTTCCCGAGATCGAAGTGCCGCTTGCGCTCCTGCGGCGCCTCCATGGCGGCCTTGAAGTGCGCCGGCGTCGAAGGCGGGATGAGGTTCTTCATCCGCGACCACGACAGCCACTCATCCTGTGCGTGGTAAACCTCGGCCGGAAGATCGGTGTAGACCCCGGGCTCGGTGATGGTCTCCATTAGTCCTCCTCCTTGCTCTCTTGGGCGTCCCGCCACTCCTGGCACTGGCGGTCACCCTCGGCGCACCCGGTGGGCGTGTAGGACGGTCCCGCGGGTTTCTCGGCGATCTGGGCGACGACCCAGAGCACGCCAGCCATCAGGGCGGCCACGACGAGCGCGGCGGCGTACTGCTTGAGGCGGTCCATCACCGGGCCTCCCGTCGTGGCCAGTCCGCGAACCCACCGAGCGTTTGAGCGTGAGCAACAGAGCACGCCTGCACATAGCCATCCGGCGTTGGGGATCCGCAGGTCACGCGCTCCTCGCACCCGTCCACGGCGCAGCGGCGGTAGTCGACCCAGTTGGCGCGGTCGTCGGCCCATAGTTCGGCCTCAATCTCGGCGGGCACATCGTGGCCAGCGGCACGGTGCAGTGCGACATGGTCGACCATGCCCTGAGTCGTGGTGAACCGTGTCTCGATGATGGGCTCAACGGCTTCTGCGTAGCCTCCAGTGATGGGCCAGGTCGGGTCCTCCACCCAGCGCGTCTCCTGCAGCCAGCAGCCGCAGCATTCGAGGTAGCCCGACGTCGACATGAAGATGTAGACGTCAGCGTTTGAGAATCGTGCGTAGGACATCAGTCGTCCTCCTCGGTCACGTCGTCATCCAGCGGAACCAGCGCCTCGTCCGGCGTCTGTAGCCAGCGCACGAGTCGCTCCACGGCCGAGTCGCTCCAGCGCTTGGGCAGCGGGATGTGCTTGGGCTCGGTCATCGCTGGCCCCCGAGGATCTGGTCGGCCACAGCGAGGGCGGCGGTGCAGAGGTCGGTCCACGGGTCCTGCCCGTGCGCCTCGTGGCTGCCACTGATGACCTTCAGGTGGTGGACGTCGCCGTCGTTGAACGCAGGCCCAGCGCCCTTCAGCGGCTCGGGCTCGACGTAGAGGTCGTCCTTGTCCTCGGGCTCGGTGGCAGGCTCGACCTTGCGGAGGTTTGCCGGCGGGAACCAGGCGTGCATCGCATCCTCGCCGTCGAGACGGACGTAGACCATGCCGTCGTCAGGGAAAAGGTGCAGGGTGTGGACGGTGCCGGTTCCTCCGACGGGGAATCCAGCGCCGAGACCTTCGTCGGCTGACCCGATGATCTCCACGCGGTCGCCCTTGCTGAACTGCGCGCTCATCGCGTCTTCCTTCCGTTCTTCGATCGGTGGACGCCGCACTTCCCGCCAGACAGGCGAGGTCGGATGCACCACAGGACTGAGCAGGTCTTCGGGGGGATGCCGCTCACTGGTCGGCCCTCCCGAAGCGCATGGGGTCGGCCAGGAACTCGGCCTCGTGCTCGTCCAACTCGACCGCCTCGGCAGCAGCGATGGCGTTGCGGACCGTGGTGACGATGCGCTCCACGATCGGGTCCATCGCCGCGTCTGCATCGGCACCACTGAGCATCCGCATGGCGCTCTCGAAGTGCAGGTCGAGCGGGTCGGGCGTCTGTTCGGCGCTCATCGCGCTGCCTCCTCGTCCTCGACGGGAGGCGCGAACGCTCCCCAGACGATCAAGGCGCTGGTACCGAAGAAGGCCACGGCGGCGAGTGACCAGCCGACGACGGTCCAGATGTAGTCGGTGTTCATGACAGTCCCTCCAGTTCCTCGCGCAGGTCGTTGGCCAGCGCTCTGTGCATCTGCGCGTCACAGGGGCGACCTGCCGCGGTGAAGTAGCCGGCGTTGGCCTCGTGGCCCTCGATCTCCGCACGCAGCTCGGCGGCTCGGTCAGTGGTGGTGGTCATGACTCCTCCTGCGCGAGGTCGCGAACGATGGAGGCGGTGAGGTCGGCGACCTTCGTTCCCGAGGTCAGCCACATGGCATCCCCGCCCCAGATCGGCCCCATGTCCTTCAGTGCCTGCGCGGCCTCGGCGAACGCTTCGGCGCGGATGGCGTCACGCTCGACGGTGTTCATCGGACGCTCCAGTAGTGCGCGTTCGCCGTGGTGGCGAAGGTGGCGATCTGGTGGTGGCCAGCGGTGTGCACGGCGTAGTTCAGGGCCAGCACCCAGGAGTCGAAGATGTGCAAGTCCCTCATGACGCCACCGCGGCCTTCCGGGCGAAGTGCTCCTGCAGGTCCTCCATGACGGTGAGCCACACGGAGTCAGGCAGCACGAGGTCGTAGTCGGTGCCGTCCGAGACAGTCAGGCCGGTCATGTCCGGGATGGGCTGGTCGAAGACGGTGCTGGCGGGGTGGTGCCGCCACTGCGGGACACCGATCCGGGTGTGGTTGGGGCGGATGCTTACGGACATCGCGTGTATCCTTTGCTGGTCGGTGGCTCCGCCTCGCTCTCCGAAAGCGCAGGGGCGGGGCCGCTGGTTTGTTCTGCTGAGTTGGTCTCCGGGGGCCGTGGCTGCTGAGTGCGGATCACCTCGCCCCCGGAGGTCTGAGTCCGAGATCGTTAGGCGAGGAGCCGCTGGGCTCGGGCCTGCCGGGTCTTCCCGGCCTTCTTGGCTGCGCGGAGCTCGCGGCGGCAGGTCTTGCACTCGATGTGCCCGCGGGGGTGCCGGTAGACGTTGTCCTCGGTGAGGTCGTGCTCGCGAGAGCACTTGTCCCCGGCCTGAAGACCGCCAGCGACGTACTTGCGGCGGTTGTTCTCGGCGATCGTGACCAGCTCGAGGTGGTCCACGTTCACGCAGGTGCGCACGCGGCACAGGTGATCGATTGTCATCTCGTCAGGGATGGGTCCGTTGACCTCTTCCCATGCGAGGCGGTGGACCAACTGCGACTGGCCATCGACCAGGAAGCAGCCGTAGCCCTTGCTGTTCGCCGCGCCCGTCCAGACGATGCAGTCGTAGCGGGCGGTCTTGGACCAGAAGCGCGTCGGCAGGGGCTCGAGGTGCGCAGCGGCGTACTCCCGCTGCTCGCCGTCCGTGAGGCCGATGACCTTCGCGGTTGCCTCGGCACTCATGACTGGTCGCCAGCTAGGACCTTGGCGGCGTACCCGCGCACCGACTCCAGCGACACCATGCGGCGCTTGCCGTGCTTTCCGGACTCGAGCGTCCCGGATCCGCACATCTGGTACACCTCCCAGGCGGAGAGGCCCAGCATCGCGGCTGCCTCCTTGACGGAGACAAGAATTCGCGGATCCTCGTTGGTGGATTCTCCGCCAGGGTTTGGTGGTGTGTTGAGGTGGGGCATGGCGGAAACTCTGCCACTAGATCCTCCAACCCGCAAGGGCTATGGCCCGTTTTAGGGAGATAATCCCCCGAACGGGTGGTATCGGGGTGCTATGGACCGCCCTGGCAGGGGGTGGTTTGATGGCTTTCTGGTGGAAAGTCGACCAGGAACCGAAAGGAACTTCCCACATGAACTCGACAGAGGGCGCCACGCTGCGCCCCGTTGCCGACGACGACCGGCGACTGCGAGGCGACGCCATCAAGTCGCGCCTTGCCGCGATCGGAATCAGTCAGCGGGCCTTCGCTGACAAAGCGGACATCGACCGCAAGACACTGAGCAACGCCATCGAGGGCGACCCCACAGTGCGGACCCGGAATCTCGAGCGCATCGAGGCGGCCCTCTTCGACCTTGAGCAGGAGATGGGCATGGACGAGGACCCAGCCAAGTCGCCGGGCGTCGTCGAGTTCAAGGTGACCGGCAACTTCGGCGTGGACGTCGTGGTCGCCGGCCCGGTGGAGAATCTCATGGAACTGGAGGCGGCAGTGGCTCGCCTGATCGAGACAATGGACAAGAGACCGTGACCTATGGCCCACCGGGTGGGCCATAGGTCACGGTCTTCAGGTAAACGCGAGACGTCAGAGGAGTAACGAACGTAACGTTCCCCCCAGTAGTTAAACCGCAATGACCCCCCGAGAAGACTCGGCGCAAGCTCGGGAGAAGGAAAGTCGCCTCATGTCCGGCCCTGCGGCCATCGCTGCTCCCGTCACCGTGGAGTTTGTCGCCGACGACGAGCTCCCACCGGCCCACGACTGGGCCATAATCTGCCGCCCAAGTGGCTACGTGCTCGTGATCAAATACACCAAGGTCACGCCTCGGAACCTGTCGGTAGCCCTAGGTGTGATGGCGGCGCGACGAGCGTCTCAACTCGCTCCAGCTCTCCTCGAACGCGCTCGAGATCCGCGTGTTGGTAGCCGTGGGTGACCTTGACGTTCGCGTGACCGAGGATCTGAGCGACGAGACGGTCCGAGAGGCCCGCGGCCTCCATCAGTGAGGACGCGGTGCCTCGAGCGCCGTGCAGCGAGATCAGTGGCAGCGGCGCAAACGGGACGGTTGTCGCACCCTCCAAGAAGTTGCGCCAGTCCTGCCAGTCGTTGCGAGTGATGTCCTTCCCCTTCGTGGCCGGGGTGAAGACCCGGCCAGTCCTCGGCCGGCCGGCCTCTTCCCAATGCAGACGCATTCGTGCCTCGATCTGCCCAACCATGGGAAGGGAGCGCTTGCCGGCCTCGGTCTTCGGAGTGCCCTCGATCTCGCCCTGCCGGTCGTAGTCCTCCTGCATGGTGACGTCGATCGTCAGGGTCTTCGCCCTCCAGTCGACATCCTCCCAGCGCATGCCCAGCACCTCACCCTGGCGCATCCCGTAGAACAACGCGAGCCACCAGCGTGCGGAGTCGCCCGCGGCCGCGAGCGCGAAGTACGCCTGCACGATGGTGAACTGCTCGCGCCGGACGGTCCTCTTGGCCGGCGCGTCGACCCGATCCATGGGGTTGGTGGCCAGGTATCCCTTCTTGACGGCAGCCTTGAGCGCCCCGGAGAGCACGGCGTGCGTCTTGGCCACATTGGATTCCGCACTGCCCGCCTCGCGCATCGCGGCGTACAGCCCCTCGATGTGGTGGGCGCGCAACGCTGACAGCCGGTGGTGCCCGAGGTGAGGCGTGATCCACGTCCTGTTCTTGGAGGCGTACCCACTCCATGCCTGAGGCTTGAGCTGCTTGGGTGGCTTCCGGCGCGACTCCAGCCACGCCTCCATCCAGGACGCGACACTCATGCCGCCGTCGAAGGTGAAGGCGCCGTCGTCCTTCTTGCGGACAGCCGCCTTCAGCTTGTCGCTGGCCGCGCCCTTCGTGCGGCCGTAGACGTAGACCCGCTTGGTCCGGCCGCCGATCTCGACGTCGACGGTTCCGCACCACCTGCCCAGGCAGCGGTGCTCCGGGCGGCGCTTGATCGGCTTGCCCTTCTCGTCGTGGCCCACGACGACCAGCGCCGGGCAGGTCTTGTGGTCATGCCTCTGGATCAGGCCGCCGTCACCCTTGTCCCGGCGCTTAGGCATGGCGCTGCCACTCCGTACCGTGACACACTATCTGACACACTATCCCGCAATAACCCGCCATAATCCACCACCGCGTTTCACGCTCAGAGTCCGCCACTACCGGGGGATACTACCCCATCTCGGAGCACTTGGTCTGCTCCGAGAGGCCCGCCTAAATGCTCACTGACCTGCGGCTCGACATTTCGTGACACACAGATTGACACACGATGCCTCCAGACACCCAGGAAATGCCAGAAACGGCCCCCAGCTCGACGAACGAGCTGGGGGCCGCGTGGCCTTGATGATGCTGGGGGCCTACTTCTTCTTGATCGGGACCCACTTGGTGACGCCGCCCTTGACGACCTTGCGCTTGCCGCTGACGCCATTGGCGGCGTCGTTGGCTCGCCACACGTCGAGGAGGGTCTTCTTCTGCTTGCCCACCCGGGGCTGTCTCTTCGGCATTTTGATCGTTCCTCGAATCTAAAGACGCGTCTATGCTGGATGACTTAGGCCGTCACGGAGAGCGCGGCCAGGACAGAGGCGATGGCGATGGGCGTTCTAAGCGACCAGCACAACGAGTGGCTTGACCGACAGGCCTTAGAGGCGCGTATGGAGGCCGACCCGGAACTGCGGGACCTTCTCGCCGCGGCATGGAGCGAGGGCTACCGGGCGGGCTACGACGACCTGTGGCACGCGTCCGGCCGCGGCACCGAGGTGCGCGAGGCTGAGACCGCCAACCCGTACTCCGAGGCGTCATGATCACCATCACCGCGAGCAATGGCAGCCGAGGGATAGGCAGCTCGGTCGAGTCGGCATGCCGCGACCTAGTCGGCCACTCACAGAAGATGGCCGTGAAGACCGGCCGTGCGAGGTGGGTCCCCGTTGAAGAGGCGACCGCCGCGCAGGTGCGTCACTCGGGTGCGATCTGGATCAACCGGGACCGCGGGTGGCGCATTGCCGCCCTGGTCGATGAGGTAGTCGAGTAGGTATGCATATCTATGGCGGTCAGACCGTCCTCAACATTGGTCATCTTGCTCGATCGCATGACTGCCGGCCGGATCCGGTGCGACCATGCAAGGTATGACTCAGGCAACGCGGCAGAAGCCGTTCTACGAGACCACGCTGGGGGGCGTGGTGATCGCTCTCGTCATCGTGGTCGGGCTGCTCTTCGTCGCCTACGTCTTTTACGTCAACTCCGGCGATGAGTCCACGACGGTCGACTGCACCTATGACGCCAACTCAGCGAGCTGCACCCGCTACTAGTTCGTTGCGACGGTCCAGCCCTTGGCGATGAGGTTGTTCTTCGCCGTGATGCCGGCGCCGGTCGGCGCCGCGGGCACGCCCGTCGACGCGATGCCCGTGTCGATGCGTACTTCACCGACCGCGGGTCCGACGGTGTCGAGCTCGATGAGGATCCCGTTGACCGTGGCCTCGTCCCAACTGTTGCCATAACCGACCCAGGATCGCAACGACGCAGGGATGTTCTCCGTGTCGATCGTTGTCTGACCGGTGTTCCAGTCCCACCGCTCCTCGAGCACGGGCTGCTTGGACAGCGGGATCTGGTTCACGACGGTCTGATCCCGGACGCAGTAGTGGTACTCCGCGGCCATGTTCCCCGCGATGGGCTCGAGGGTGAGGGTGGCAGTTCCGTTGCGCATGACCGCGGCCCGGAGGTCCTTGAGTGTGTCGGAGACCGGGTTGAGGTCGAGGTAGGTGCAGCGACACGACTCCAGGCAGAGCCGGACCAGACTGTTGCAGCCGGTCAGGTCGATGCTGGCGATGTCGGAGTGGAAGCACTCGATGAACTCGAGGTCCGCCATCCCAGAGAAGTCGACGTCTACGAGCACCGAGTGTGCCGCCATGAACGACGTCAGGCCGGTCAGCAGCGACAGGTTCCCGATCGAGACCACGGGCTGCGGCGCCCAGTCGTAGGCGATCCCAGGGCCGTAGATGCCGGGGTCGTCGAGGTGGTAGTAGCCCAGGTTGAGCATGCCGACTTGATCGAAGGCCGGCTCGCCGTTGTCGAGGACGTAGAGCCGCATCTCGCGCTCGGCGTAGACGCCGAAGTCAATGACCGGCTTGTCCCCGGTGGCGAACACCTTGTTGTCCTCGAGCGTCCACAGACACTGGGCGGTCGAGCCGGGGATCTTCTCGATCCACGGCCGGAACGAGGGCGCCTCCATCTGGAAGGAGACATAGCTGCCGGTCATAGTCGGCTGGTAGATCCACTCGCCGTTGAGGTATCCGGCGGTGACGAGCTGGCCACCGATGCGCAGGTTCGCGATCTCGCCGGCCTTGATCAGGCTTCCGCTGGCCACTGGCGCCGGGAGCGGGTCGGTGCCGACGGTCACCGCGGAGACGGTGAAGGTTCCAGAGGTCGCGCCGGATCCGTAGATGAAGAACTGGTCGGGCTCGAAGATCGCGTCGCACTCGCCGACCTTGAGCCAGGAGCGGCCGTCCTCGTCCTCGGAGAACATGAAGACGTACCGGTCATCGTCGGTGCGGTCCAGGCGCATGTAGCGGGGCGCGGTGATGCCGGCGAGGTTGACGTCGCCGTCCGAGCTGGGCCGGATGATGATGTCCGAGAGCGGGTCGGCCGGTGCCCATGTCTCGTAGCAGGGGTGGCCGGTCCAGTTGAACGCGACCTGAGCCCACTCGGTGCTGCCGCGGGTCACGCCGAACCGCGCGATCCGGTTGGAGACGCCGCCCGGGGTCCAGATGCACTTGATCTCGACGGAGCGCCACCCTGCGGGAAGGTCTCGCCACAGGACATTCTGTGCCGGCGTCTGGGCGGTGGAGGTGACGGCCAGCCCGACGCCCTGGGAGGCGTAGGTGTTGGCGCCCGTGGAGGTGCCGCCGAACTCCCAGCCGTCTGCCTCGAGCTCGGTCTGGTTTCCATAGGTGGACATGTCCCAGGTGCCCGCGGTCCCAGTAAGGGTGGGCGGGGCCACCGTGACGGTGCACTCGACATCCACGCCGTAATTGGTCGTCTGCGAGTTGGTGGGCGCGACCAGTGTGGTCGAGGTGTTGAAGCTGCCCGCGCTGGCCGGGAAGGTGACCCCATTGGTCGAGCGCAACGAGGTGTGGGCGCCACTGGCCCCGGAGAACCACCGTCCGTTGGGCATCTTCACCACGGCCATGTAGGTCTGCCCGATGGTCAACGCCACGGGGGCGGTCAGCTCGATGCGGTTCCAGCCCCGCGTGAGCGTGACGCCGGTGACCGTGCCGAGGAACGTCCCGCCGGAGTTGGCGATGCCGACGTCGACGTTGGTCATGTCGGCGCCGGATCCGGTCGCATTGCGGGCGCCCCACTGGACCCAGATCGCGACCGCAGAGGCGGCGACAGTGGGCGAGAACCGGGTCCCAAAGTTGTAGGGCTGGCTCGCGTCGCCGCTGCTGCCCAAGACCGGAAGTATGGACGTCTCAGAGAAGAGGCGTGCCTTCATGAGAGCACCAGGAAGGTGACGTCAGGGTAGGTGGTCTCAGGGTCGGTGAGCGCGTCGTAGTCGACCTGGCTGATCCCGACGACGTTCGGTAGTACGAACGCTCCGGGGATGCCGGTCACGTCCGAGACGATCCCACCGAGGTCGGCCGCGGTCTTGTTCCCGGCCATGGCGGTCGAGCCCGTGGTACCGATCGCCAGGTTGGATGTCCCGGCGCCGATCGCCGAGCGCGCAGTAGCGGCATCCGCGCCGGCCGCGATGACCGCGGGCTTCCCGGTGACATCACCCCATGCCGGGGCGTAGTCGCCAGCCTTGGCGGTGCCCGAGGTGGTGCCGAGCGCCAGGCTCGAGGTTCCGGCACCGATGGCGGTACGAGCATCCGCCGCGGTGGCGCCGGCGCCGATGACGGCTGGCTTGCCAGTGATGTCGCCCCACGCGACCGAGCCTCCCCCGCCGCCGGTGTTGTCGGTGCCCGGGGCCCACTCGGTGCCGTTGTACTTCAGCACCTGCCCAGACGTGACCCCGGCTGTGGTCACGTCCGTCAGTCCCCCGAGGGTGGTGGCACCCCCGCCGCCGCCTGTCTGGTCGACCCACTCAGTGTCGTATGACGTGCCGGATGCCTTGGCGAGCACCTGCCCGGTGGCGCCGCCAGTCGGGATGCCCTCGACGATGACCGCACCGTTGGACTGCTGCACGGGGTTGACCGTCGGCAGGTTGACGGTGCCGCCCTCGGGAACCTCGATGAAGAACGACGTCGGGTTCAGGCCAAGGCCGGGGAACGTGTAGGTCACCCGGTAGGTGAAGTCGAGCGGGTTCAGGTCGGCGTCGTTGGTCGCGGGCACCGTCATGGAGAGGTTGCCGTCGACGTCCAGGGTGCCCACGTAGGACGGCTTGAGGAAGGCGATGCTCGCCGGCGTCGCGGTGACGTCGGAGAACTGCCGCTCCGATGGGGTCAGGGTGACCTTCCATGTCGTCATGACGACGCCGGGAATGTCATCCTGGGAGAAGTTGCCGGTCACGGTACCGGTGCCGACGTTGCTGGGCAGAGGCATGACGCCCTCCTTGATGAGTTGGTCTGGACCGGCTTGGTGGTGTCAGGCGTCGTCGGTGTCGCGGAGCCAGGCGGGAATGACCCCGGCGTCCTCGAGAGTGGTCAGCACCTTGGTGACGATCACGACCCAGGCCAGCACGCCGGCTACGACGGGCTCAGCCTGGACATCTGCGGGAAGGGCGAACACGATCACGGGGACCGCGAACAGCAGGGCGACGAACATCTGCGCGATGGTGCGCAGGGTGCGCCTGGTGGACTCGTTCATGACATCTCCTTGACGATGGGCCTGAGGATGTGCCGCCAGTACCAGCCGGCGGAGACTCCGAGGACCGCCGAGAAAGCCAAGCGGCCGGCTGGCGTGTGGGTGCGGAAGGTCGCGCGAGTGAACTCCGAGAGAGTGGCGCCGTCATGGCGTCGTAGAGAGCGGATCTCGGCGTAGGTGGCGGCCCCGAGAATCACCACCCACGCGTCGCGGGTGGTGGGCCGGTTCATCTCGGCCGGGTCACCTGGAAGTGCGCACGGACGATGCCGTGGTCGGTGTTCCGGTTGCCGGGGACCATCGCGACCTTGACGAGCTTGGCGGTCCATCCGGCAGGGAGGAAGAGGTGCAGCTGCATCATCTTGTCGAGCGCATCCGGCGTGCCCATGCAGGACGCCGCGGGCTTCACGCCATACGGCGTCCAGTTCATCAGGCTGCCGATGTTCACGTCGGCGCCGACGAGCGCGGCCGACTTGAGCGTGCCGGTCTGGCTCTTGACGATGGCAGCAATGCCCTTCGCGAGCTTGACGCCGAGCGGGTGCGTGGTCGCGTACTCGGCGTACTTCGGGTTCATCCAGCCGCGGGGGAACATGGTGCAGTCGAAGACGACGCGGGTGCCGGCTGGCGTGGTGTTTCCGAGCCTGAGCACGCCGCGGTTCGGGGTGATGCCGGCGACGCCCTTGGTGATCAGCGAGTAGGCGAACCCGGACAGCGCCCATCGGTTGCGGCGATAGGCGACAGCGAGGCCACCCTGCTTCTTCACGATGTACCCGTACTTCTTCGCGACCGCGTCGAGCGCGGCGGCGTAGGAGGTGTGGAACTCGTTGATGTAGACGGCCTGGTCGTTGGCCTTGGCCGCGGCGGAGAAGGCGATCTCGTAGTCAGCCTGGGCCTGGGCGGGCTTCATCAGCGGCGTGGAGCGCACGTTCGCCAGGACGACCGAGATGTCCGAGGTGATGGTGGCGGGTGCGGCCGGGGCGTTGACTTCCCTGATGCGGGCGTCGACGTCGCGGCGGAACCGAGCCATGTCGACGCCGTAGGGGTCGATCTTGCGGCGCGTCCACTCCTTGTGGCCGATCGCGCTCTTGGCTGACCATCCGTGGAAGTCGCAGAACGCCGCGGCCCAGTTGACCATGGCGCGGTACTGCGCGGCCTTCGGCGGCTTGGTGCCTGTGTAGTACGCCTCCAGACCGTAGAAGCAGTCGTTGCCATCGACCGAGTCGTAGTCGGGTCGCGGCGGGTAGGCGGCGTAGTCCTCGGCCACCACGGCGTTGTAGACGTCGCGATCGCCATCGCCCGCGTGGTTCGCGCGGTCGGTGGTGTGCAACTCGATGATGCCGTCGTCGGTCGCGCCAGCGTGCGCGAGCGGCCCGGGAAGTCCGGTGCGCCCCTGGTTGACGACGCGCGAGTCCTGGACGTCGTCGTAGTTGTTGGGCTTGTCGTCGGGGCCGGCGGTGTGATGGATGAGCCCACCGCGGACCGGGCCGAACTCCTTGCCGGTCTCGCTCGACCGGCCGGACTCAGGGTTGCGGAACGTCGGGAGCTCGCGGTATTTCTGACCGAACTTCCTGAGCTGCGACCGCCACTGGGCAGCCGTCATCGGTGTCGCCATGGTTCCTCCAGGGATGTTCGGGATGTAGGTCGACCCCCGCGCACATCCCGGAGCGCAGGGGCCGACGTCAGTAGGTTTCGCGGCAGTCGCAGGTGGGGCCGCACTGGATGAGGTGCGCGGCGTGACCGCAGTGGCCACAGGGCATGTCCCGAGTCACGCCCGGACGATCGTGATCGTCTGGACGTTGATCGGACATGGCCCTAGTCGCGTCCGATGAGTGGGGCGCAGGAGACGGTCAGGGAGCCATCCGCGAGGAGGTGGACGCCGTTGACGCGCTCGCCCTCGGGGCAGTCCATGCCGCTGGGCGTGAACGTCGCGTCCTCGCCCGCGGGTCCGGTGTCGCCGGTCTCGCCCTTCTCGCCGCGGCACTTCCCGTCGGCGCAGTAGGCCTCGACAGCGGCCGCAATCTGGTCGGCGGTCGGGCCGGGCCCTTGCGGTCCCTGGGGGCCGGCCGCGCCGGTGGCGCCATCGGTCCCGTCGGTGCCGTCGTCGGCCGCCCCGGGTCGACCCTGGCATGCGCCGCCAGCGCAGTAGTCGGCTACGGCCGCGGCCACCTGGGCGCGGGAGACGGTCGGCTTGCAGCGGTCGCCGGCGCAGTAGTCAGCCACGGCGGCGCGGACCTGAGAGGCCGTGGGACCCGGCCCGCGCTCCCCTTGCGAGGGGGTCACGGCAGGCGGGTCGACCACAGGCTTGCCGCCGAGGCGCTTGACCTGCTCGGCGAGGGCCTGGGAGGCGGACTCCTGCTCGTTGAGCTCGGCGTTGATCTTCGCGTTGTCGGCCTCGGTCTGGTCGAGGTCGGCTGCCATCTCCTGGACTCCATCCAGGGCCAGGGCGGCGACCAGGCCGATGGTTCCCATGACGATGGCCATGGCGACATAGAAGAGGCGAGATCTCATGACTGCTTCCTGAGCGACAGGTAGATGTCCGCGGCAAAGAACATGACCGGCAGCAGGATCGTGGCGAACGCCCACTTGAGGTTGGTTGCGAGTTTGTCGAGGAGGATCTGCTGCTTGTCGTCGCCGGCCTTGCGCTCGACCTTCTCCTCGGCGTGGTCGACCTTGAGATCGGCCACACGGTCGTCCATGCGGCGCTGGTCCGCGGCGTAGACGTCCTGGCTGACCTTCTCGCGCAGGTTCGCATTCACCGAGGCGAACCCGGACTCCATGGTTCGTTTCAGTTCACCGAGCGTGGGCTCATCGGGCATGGGATGTACCTTCCGGGCAAGGGCCCCGCCGGATCGCGACGGGGTCATGGTTGTCAGGTAGCGGTTGCGACCCAGCGAGCGGTGGTCTGACCCGAGATGACAGCGCCGCCGGACCAGTTACTGGCCGACCAGTCGAAGCCGGTCGTCGACACGGCGGTGACCGCGATCGTGACCCGCGAAGACGTGACGGTCACAGTGACGTCGGGAGCCGCGGCGAAGGCGGTCGCGAAGGTCACGGTCCCGGTGGCCGAGGCGTTTGAGGCGAGCAGGCCGTAGCTGAGGGTGCCTCGCCTCTTGGTGGTCGCCGGTGTTCCGTTGAAGGGCTTCATGCTGCTACTCCACCCTGGCTCTCGATGATGGCCGCGAGGTCGAGGTCGGGAGCATCGACCGGGGTGCACTCGACGGTGCCTTCGTCGACATTCCAGACCGTGATACCGAGCACGAACGATGGTGCGAGACCAGACAGGTCGGCCGTCGCCTGGTCGACGAGCGCGACACGCTGTCCGGCACGGACGACGGACAAGTGCGGGCGGCCGACGATCTGATTGCGGGTCAGGGTGAAGCCGCCGACGGTCGCTGCGCCGGAGCTCGCGGACAGGATGCGGTCGCAGCGGGCGGTGACCTGGTTTGAGGTGAGCGGCCCGGCGTTGGTGAAGTCGACGGTCACGACGGGGCGGGCACTGCCTCGGATGGTGGTGGCATAGGCGCCGCTGCTGTTCTGCCAGCGGGCGACCACGGTCCCAGCGGCGCGCTGGCCTGACTGGGGTGGCGCGGTCGTGTTGATGATCATGTGTGTGATCGCTGTCGGGTCGGTGGCGGCGTAGACGACGCGCTGCTCATCGACGCCCCAGCGCTTCCCTTCGCCGGCCGCCCACTCGTCCAGGAGTGCACCCAGGGCGTTGACCTGGGCAGTCGCGTCGCCGGTCGAGTCGTCGGCGGAGTACGGAACCGAGGACAGCGATGTGGGCCGCCGCCAGTCGACCCACCCGGACGAGATGGCCCGGTCGATCGCCGCGTTGGGGATGGTGGTCGTCATCCCTGAGGAGTTCAGCGCCGGGACGCCGTCGCCCTGTCGGTAGTAGCCCTGTGCGGTGATCTCGCCGGACTCGGGGTCGTAGTCGTACAGCGTGCCCACCCAGCGATCGCCGGCGACCGTGAGTCGGACGGGCGCGTCGTTGACGATGGCCGGGTGGCGGAGCGAGAGCTTCGGGTCGAGTGTCGCGGTGATCTGGTAGCAGCCACCGGGCCAGCGGTCCTCCACCTTGAGGCTGCCCCACGGTCCAAGGCTGGAGAGCCAGACGCCGCCGATGTTCAGCTCGGCCTGCATCAGGAGTCCTCGTCATCGGCGAGGTCCGCGGCGAACATGTCCCAGCGAGGGAAGTAGGAGGCGCTCACCGAGAGGTCAGGCGTCGCAGCATCGCAGATCGCGAAGACGTCGCAGCCCGTAGCGGGGTCGAGACGGTGGTTTCCCCAGATCTGGACTCGGCCATCCTGGGAACGGATCGCGCCATCGCCATCGTCGGTGTAGAACCGCTGCTGCGGGAAGTCCGGCGAAGCGGCCTTGATGGTGATGTTCGCGTACCCGCCACTGAAGGGCTTGATGTGCGAGAGTTGCCCGCTGACCATGTCAAACAGCCACGCCTCGTCGAGGACCCAGGTTCCGCCGGAGACCCACAGGCGTAGACCTTCCAGGCCGCCGGCGCGGTGGTTGGTGTCGATGGTCGGGAGCCGCAGTAGCCCGATCTGCGCGATGTCCGCGTGGCCTGTCCCTGCCGCGATGATCTTCCCGGTCGACGTGGTGGTCTCGCCGTAAGGAGTTCCGCTGGCGTAATACGTCTGCTGGCGCGTAGAGAACGTGTATGCAGCCCCTGTCGAGAGGCTGGATCCCGAGACCTTCGCGAACAGTGCGTAGGTTGATGACTCCAGGCCGACATGACTGATCTGCCAGGTGTCGGTGCCTGCCATCGAGGTGGGGACGGTGAACTTCTTGTTCGAGATGCTTGAGCCATCAGTGGTCCCCGCCGCGACCATCCAGGGCGACAGGGCGGGGACAAAGTTCGGGTTCTCCGGGCCGGTGTACACGAGCACGTTCGTCCCCACGCCGCCCGTGTTGGCAACCTGCAAGGACGCCTCGGCCGGCATGGTTCCCTGGATGTCCAGAGTGAACTTCCCTTGACGGCCATTGCCGATCGGAGGAAGGCTCGTGGCCAGATCAACCTGAGTCACCGTCATGGTGGCGACGGTCGAGGCAGCCGAGGGGGCGGCCACGAGCGACTGACAGATGGACGTCGCCGTCCCCGCGGCTGCACGGTAGTAGGCCTTGTAGTTGCCGCTCGCGCCGTAGGTCAAGGCGGCCGGCGCCACCGGGTTCGGGCTCAGCGACGTGCGCAGGGCCAGCTGCGGCGAGCTGGTGGCCGAGGTCAGCGTCCCGGTGAGCACGATGTAAGGAGAGGCTGTGGTCGGGGTGATGGAGGCGGTGCGGGCGACCGGGAGCTCCACGCCTGCGTGCACGTAGCCAGTGATGGATACCTGTCCAGACCCGGCGGACAAGGTGGCCGGGGTCAGCTCGACAGACTCGGAGTTGAACGGCGTCCCGAGCCAGTCGTAGGCCGTCGAGGCGCCGGGGGTGGTGTTGCCCCAGAAGCTAGACCCGTCGGGGCCGAGGTAGACCATCCGCAGCGCCCAGGAGCGAGCGTTTCCATTGGCGTCAAGGAAGCGGGCGTAGGGGTGGATGCTGACCTTGACCGCACCCGCGGCGGGAGTGATCAACGCGGTGACATCGCCGTCGACCGTGGTCTCGGTGATGGTGTGATCGTCGCCGATCTGGTTCCCGGCAGAGTTGAACCAGCGGTACAGGCAGCCGAAGGATGCGTTGTAGTTCGACGCCATCCGCATCCGCAGCCGAATGGCACCGGCGCCTCGCAGCGTCCACTTCGGCGAGTTCACATACAGTCGGGAGGCGGTCTCGAAGACCGTCTTCCGGCTGGCGGTGATGTGGCCCGTCGTGCCCGTCTGGGTGTTCCACACGATCGACTCGGTGTTGGAGCCCCGGGTCCAGCCCTGGGAGCGGATGGTGTCGGAGACCAGGCCGTTGGTGGCGATGTTGTAGCGCGCCGGCGACCAAGCTCGGGATGCGACACCAGTGCGCAGAGGGTCCTGGGCCGACCAGGCCGAGGAAGACGAGACGTCGTCAACCAGGGTGAAGGTTGGCGCCGCGACCGGCTCTCCCTGGGTGGAGACCTCGGTGTCCGAGCGCGGGAACGGCTTGCAGGCCAGGGTCAGCAGGTAGTGGCGGCGGTTCTGGTTCTCGCGGACGTCACTGAACTGCATCGCAGGCTTCACGTGCAGTGCATCGAAGACCGTCGCGGGAGAGGCGCCGTCGGGAGCGAGGTAGACGAACTGGCGCGTGCCCGGCCGGCGGAGGACGCGAGTCAGCGCAGCCGATCCCTGCGCGAGTCCCGCCGAGTCGACGCCGACAACAGCGACAGGGATGGTCGCGGGCATGTTGCCGTAGGAGCCCTCGCTGATCGCCTCGCCGTCGAAGAGCTGGGACTGGATCGCCTCGATAGCTCGCTCTGCGCTGGTCATCTCCCAGTCGTCGCCGAGCAGTTCGAAGTGATACCCCTGCGCCTCGTCCGCGGCACGGTCGCCGTCATCGCTGGTCAGGAACACCAGCTCGTCACAACTGAAGGAAGCGCTCATCGTCGTCCACTCGCTCCCCTCTTGGCCGCCGGGCCGGCGCCGTTGTCCTTGCGGGACTTCTGGGCCGCGTCGTGCTGCTGCTTCTGTTCCTTGCGGAGCGCGGCCAGCTGCCGGTTCATCGCCTGCTGCTGCGCCAGCTGCCGGTTGAGCTCGCGGCGCAGAGCATTGAACTCCGGGGTGAGCACCTGGCCGCCGAGGCGGCCAGCCGCCGCGGTGGCGGACTGGCGGGCGTTGAAGGCGGCCTCGTAGCTGCGGAGCGCCGAGGTCGACCCGGACGCGAACATGCGCGCCCGGTCGGCGTCACCGGAGGCGATGATCTCCTCGAGCGCAGCACCGTTGACGCCCTTCTTGCGCAGGGTCGCGATGTCCTTGGAGAACTGCTTGGCGCGGTCGCGCTCGGAGCGGAGCTGTGCGTTGACGGCGCCGATGGATCCGGAGGCGAACTGCTTGCCGAACGCGGAGCCGCCAGCATCGGCGAACAGGTCGCCGCGCAGGCCGTCGGTGATGGAGGAGCCGAGCTGGTTGCGACGGTCGCGGACGGCCTCGAAGCGGGTGCGGGCGCGCTCGGTCTGCTTCTCCTGCAGGCTGGTGGCCTTCTCCAGCGCACGGCCAAGGCGACCCAGGCGCTTGTTGCTCAGGTCGTCGAAGGCGCGGCCGAGACGATCGATCTGCGGCACCAGCATGTTGGCGATCAGGGACGCATCCGGGATGCGGTGGCCCGACTGGAACAGCGTGGCTGCGACGGGATCCCGGCGCCCGGACGTGCCGCCATTGGCGAACGCGGTCACCTGAGCGCCGAGCCGGTCCGCGGCCATGGAGAGGATCTCGAGGTTGCGGTTCCGCTCGCTGGGCTTGCCGGAGATGTAGGCCTCCCAGCCGGTCTCCTTCTCGCCCCACAGAATGTTCGCGCCGCCGGGGATGATCTGCGGAGTGCGGGAGTAGTAGCGGCCATCCATGCCCCAACCGCCATCGGCGAACGCACGGGCGCCGTTGGCGTAGAAGCCGCCATCGGCGTTCGAGCCAGGCTCGATGCGGCGGTCAGTGCGCGTCTGCTGTCCGATGGAGATCGTCTGGATCTCCGTGATGCGCCTGGTGGTGATGGTCACCGTGGCGTTCTGTCCGTCGGCGGCGCGGAGTGCCGCGATGACGGCGGCGATCGGGCCCGATGCGTTGTCCTTCAGGGCGGCCAGCGTGCGGACCTGCGCAGGAGTCAGCTTGTACTTCTGCTGCAGGCGAGTGATGTCCGCTTCGGACTTCGGGATGCCGTTGGCCGCAATGTCCGTCTGGACCTTCGGTGGCAGCGCGTTGTAGCGATGTAGGAGCGCCTGCGTCTTCGCGTCCACACTGTCGATGCCGGCCGCCTCGAAGGCGGTTCGGATCACTTCGGGAGTCAGGCCCATCTGGTTGATGAGCGACTCGACCTGCTTCTTGCTCAGCCCTGCAGCCTCGCCCTGCCTGATCAGGGCAGCGCGCTGCTCGTCCATAGTCAAGGCAACCTCGAGCGAGCTCGCTCCGGCGGCAGACTGCGCGGCGACCAGCTCGTTGATCGCCGAGACGCCATCCGAGATCGCGGCACGGTTCTTGATTGCGGCCTCGGAGGTTCCCTCGAGCGACTTGTTGGTCCCGTCGATCTCGCCCTTGAGGCCGTTGAGCACCGAGGACATCTGGTCCTGCGCGGCGATCAGGTCCTGCCCGGGAGAGAGCAGGGCGTCGAGGGCGGCGGAGAGCGCTGAGGCTGATTCAGCAGTGCTGAGAGCGTCGTTGCCGAGGTCCGCGATGGCGTCTCCGATGGCTTCCGTGCGGCCGGCCACCGAGTCGGCGCTGACGATATAGGCCTGGATGCGTCCGGCCAGCAGGTCAAACTCGACGCCGCCGGCGCGCTGAGCAAGGGCCAAGTCCTCGCTCGAGATCCCGAGCGCATCCATCGCCGCCTGCGCCCTGTCGGCGCCGGAGGCCATCTCTGTCGCCGAGTTCTTGTTGGCGCCGAGCGCTACAGCCAGCTCCTCGAGGCCGGCCTTCTTTGCTTCGAGCTCCTCGATGGAAGCGCCAGCCTTGTCGGTCTCGCCAGTGATGCCGCTCATCAGCTTGGTGATGTTCGACAGCGGGGCAATGGTGTTGGTGAACGCGCCGAGCTTGTCGAACGCCCCAAGGTCGAACCCGAGGACGTCGTTGTCAGTGGTCTCCTTGAGCGTGGCACGCAGCGCCCTCAGGCTGGCGGTCGTTTCCTGGAGGCTGCCGGAGTCCATCGCAGCGTTGGCGCTCTCGACCGCAGCCGCGAGGTCGTCGTTGGCGGCGGCGAGGTCCATCGTCAGGCCAACGGCAGCGCCGGCGGCAGATCCCCACGGGCCGGCCATGGAGCCGGCGAGGGTCAGCATCGCCGTGTTCGAGAGGCCCATCTTGTCGGCAGCACCGGTCGCAAGCAGGCCCATGGCGGCGACGCTCGGACCAGCCTGAGCAGCCGCGCGGCCGACCTCGCGCACCGACTCGCGGGTGCGCAGGGCGGCGCTGCTGGTGCCCGAGAAGAACGAGAGCGCTGTCGACTGGGCGCGGCCGAGGTTGCTGAACTCGGTCGACATGGCGCGGACGTCACGGCTGAAGCCAGAGAGGTTGGTGCGGGTTGCGACGAGGCCGGTGTTCATTCGGGTCAGCGAAGGACCGAGCAGTGCGGAAGCCTTGGAGACGGCGAGCATGGCGGCGGCGGCAGCGAACAGCGGCGGGCCGATGGGCGACTCGGCAAGAGCCGTGAACGCCTTCGCCGCGGCGGTGAGGATGGGGAGTACGACCGCACCCCAGGGAGCGACCGCGGCAGTGAGTGCGACCAGGGCCTCGCCGAGAGCGCCGAGGAAGTCGGCGACCTGCGGGCCGGTGGTGCGGATGTAGTCGGCGAACACGCGGAAGCCCTCGGTGTCCTCCATGCCGGCCGCCCACTCGCGGAAGGAGCGGGACATGTCGAGCAGGTCGCCCGAGACGCCACCAGAGAGACCGGAGATGGCCTCGATCATGTTGGCGATCCCGGCGATGAAGTTCCCGGTAGCGCGGCCGAAGTCCTCCATGGCAGGGCCGGCCTCGCGGTCGATGAACGCGAAGAACTCCTGCAGGTCGGCGTCGTTCGCCAGCGCTGCGCCGAGGTCGCCACCGAGGTCGCCGACGCGCGAGGAGATGTCCTCGACGAAGGAGATGATCCCGGGCGCCTTGGAGACGAGCTCGTCCAGGCCGCGCTCGAAGCCCGGGAAGATCCCATCGCGCGAGGCCTGCTGCAGGTCGTCGAGGACGGGCTGCATCTCCTTGAGCGCCATGACGAAGCGGGCACCCGAGGGGCCGATCTCGTCGAAGGCGGCCTTGACCTTGGCGAGGTTGTCGGCGGTCGGCTCGAGCTGGTAGTCGGACACCGCAGACACCGCGTCGCCGACACCCTGGAAGGCCAGGAGCATCGTGCCGGCCGCCGCGGTCGCACCGACCATGCCGGTCGTCAGAGCGCCGATCGCGGGCACTGCGGCGCCCATAACCGGGACGATCGATGGCCCAATCGCGGCGGCGGCACTGCCGAGCAGGCCGAGCCGCACTGAGAAGGAATCCAGGTTGGCGGAGGAGCGCTGCGCAGTGCGACCGAAGGAGGTGACGCTCTGCTCGGCGCCACGCAGCGACGTCTTGGTCCTGATGCTGGATCCGTCGAGGTCGGCGAGCTCGTGGTTGAGCAGGGTCGTGCTTGCCGAGGCGCGGGCCATGGCGGAGGTGAAGCCGCCGACGTCCGCTGTGAGGACGACCTTCTCAGTCCGAGTTACCACCGGTCACCCCCTCGCGTGCTTGTCGGATGCGCTCGAGCGCTTCTTCCTTCGGGACCCGGCTGGCGAACCTGATGCGCCCGTCATCGGGCCGGCGGGTGGACGCTGGCGGGCCGTCCTCGCCGTAGGTCTTGCGCCACTGGTCGAGCGCATCGGCCTGGACTCGGCCATCGACGTCGAGGGCCGCGCAGACCGGGCAGGTCATCTCCGCGATATCGAAGAAGAACTCGTCGCGGTCCCGCGTCTCGGCGTGGTGGTAGCCGCAGGGCCCGATGCCGCGCTCGTAGGCGACATAGGCCGTCATCTTGGCCCGCTCGGAGTCGTCCCACTCGGCCTCGCGGGTCACGACCGTGTAGCCGGTCAGGTTTCCGTCGGCGTCGTAGTGCTCGTGCCGTTCCTCGGGCTCCCAGCCGTTGAGGCGCTTCCAGGAGGTCCCGAGAGAGTGAGCTAGGCTCAGTTCGTCGCGGAGTCCTCGGTCTTCCCGGATCCGCTGTGAGATTTTGGGGGCACGATCGCCCCGTTCAGGTTCTCGTGCATGCCCACGACCGTGGTCACGATGTCGCGCAGGTCGGCGGGGGCGAGTTGGTCGGCGATGGTCACCCAGTCGCCGGGCTGCAACTCTTCGCCGTCCCAGGCGGCCACGAAGCGCGGGAGTTCATCGAGCAGCACCGAGGCGTTGCACACGCCCCAGGCGATCTTCTCGTCGAGCTTGTGGTTCGCGTCGTCCTCGCCGCGGGCCGGGTTGGCTTCCTTGAAGCGATGCCACTCGCCGCCGGTGACGGCGCGCAGAGTGATGGATCCCTCCGACTCGCGCATGCGGTCGAAGAGGGCTTCCATCTCGGCCTCGATCTGGGCGAGTCGGGGGTCCTCGCCCTCGGAGGCCTTGCGCGCGCGACCGACGCCGTCCTTACGCTCCTCGGCCTGGACGAGGAGGTCGCGCTTCTCGGCCTCCAGTACCTCGACCTCGGAGATCGCGGCCAGGTCGAGGCACACGCGCTTCTCGCGAGTCGGGAGGGTCTGCTTCCGGGCCCGTACTTCTGCCAGTGTCGGCATCTGCTTCTCCTTGATTGCCACGTGTGCCACGTTGAGACCTCCGACCCGGCACGTGGCGGGACCGGGTCGGAGGCCGTTTCTGCGATCGATCAGGCAGCGATGACGCCATCGATCGGGGCCGAGTAGCCCGGCGCGAAGAACGCGGCCTGGTTGATCGAGGCCTCACCGCCGGCGTCGTCCTGCGAGGGCGCCCACACGCGCGGGCCGAGGTCCAGCGGGAGCACCTGGTAGGCGTCGGTCGCACCCGGAGCCTCGTCACCGGGGACGCCGATGAACTTCACGACGTAGACGGTGCTGTCGGGGACGAAGACCTCGTAGGCCTCGTTGCCCGCACTGCCCGGGGTGTCGATGGTCTGCGGGTTCGCCGAGTAGGAGAGCGGCGGGGTCTGCCAGGTGGTGTTGCCCTTGGCCTGGGTGACCTGCGTCTGGCAGGCCTTGCGAGCGCGGCTCACGCCCTCGGTGTCGGCGGTGGGGAACCAGTCGCCGTACAGGTAGCAGGAGACGTTCTCGCCGGCGGTCAACTCGGCGGCAGTGATCGCCGTCAGGCTGGCGGGCGCGCTGGAGAGCACGACGTAGGACTGCTGGCCCCAGGTCGCCGTGGTGGCGGGCATCGGGAGTTGGGTCATCGGTCAGTTCCTTCCGAAGTCGGGGCGGACTCGGAGTCGATGACCGCCGCCTTGGTGTCTTTCTTCTTCTCCTCGGCCGCCTTGGCGACCGTGGTCTTGGGCTTCAGCCGGCGGCCGTTGGCGTGCGTCTCGGGACGCGGGCGGCCGTCGCGCTGATGGGTGGGCTCGTCGAGGATTTCCCAGCCCCTGCGGGTTGCGAGCGCACGGCCGGCGTTGAACTCCCGGCCGTTCGCGCGGACGCGGACGAGTTCGGACATGCGATCTCCTAGAGGGTGAAGGTGTAGGTGGTCGCGGCCGAGAACTTGCCGTCGTCGGCCTTGACCGCCTCGGAGGACTCGTGCTCAACCGGGGTCGAGCGCCCGCCGCCGACGACCAGCTGCGCGTCCTCGATGCCGGAGCAGTCCACGAGCAGCGCCTCAGCGTTGCGTGCCATGTCGGCGGCGGCCCGAACGACCATGCGCCAGCCGGAGCGGGACCGCAGGCGTGAGGCGTGCGACGCGGGGATGTAGCGGCGCTCCAGGTGGAGAGTGACGAACTTCTGCGGCAGGATGCCCCCGTTTCCGTCGGAGCCGGGAACATCGCCCTTGCGGTAGACGGTCACGCCAGCAGGGAACAACGGGGCGAGAGCCGCCTGAGCCACATCCCAGATCGCGGTCTGGTCCAGCGTCGGCGCGACCATCAGGCACCCGGCCAGAACAGGTCGTCGGCCAGGTCGGATACGTCCTTGGCGAACTTCGGGCCGACGATGTCAGCCGAGCGCGCCAGGTCAGTGTTCTCGCCGCTGCGCCAGCCGCCGCCGATCATGGTCCCGGCGCGTGGGCCATACTCGCCTTCGAGGTCGCCGGTCATCTCGCCGGTGATGCGCTTGAAGTAGTTCAGGCCGTGGGGACCCGAGGACTCCTTGGCCAGTCGCTGGGCGGTGCGCTCACCGAAGGCCACGTCGTCGCGGACGATGCCGACCATGCGAGCCGGGGCCGTGACAGCGATCGTGCGCAGGTCGGATGCCAGGTCGGCGACGCCGGAGTGTTCGACGTGGATGATCACGGCGCACCCCATTCGATCGGGCGCTCGACAGCCATGACGGGGAGGCGGCGCGCGGTGGCCTGGTCGGACCAGTCGGACTCGTCGATGCGGTAGACGCGGCCAGTGTTCTCGCCTGCGGTGATCTCGACGTGGTCGTTGTCGGCCAGGTTCGAGGTGCTCGCCGGGAAGTCGGCGCGCGGGGTGGCGCGCTCGATCTCTGCGTCGCCGGGGGTCTGAGTGCGCGATCGGACGGCGCTCTGGGCGGTCGCGATGCGCACAGGGAGGTCGGCGTAGACGACCACCCACTCGGGGACCTGCTGGTTGTCAGCGTCGATCACCATGTTGCCCGTCTTGCGGCGGATGGTGCAGCGGGAGGTCATGCGGGCATCTGCGGCTGCGCGACCTCGAGCCTGGATGCTCTGGAGGCTCATCGCATCCTCGCCGAGCCGACCCCGCCGCCGAACTGGGCGCGCAGGGCGACCCGGGTGGCCTTGGGGATGGTCATCGCGGATGCCACAGTCGCGGCGCCCTGAGCGAAGGTGACCGAGTAGTCGTCGATGCGCTCGGCGATGACTCGGGGGTCGAGAGCGCCGGCGGTCGCAGTGTTCATGCCGAGGATGGCGAGGTCGCATACGAGCTGCACGATGTGCGGGGGCACCTCGGGCAGGCCGCAGGTGAGGGAGACCTCGACCTCGACGGGCTCGCCGGAGTACCAGCCGGAGCGGCGCCACAGGGAGCCGCCGACCAGCTTGTAGTCCGTCACCGCGGTCCCGTCGAGCGTGACAGCGGAGACCGTGGTCACGGGACGCGTGGGAAGCGCGAGGTACTGGTCCCACTCGGTCGAATAGAAGGCGATAGTGGCGGTGTGCTGGGCCACCGGGGATCCTGAGGCCTCGCGCACCAGGGAAGATGCAACGCCGAGCATCGTGGACACCAGGGTGGCGTTGCTGCCGGTGTCGATGCCACGGGCGGAGAGGTCCGCCGCGGATGCAAGGTCAGGCAGTGCCATGGCGGACCTCCCTCGTCACTTCTCGGACGGCTTCGCAGCCGCCTTCTTGGCCGGGGCCTTGTCCTCGACCGGAGTCCACTCGCCCGACTCGACCTTGGTGGCGATCGTCTCCTCGTCGACCAGCGGGTGCGGTACGAAGACCGCGCCCGCCAGGCCGACGAAACGCCGCTTGTCGGACGGCCGGCGCGCCTGAGTGCGGCCGGCGTGCTTGTCGTCGTCAGTCATCACGCGACGATGACGTCCGCGACCACGAGCCCGGTGGGGCGGGTGACCTTGGCGCCATAGACGTGGAGGCCCTTCACCATGTCGGCGAAGCGCTTCTCCATGCGGGCAGCCTCGACGGAGACGATCTGCTCCGCGAGGGTGCAGGCGCCGCGGTAGCCCGCGATCATCGAGGTACCAGCACCGGCACCAGGGCCGGCCGGGAGGTTGTTGGACGTGTGGATCTCGAAGCCCGCGGCCTGGCCGACACGACCGTTGAGACGAGTCGCGGCGGCGACGTCGTCGCCAGCCTTGACGAAGCGGTCGTCCTTCAGGAGCAGCCCGTGGAAGGCCGGGGTGATGACCGCCCAGCGGTCCTCCTCGGGGATGTCCGCGGTGTCGAGCAGGACGCCCCAGTTGACCAGGGCCTCGTAGGCGCCGGCCGGCGTGTTGATGGTGGCCTCCGCGACCTGGTGGTCAGGAGCGGCGGCGGAGGCGCCGGCGGCGAGCGTGGTGAAGAGGAACGCGTCGAGCGTGTTCTTCAGCCCGTAGGCGGCCCGCTTGGTGGCCTCAGCCATGACGGCACCGCCGTTGACCGACTGAGCGCGCTCGATGTCGTCCAGCTCGAAGGCGAAGTACTTCTGCTGGTCGATGAGCAGCGCCTGCGTGGCGTCGTCGATGTCCTCGACGGTGATGTCGGTGTGCTTGGTGTAGTTGCCGATGGTCGGGTCGACGAAGTTGGTGATCTTCACCGAGTCGCCACCGCCGCGGATGTCGCCCTCGTAGTCGCGGTTGACGATGCCGCCCGCGACAGCGTTGCGCGAGAGCGCGGTCAGGATGCGTGCCGACCAGATGTCGGGCACGAAGTTCACAACAGCCATGGCTGTCTACCTCTTCTTTCTGAAGGTGGTCACTTGCCGTTCAGCAGGTCGTCGAAACGACCCGCGGTACGGG
>DASUXL010000258.1:0-32979 GCA_036377915.1 Candidatus Limnocylindrales bacterium
ACTCGATGGTCATCTTCGTGGCCGGGTTGCAGTCGGTACCAAGGGAAATCTTCGAAGCCGCCGCGATCGACGGGGGCGGGCGGCTGCGGCGCTTCTGGTCTGTCACCCGCCCGCTGCTGGCCCCGGCGTTCACGGTCAACCTGATGCTTTCGATCATCGGGGGGATCAAGCTGTTCGATCAGGTTTACGCGCTCACCGGCGGGGGACCGGGGCACGCCACCGACACCCTCTCGACGCTGATCTACAAGGACGCGTTCACGTTGGGCGAGTTCGGCTACAGCATCGCGCTCGCCCTCGTCCTGACGGTCATCGTGGCTGTCGTGTCCACCGGGCAGTATGCCGTGCTGGCCCGCAACGAGCGGGGCATGGCATGAACCGGTACCGGTGGCGCACCTTCGGTCTGGAGCTGGGGATGATCGCGGTGGCGGTCGCCGTCGGGTTCCCGCTCTACGTGCTGGTGAACCTGGCGTTGCGGGCACCGTCGGACACCTCGTCGCCGCTGCGGCCGACGACCTCTCCCACGCTCGACAACTTCGCCCAGGCCTGGCAGCAGGGCGGTCTGGGCGGAGCGCTTGCCAACAGCATGCTGGTGACCGCCGGCAGCGTCCTTGTGGTGCTTGCCTTTTCGTCGCTTGCGGCCTATCCGCTGGCGCGGGTCACGGCAAACTGGTCGCGCGGGCTGTTCCTGCTCATCATGCTCGGGCTGGTGCTGCCCTTCCAGCTGGCCGCGCTGCCGCTCTACCAGACCATGCGCGACCTGGGGCTGCTGGGCACGGCCTGGGCGCTGATCCTGTTCTACTCCGGGCTGCAGGTGCCGTTCACCACGTTCCTCTACGTCGGGTTCCTGCGCGCACTGCCGCGCGACTTCGAAGACGCCGCGCTCATCGACGGCTGCACGCCGCTGGCGGCGTTCCGGTTCGTGGTCTTCCCGATGCTCAAACCGGTGACGGTGACGGCGCTGGTGCTCAACGCGGTGGCGGTGTGGAACGACTTCTTCACCCCGTTGCTGTACCTGAGCGGCAGCGCGCAGCAGACCATGCCGGTGGCGATCGCGGGCTTCGTCGGCCAGTACGTCTCCGACTGGAACCTCATCTTCGCCGCGCTCGTGATCAGCATCGTCCCGGTGCTCGCCGTCTATTTCGCGTTGCAGCGCAGCATCATCAACGGCTTCGCCGGAGGGCTGAAGGGATGACACATTTCCGCGTCTACGGCCTGCAAACCGAGCAGCGGCACGAGCCGCTGGGCATCGACGAAGCACACCCGCGGTTCTCCTGGAAGCTCGACAGCGACCGCCGCGGCGCCGCGCAGAGCGCCTACCGTCTCACGGTTGCGGCCCACGCCGAGGACGATCCGGCGAATCTGTTGTGGGACAGCGGCAAACGGGACAGCGGCAACGGGTTGCTTGTGCCCTGGGAGGGTCCGGTGCTGCGCTCGGCCACCCGCTACCACTGGCGGGTCGAGGTGTGGGACGAGACGGGCGAGCCCGCCGCGAGCGCGCGGAGCTGGTTCGAGACCGGGCTGTTGCACCCGGGCGACTGGGCTGCGGCGTGGATCGGACGGGACACGGATCGGCTGCCGCCGGTCGACCCGCCCGACGACGAGGCCGAGCCGGGTTTCCCGTCGCCGCCGCTGTTCCTGCGGCGCGAATTTCACCTGCCACAAAAGCCGATCCGGGCACGGCTGTACGCCACGGCGCGTGGCGTCTACGAACCGAGACTCAACGGCGTGCGCGTCGGCGACCACGAGCTCGCGCCGGGCTGGACCGAGTACCACCAACGGCTTCAGTACCAAACCCACGACGTCACCAGCCTGCTGCGCGAAGGCCCCAACGCCATGGCCGCCATCGTCGCCGACGGCTGGTGGAGCGGGCACGTCGGCTTCGACATCCGCAAACCCGCCCAGCACTACGGTTCCTGCACGGCGTTCCTCGCCCAGCTCATCGTGGAGTTCGCCGACGGATCACGGCAGACGGTGGTGACCGACGCGGCCTGGTCCGAGCGGCCGGGCCCGATCCGCTCCGCGGATCTGTTGATGGGCCAGCACATCGACGCCCGGCTCGACCTACCCCGCTGGGACGAGCCGGGAGACCCGCACGGCTTCGAGCCGGTGACCGTGCTCGACACCGAACCCGGGCCGCTCGTCGCCGAACCCGACCACCCGGTGCGCGTCACCGGCCACGTCTCGCCGATCGACATTCACCAGCGCGGCCCGAACCGGTACATCGTCGACTTTGGACAGAACCTGGTCGGGCGGGTAAGGCTGGCCGTGCGCGGCGCCGAGCCGGGCTGCCGCATCCTGGTGCGGCACGCCGAAATCCTCGACGGCGGCGAGCTTTACACCGCCAACCTGCGCCGTGCGCGGGCGACAGATGTCTTCACCGCCGCCGGTGGCCGCGACGAGGTCTTCGAGCCGCAGTTCACCTTCCACGGGTTCCGCTACGCCGAGGTCGACAACTACCCGGGCGAGCTTTCGGCCGCGGACGTGACAGCGTGCGTGCTGCACAGCGACACCCCGTGGACCGGGCACTTCGAATGCTCCGATCCGGCGGTGAACCGGCTGCACGCCAACATCTCCTGGGGGCAGCGGGGAAACTTCGTCTCGGTGCCCACCGACTGCCCGCAGCGTGACGAGCGCCTCGGCTGGCTTGCCGATGCACAGATCTTCGCCCCGACCGCGAGCCGAAACGCCGACGTGTCAGCGTTTTTGGCCCGCTGGATGCGCGATGTGGTGGGCGGCCAGGACGCGCGCGGGGCGGTCCGCGACGTGGCGCCGCGCAACTCGGTGCATCGCGAGGCGGCGCCGGCCTGGGGCGACGCCGGGGTCATCATTCCGTGGCACCTGTGGCGCACCTACGGGGATCTGCGTGTGCTGCAACGAAGTTTCGACGCCATGCGCGCCTGGGTCGGGCATGTCCACCGGCACAACCCGGACCTGAGGTGGCGGCACCACACCGGAAACTCCTACGGCGACTGGCTTCAGGTCGACGCGTTCACGCCGCGCGACGTCCTGGCGACGGCGTATTTCGCTCGCAGCGCACAGATCGTTGCCGATGCGGCGCGAATTCTCGGGTACCCCCAAATCGAAGCCGAACACCGGGAACTGCATTCCGCCATCCGCGAAGCCTTCATCGAGTCCTATGTGGATGACGATGGCAACGTGGAGGGCGGCAGCCAAACCGCCTACTTGCTTGCGCTTGGATTCGGGTTGCTGCCTCATTATTTGGTACCGGATACAGCCCGCCACCTCGCCGCGGACATAGAGAAGCGGGGCAACCGCCTGACCACCGGATTCGTCGGAGTCGCGCTGCTGTGCCCGGTGCTGGCCGACCACGGCCGCGCCGACCTCGCCTACGCCCTGCTGCACCAGGACCAGTTCCCTTCCTGGGGATACAGCATCCGCCACGGTGCCACCACCATCTGGGAACGCTGGGACGGCTGGACCGAGCACGGCGGATTCCAGTCCACCGTGATGAATTCGTTCAACCATTACAGCCTCGGCAGCGTCGGCGACTGGCTCTACGGCCGGGTCGCCGGGATCGACCAGGCACCAGACTCCGTGTGCTATCGCGAGCTGCTGCTGCGCCCGCTGCCCGGAGGCCGGCTCACCTGGGCCCGCGCCGAGCAGGAGACCGTCCGCGGGCGTGTGGCCTGCGGCTGGTCGATCGAAAGCGGCCGGATCACCGTGACCGTCACGGTGCCACCCGGCAGCACCGCCGTACTGGAGATCCCCACCGCCGATCCGTCCAGCGTCGAGGAGGGCGGCCTGGCCGCCCCGACGCGGCCGGGGGTTCTCGGGGTCGAGCCGTCAGCCGCGGGTGTCACCGTGCGGCTGGCGTCCGGCAGCTACACCTTCAGCGCCTGTTTCCACCTCTGATCACAGGAGTGCAGAACATGTACAGACGCAAGCTCATGGCGGCTGTCGCCGCCCTCACCGCCGGTGTGATGGCGGCGGGCTGCAGCGGCGGGCCCACCGCAAGCGAGGGCTCCAAGGAGCTGACCGTGGCCTCGGTCGACCAGGGCTCGCTAGAGGACGTGGTCAAAGCGTTCGAGGCCGCCAACCCCGGCGTCAAGGTGCGCTTCACCACCAGCGGCGCCGACCAGTACCAGCAGCAGATCCGCACCCAGCTGGCCTCCGGTACCGCGCCCGACGTGATGTCGGTGTGGCCGGGCAACGGCAACCCCGGCGCCACCTATGTCCTGGCCAAGCCGGGCTACCTGCTGGACCTGTCCTCCCAGCCGTGGGCGGCCAAGTATCCCACGGCGGTCAAAAGCGTTGCCCAGTATGAAGGAAAGACCTACAACGCGGTCTTCGGGCTCAACGGGATCGGTGCCGTCTACAACAACGAGGCGATGAGCAAGGCGGGTCTCACGCCGCCGGGCACCTGGACGGAGCTTCTCGCGTTCTGCCAGACGGCCGCCGCCAAGGGAACACCGGCCTACGCCCTCGGGATCCAGGACAACTGGGTCACGCAGATCGCCCTCTACGCGCTGGTTGCCACCATCGTCTACAGCGGCGACCGGGACTTCGACATGAAGATGCAAGCGGGCAAGGCGACTTTCGCCGCTTCGCCGTGGACCACCGCCATGGCCAAGTACCTGGAGATGGAGCGCAACGGCTGCTTCCAGAAGAGCCCGCTGGGCGCCAGCTACGAGGCCAGCCAGGAGCTAGCCGCCACCGGCAAGACCCTGGGCATCATCCAGGGCAACTGGGTGGTGGCCCTGCTCAAGGGCAAGAACCCGGCCGGCACCTTCACCCTCAAGGCGCTGCCGGCCACCGATGAGCCGGCCAAGTTCTTCATGCCCGCCGCGGCCGGCGCCGGTTACGGCGTCAACGCCAAGGCGAAGAACATGGACCTCGCGCTGAAATTCGTGAACTTCATCATGTCGCCGGAGGGCATGACGGTGTTCAACAAGAAGCAGGGCAGCATCCCGTCGCTTCCCGACACCGGTTACGCCATCGACCCGGCCCTGGCCGAGGTGGCCAAGTTCATCAACGACAACCGCACGGTGCCGTTCATGGACCAGTTGTGGCCCAACGCCAAGGTGCAGCAGACAATGCTCAGCGGCCTGCAGTCAATCTTCAGTGGACAGTCCACATCGGACAAGGTGCTGGCCGACATGGACGCCAAATACAAGGAGTCATAGTGTCAACCACCAGGCATCCTCTGCGAGTGCTTGCCGGGCTGGGCGTATCACTGACCCTCGTCCTGCCACAGGCATTCAGCGCGGCACCGGCGGCGGCCTCCAACGGGCCGCACCCGGTGCGGGTCGTCAACCTGAGCGTCGACGGCCGAACAGACAAGCCGATAGGCATCGACAGTCCCCGGCCCCTTCTGGCGTGGCAGATGGCCGACACCGGCCACGCCGCCGCCAATGACCTGCAGACCGCCTATCAGATCCAGGCGCGTAGCCGGGGAACACTGATCTGGGACACCGGCAGGGTGGAGTCCGCGGTGCAGTCCGGCGTCCCCTACGGCGGTGCCCAGCTCACCTCGCGGCAGAAGGTGAGCTGGCAGGTGCGGATCTGGGACGCGCACCGCAGACCGTCGGAGTGGAGCGCGCCCTCGTCCTGGGAAATGGGACTGCTGCAACAGAGCGACTGGGGACAGGCCCGCTGGATCGACTATCCCGGCCGGGCCGAGAACCAGCCAATGCCCATCTTCGCGCGCCAGTTCACCGTGGACGGCAAGATAAGCGAAGCCCGCCTCTACCTTTCCGGCATCGGGCTGCACCTGCCCACGCTCAACGGCAAGTCGCTGTCCGGCGAGGTGCTCGCCCCGGGCAACTCCAACTACCAGCTGTCCACCGAGTACCGCACCTACGACATCACCAAGGAACTCAAGAAGGGCGGCAACACTCTCGGCGTCCAGCTCGGCAACGGCACCGCATACGTGCGCCGCAGCGTCACCAACCCGGCCGTGGGCCGCACCGCCCCGTACTCGTGGTGGCAAAGCCAGCTCAAAGGCGCCGGGGTGCTCACCGCCGACGCCGAAGCCGGTGCCACCACGGTCCAGCTCAACAGCGTCGCCAACTACCACGTCGGCGGCACCGTCAACGTCGACACCGGCAACGGCGGCGACAACCTTGAATCACGCACCATCACCGCGATCGACGCGGCCGCCGGCATCTCGTTCACCCCGGGACTGTCCAAACCGCACAGTGTGGGCGCGTCGGTCACCGGCTCGGGCAACAACATCGCCGCCACCGACCCCAGCGCCGGCGCCGCGGTCACGCCGCGGCTGATCGCGCGGCTCGAAATCAGCTACACCAACGGATCCACCGGCGTGGTCGTCTCCGACCGGGGCTGGCGCACGGCTTTCGGGCCGCTGGTCACCGACGCCTGGTACTCCGGCGCCGACTATGACGCGCGGCGCGAGCAGCACGGCTGGGACAGGGCAGGTTCGGACCTTTCGGCGACCGCGAAGCGGCGCGATGGTACCGAAATGGCGTGGACCGATGCCGGGATCGCCCCACCGCCCAACCTTGCCACCAAGCTGGTTGCCCGGACGGCACCACCCATCACCGTGGCCGAGAAGTTCACCCCGGTGTCGGTGACCAACCCGGTCCCGGGCACGTGGGTGTTCGACTTCGGGCAGAACATCGTCGGCTGGCCGGAACTGCACCTTGGCGACGGCGTCCCGGCCGGCACCGTCGTGCGGGTCTCACCGGCCGAGTCGCTCAACGCCGACGGCACCGTCAACCAGGACTCGCTGCGGGGCGGCGGGGGTGGTCGAGGTACCAGCCTGTTCAACACCTACACGACGGCCGGGCCGACCGGAGGGGAAAACTGGCACCCGGAGTTCAATTACTTTGGCATGCAATGGGTTCAGCTGAACGGTCTGCCCGACGGGTACGTGCCCACCGCGGACACCGTCAAAGGCATCCGGTTGCAGGCGGCGACGCCCGCCGCCGGTGAATTCAGCAGTTCCAACGCCCGGGTCAACCGGATCTACACGATGGCGCGCTACTCGTTCGCCGGCAACATCATGTCCACCTTCACCGACTGCCCCGGTCGCGAGAAGCTGTCGTACCCGGCCGACTACACCATGCCGATGGGTTCGATCCACCGCGACTACGGCCTTGCGGCGTATATGAAAACCACCATGCGGCATCTGGTGGAGGGGCAGTCCCTCGCCACCGGGCCGATGTTCGGCAACGTCGCGCTGAAAACACCGGTCTACGACTGGGGATACACCGGCCGGTTCGGCGACGAGATCAACTGGGGTAACGCCATCATCCTGGTGCCCGCCATGCTCTACGAGCTCTACGGCGACACCGAGACGATGGCGCGCTACTACGGTCAGATGGTCGATTTCGCCGATTACATCGAGCGGGAGAAAGCGGTTGGCCACATCGTGGACGCCGCCCTTGCCGACTGGGTCTCGGCGGAGCAGACCTCCGGGCGCATCACGGGGACCTGGGGCTACTACATAATGATCAGCAAGCTGGCGATGATGGCGCGGCTGACCGGGCACTCCGCCGACGCCGACCGGTACCAGGCGCTGGCGGGCCAGATCGCCGCGGCATTCAACGCCGCCTTCTACAACACTGCACTGCGCCGCTACACCACCGACGGCAACGCCGGTACCACCGGCGCGACCCAGGCGGCCCAGGCCCTCGCGCTCGATGCCGGGCTCGTCCCGGACAGCGAGCGGGCCGCCGTCACGCAAGCGCTCGTGGACCTGGTGTACGCGTTCCACCCCACCGGCGACGGCCCGCATTTCAGCGGCGGGACCATCGGCATGGCCCCGATCGTGCGGGCGCTCGCCGCGGCCGGGCGCGACGACGTGCTGTGGGATCTGCTGCAGGAGAACGAGGAGCCCAGCTACGGCTTCTTCATGGAGTCAACCGTCGCCAACCCCGGCGGGATGACCACGATGGGGGAGCGGTGGAATCGCCGCGACTCCAAGAACCACATGATCCTCGCCCAGATCCAGGAGTGGTTCCATGCCGGGCTGGCCGGCATCGGCCCGGCGGGCGGGGCGCTTGCCTACCGCTCGCTGCTCATCAAGCCCAAAGTGGCCGGTGACCTCACCTGGGTCAAGGGCAGCTATCAAACGCCGCAAGGGTTGGCCCGCTCGGAGTGGGCAAAGACCGGCGCTCAGTTCAAGCTGACCGTCACCGTCCCGCCCAACACCACAGCCGAGGTGTGGGTACAGCTCAACGGCGGCCGGGTGGTTCACGAACCACGCAGGGCTGAGTTCCTGCGCACCGACGGCGGATACGCCGTCTACCGCACGCCGTCGGGCACGTTCACCTTCATCACCGGGTGAGCGATTTCCCGCGCGCCGCGGCCGTCGACTGGCGGACGACCAGCTGAGGCTGGAAGACCACATGGCGGTGGCCGTGGCGCGCGGTGTCATCGGCCTCCTCGAGCAGCAGCTGCGCGGCGGTGCGGCCCAGCAGCTCGCGCGGTTGGCGCACCGACGTCAACGGCACCGTGGCCGCCGAGGCGAAGTCGATGTCGTCGTAGCCGACGATCGCCACGTCGTGCGGTACCCGAAGCCCACCGGCCACCAGCCCCTGCAGCGCGCCCAGGGCGACCAGATCGTTGGCGCAGAACAAAGCGGTGGGCCGCCGCGCCGCGGGCATCGCGCAGATCGCCTCCGCCGCCTCCCGCCCCGCGACCGTGGTCAGCGAGCGCGTCTGGACGATCTGCAACTCCGCCCGCCCGTGTTCGGCCAGGACCGCCGCGGCACCGTCGCGCCGGTCGGCCACCTGCCGGATGGACAGCGGCCCGCCGACGAAGGCGATGCGACGGTGGCCGCGCTCCACCAGATGTTGCGCGGCGAGCCGACCGCCGAGCACGTCGTCGACCGACACCGAGCACTGGTTGGGCTCACCCGAACCGCGGTCGACGAGGACCACCGGGATGCCGCGTTTGACCAGCCGCTCCAGCCGCTTGTGGTGGCCTTCCCCGATCGGGGTGATCAGCAGGCCGCGTACCCGTTGCTCCTCAACGGTATCCAGGTGGCGGCGCTCCCGGGTGGCGTCCTCACCGCTGTTGCAGACGATCAGCATCCCTCCGGCCTGCTCGACGGCCTCCTCCGCGCCGCGCACGACATCGGTGAAGAAAGGGTTGGACACGTCGAGGACGACGATGGCCACCGTCCTGCTGCGGCCCGCCCGGAGGTGCCGCGCGGAGTCGTTGCGCACGTAGCCAAGTTCCTCTATGGCCTTGAGTACCCGTTTGCGCGTCTGCGGTGTCACGGTTTGCGGACGGTTGAGCACATTGCTCACCGTCCCGAGGGACACACCCGCCCGGCGTGCCACCTCCTTGATGCCTGTCTCCGCCATCGGCGCCCCTACCTCGGTCCGGAAGCGACCATACCGGAACCGGGATCGGTGGATGCGCGAGCGATCAGCTCCGGCTGGAAGAGCACCTGCCGGTGCTTGTGCGCCGCCCCGGAGACGATCTCGTCGAGCAGCAGTTCGGCGGCGGTGCGGCCGAGCTGCTCGCGCGGCTGGCGTACCGATGACAGCGGCACCGTGGCCGCGGCGGCGAACTCGATGTCGTCGTAGCCGACGATCGCGACGTCCTGCGGTACCCGCAGACCGCGCTGCATCACCCCTTGCAGCATCCCCAGGGCGAGCAGATCGTTGGCGCAGAAGACCGCGGTCGGCCGTTCATCGGCCGGCAGCGCGGCAAGCTCCGCGGCCGCTTCACGTCCGGATGCGATGGACAGGGTTGCGGTGTGGGCCATGGCGATCCGTGCGCCGCAGGCCGCATCGGTGAACCCTCGGTGGCGGTCGGCCACCTGCGGTACCCCCAAAGGTCCACCGGCGAAGGCAAGGTGCCGGTGACCCCGTTCCAGCAGATGCTGCGCGGCGAGCCGGCCGCCCTGCACATCGTCCACAGTGACCGAGCACCGGTTCGTCCAGCCGGCGCTCTGGTCGACGAGCACCACCGGGATGCCGCGTGCGGCAAGCTGATGCAGCCGTGTCATGTGCTCGTCGTTCACCGGCGTGATCAGCACACCGCGTATCCGCTGTTCCTCGAGCAGGCTCAGGTGGCGCCGCTCGCGGTCGGGATCGGAGCCGCTGTTGCACACCACGACCGCGACCCCGTGCTCCTCGGCGGCGATCTCGACTCCGTGCACGACGTCGGTGAAGAACGGGTTGGTCACGTTGAGCACCACCACGGCGATCTGCCTGCTGCTGCCGGTGCGCAGTTGCCGCGCGGTGTCGTTGCGCACGTAGCCGAGCTGGGTGATGGCCTGATGCACGCGGGTGCGGGTGGTTTCGCGCACCCGGTGGGGATGGTTGAGGACGTTGCTCACCGTGCCTGCCGACACTCCGGCCAGGCGGGCAACCTCCTTGATGTTTGTCGACTCAACCATCGCGGGCAATGCCCCTTTCCTGGCCCACGGTCGCCCGATTGCAACGGCTTGGTAACGGCGGCGAAACCCTTGACGGGGCGTTATTGCGCCGCCTAACGTCATCGTAATCGCAAAATGAAACGTTTCACAATACGTGGCTGAGTCATGTAGCGAGAAGAGGTTCGAGGTGACGGCATCGATGCTCACGCTCGACAGGGTCAGCAAGTCTTTCGGAGCGGTGGCGGCACTGCAAGAGGTGGACTTCCAGCTGCGTGGCGGCGAGGCACACGCCCTGGTGGGGGAGAACGGCGCCGGCAAGTCCACATTGGTCAAGATTCTGGCCGGGGTCTACGCGCCGGACACCGGGAGCGTCACGCTGGATGGGCAGCCGCTTGAACTGCACGGTCCGGCCGACGCCCGTGCCGCCGGGACCGCGGTGATCTACCAGGAGCCCACGCTGTTCCCGGATTTGCCGGTGGCGGAGAACATCTTCATGGGCCGCCAGCCGTTGCGGAGCTGGCGGCGGGTCGACCTCGCGCAGATGCGCTCCCGTGCGGCCGAACTGTTTGCGCGCCTTGGTGTCCAGCTCGACCCGGACCGGCCGGCGCGGGGGTTGTCAATCGCCGACCAGCAGCTTGTCGAGATCGCCAAGGCGCTGTCGCTGCAAGCCCGGGTGCTGGTGATGGACGAGCCGACCGCCGCACTGTCCGGAGTGGAGGTGGAGCGGCTGTTCACCGTGGTCCGATCCTTGCGCGACGCGGGAACCGCCGTGCTTTTCGTCTCGCACCGCTTCGACGAGGTCTTCGCCCTGTGCGACCGGATCACCGTCATGCGTGACGGCCGCCGGGTATCCACCGATGCCACCTCTGCCGTCACCCCCGACGTGCTGATCCGCCGGATGGTCGGGCGCGACGTCGCGGCGATGTATCCCAAGCAGGACACGGTAACCGGCAAGCCCCTGCTCGAGGTGAAAGGGCTGACGCGGCACGGCGTTTTCAGCGACGTCAGCTTCACAGTCCACAGTGGAGAGATCGTGGCGCTGGCCGGTCTGGTGGGCGCGGGACGCAGCGAGGTCTGCCGGGCGATCTTCGGGGTCGACCGGTACGACGCCGGTGAGGTAATCGTCGATGGAAAACGATTTCCGAAAGGTGATCCGGCGGCTGCCATCAAGTCAGGGATTTCCTTGGTACCGGAGGACCGTCGCCAGCAGGGCCTGGTGATGGAGCTGTCCGTCGAGCGCAACGCCACGTTGCCCAGACGCTGGGCGCTGGCCCGCGGCGGCCTGCTGTTCGGTGGTGCCGAACGCCGGGCCGCGGACGGCTGGGCGCGAAGGCTTCAGGTCAAGGCCGGCAGGCTCACCGACGCGGTGTCGCTGCTGTCCGGCGGCAACCAGCAGAAGGTGGTCCTGGCCAAGTGGCTCGCGACGGCCCCGCGAGTGCTCATCGTCGACGAGCCCACCCGCGGCATCGACGTGGGGACCAAGGCCGAGGTGCACCGGCTGCTGTCGCAACTGGCCGCCGACGGGGTCGCGGTGCTGATGGTCTCCAGCGAACTCCCGGAGGTGCTGGGCATGGCCGACCGGGTCCTTGTGATGCACGAGGGCAGGCTGACCGCCGACATCGCACGCCACAGCGCGGATGAGGAAGCCGTCATGGCGGCGGCGACCGGGCAGGGGACGTCATGACGATGGTCAAGTCGCCGCCCCCGACGGCCGCCCCTACCAGCGGCACCCGCCTGGCGCAGCGCGCGTTCGTCGTGCGCGAGCTCGGGATCGGCCTGGCACTGGTGCTGCTGATTGTGGTCACCTATCTGGTCAATCCGCGGTTCCTGAGCGCGCAGAGCGTCAAGGACCTGTTGCTTGGCTCGACGATCCTGGCGATCCTCGCGGTCGGTCAGGCCGTCGTGGTCATCACCCGCAACGTCGACCTGTCGGTCGGTTCGATCCTTGGCCTGTCGGCGTTCGCGACCGGGGCGGTGTTCGTCGCGGCGCCGGCGATGCCCATCCCGCTGATGATCCTGCTCGGTGTGGGGCTGGGGGCGGCGCTGGGCGCGGTCAACGGCGGGCTGATCGCCGCGGCCCGCGTCCCCGCGCTCGTGGTAACCCTTGGGACGCTTTATGTTTTCCGGGGAGTGGACTACATGTGGGCAACCGGGCGGCAGATCAACGCCGCCGACATGCCACCCGGATTCCTGCGGATGGGCACCAACACCATGCTGGGGGTACCGGTTCTGGCGCTGTTCGCGGTGGTGGTGCTGGTCGTGGTCGGCTATTTCATGCGCAACTACCGCAGCGGGCGGGAGCTGTACGCCATCGGCTCCGACCCAACGGCGGCAAGGCTTTCGGGCATTCCCAGCGGTCGCCGGATCTTCGGGGCCTTCGTGGTCAGCGGGGCGCTGGCCGGGCTGGCCGGGGTCCTGCACGCGGCGCGGTTCGGAACCCTTGACGCCAACGCCGGTCTGGGCACGGAGCTCAACGTCGTGGCGGCGGTGGTGGTCGGTGGCGTGGCCATCTTCGGCGGCAGCGGCTCGGTCTACGGCGCGGCGCTGGGCGCGGTGCTGCTGACCACTATCCGGGCCTCGCTTCCGGTACTGGGCATCAACCCGTTCTGGCAGGACGCCGCCGTGGGCGCGCTGATCCTCGCCTCCATCGGACTTGACCGCGCCCTGTCGGCAAGGGTGGGTCGCGGCTTGCGCGAGAGGAAGACAAGCCATGGGTAGGCTTCGCGTGCTCGGGTCATGGGACGCCATCGTGCTTGTCGCACTGGTGGTCGTATCCGTCGCGGGCATGTTCACCATCGACGGTGTCGAGAGCCCGCGGTTCTGGCGATTCGTTGCGCTGGAAGCGATCCCGATCGCGCTCATCGCCCTGCCGATGACGCTCGTCGTGATCACCGGCGAGATCGACCTGTCCGTGGCGAGTGTGCTCGGTCTGACGTGCACCGTGATGGGCCAGCTGTGGGTGACCGGGGTGACCTCGCTGCCCGCGCTGATCGCGATCTGCCTGCTGCTCGGCGCCGCGCTGGGCGCGGTCAACGGATTGTTCGTCACCGGGTTCGGGCTGCCGTCGCTGGCGGTCACCATCGGCACGCTCGCGCTCTACCGCGGGCTGGCCTACGTCGTGCTCGGCGACCGGGCGGTGGCCAACTACCCGCAGTCCTGGACCACGGGCGCGATCAAGCCGCTTCCCGGCAGCGTCATCCCGTGGTTCATCCTCGTCGTGGCGGCGCTGGCGGTGGTGTTCGCGCTCGTCCTGCACGCCACCCCGATCGGTCGCGGCCTGTACGCCATGGGCAACAGCGCCGAGGCGGCCCGGTACGCGGGGGTGAAGGTGCGGTTGACCAAGTTCTGGCTGTTCGTGGCGACCGGCGCGATGTCGGCCCTGGCCGGGGTGTTCTGGACGCTGCGCTTCGCCAGCGCCCGCGCCGACAACGGCCTGGGCCTCGAACTGGCGGTGGTCGCCGCCGTGCTGCTGGGCGGGGTGTCCATCTTCGGCGGCCGCGGCGCGCTGCTGGGCGTGCTCGCCGCCGTGGCGCTGCTTGGCGTGCTGCGCAACGGTTTGCAGCTTGCCTACGTGCCGGCCAACACGCTCACCGTCATCACCGGTTCTTTGCTGATCGCTTCGGTCGTCGGACCGAATGTCGCCGGCATGCTGCGTCAGCGGCTCCACAATCGCCGCAGCCGGCGGCGCACCACCGCACCGACAGTTACGCCTACCACCTAACGATTGAGAGGCTTTCCATGAAAGCAGGCACGACCCGGGTCCGCTTTCAGGCGGTGACTGTGATCGCGGCGCTTGCGCTGTCGATGGCCGCCTGCGCCGAAGACGCCAACACACCGGCCCCCGGCCCGGGAGCCGGCGACACCATCAAGTCCGGCCTGAAGATCGCGTTCCTGCCCAAGCAGGTCAACAACCCGTACTTCACCACGTCCGACAACGGCGGCAAGGCCGCGATCGACGAGTTCAAGGGCGTCTACAGCGAGACCGGGCCGTCGGAGGCGAGCCCTTCGGCACAGGTCAGCTACATCAACACCTTGTCGCAGCAGAAGACCGACGTGATTGTGGTGTCCGCCAACGACAAGGACGCCATCTGCGGCGCCCTCAACGAAGCCCGCCAGGCCGGGGCGAAGGTGGTCACCTTCGACTCCGACACCAACCCGTCCTGCCGTGACCTTTTCATCAACCAGGCGACGGCGGAGGGTATAGCCAAAATCCAGATCAAGCTGATCTCGGACGCGATCGGCGCGGACGGCGGCGAGATCGCCATCCTGTCCGCGACGGCGAACGCCACCAACCAGAACTCGTGGATCGCGATGATGAAGACCGAGCTGGGCAAGCCCGAGTACGCCAAGCTCAAGCTGGTCGACACGGTCTACGGCGACGACCAGGACCAGAAGTCGTTCACCGAGACGCAGGCGCTGCTTGCCAAGCACCCCAACCTGAAGGGCATCATCTCGCCCACGACGGTGGGTGTGGCGGCCGCCGCCCGCTACCTGTCCGGCTCGGCGTACAAGGGCAAGGTCCAGCTGACCGGGCTGGGTACCCCGAACCAGATGCGCGCCTTCGTCAAGGACGGCACCTGCAAGGCGTTCGCCCTGTGGAACCCGGCCGATCTGGGCTACCTTGCCGCGTATGCCGCGGCGAGCCTCGCCTCCGGGATGATCAGCGGCAAGGAGGGCGACAAGTTCAAGGCCGGCAAGCTCGGTGACTTCACGGTCGGCAAGGACGCCACGGTCCTGCTCGGGGATCCGTTCACTTACAACTCCTCCAACATCGACCAGTTCAACTTCTGAGCAAAGGCGCGATGCCTGGGAGCTTTCGATTAAGAAAGTTTCCAGGCATTCTGCGTGAAAAGCATAAATCTGTTCCGAGCAAGAAGGCATTGACGCCTGTGGCTCATGCTCGCTAGCCTCTACCGAAGGAAACTATCGGAGCTGATGTCTAGAAAGTTTCCGAAACTTCGGCCGCCGGGCAGGGCACCGCCGGAGTGAGCCGCCCATCCGGTCCGGGCACGGGAGGCGGGATCCCCCGACCTCACCCAGCGAGGAACAGATGACAAAAGTAAAGTGGAAGCCCGCTTTCGCCGCAGCCGTCGCCGCAGCCGTCGCCGCTGCCGCCGTGGCCACCGCCGGTCTGATCGCCACCTCCAACGCATACGCCGCTGCGGGCTGCCGGGTCAATTACGCCGTCACCGCCCAGTGGCCGGGTGGCTTCACCGCCAACGTCGAGATCAACAACCTCGGCGACCCGATCAACGGCTGGAATCTGGTTTGGACATTCACCGCCGGCCAGCGGATCACCCAGATCTGGAACGCCACCCACACCCAGCCGGCCGCCACGGTCACCGCGACCAATATGAGCTATAACGCGGCCATAGCCACCAACGGGAGGGTATCGTTCGGCTTCAACGGATCCTGGTCGGACACCAACCCGCCACCCCCTTCGTTCGCGCTCAACGGCGTCACGTGCAACGGTCTGCCCGGCTCGCCATCGCCCAGCCAGTCCGCCTCCCGGCCGCCGTCACCGTCACCGTCCACATCGCCGTCCACGCAGCCGACAAACCCGATGCAGGTTGTGGCAGCGATGCAGCCCGGCACCAACATCGGCAACACCCTCGACGCCATTCCCGACGAGACGTCGTGGGGCAACCCGCCGATCAGTGAGGCGCTGCTGGATCACCTTCGCGCGCAAGGGTTCAAGAGCATCCGCCTGCCGATCACGTGGAGCAACCGCCACGGGGCCGCGCCGTCCTACACGATCGACCCCGCGTTCCTCGGCCGCGTCCGCCAGGTGGTCGACTGGGCGCTGGCGCGTGGCTTCTACGTGATGATCAACCTGCATCACGACTCGTGGCAGTGGATCAATACGTACCCCACCGACCGCACCAACGTGCTCAACCGCTACAACGCGCTGTGGACGCAGATCGCGAGCGCCTTCCGCAACCACTCGTCCAGGCTGCTGTTCGAGAGCATCAACGAGCCACAGTTCGCCGGCACCTCCGGCGACGCGCAGAACTACCAGCTGCTGCACGAGCTCAACGCCGAATTCGTGCGCATCGTGCGTGCCTCCGGCGGCGGCAATACCAACCGTCTCCTGGTGCTGCCCACCCTGTTCACCAACGCCGACCAGGGCCGGCTTGACGCGCTGCGGACCTCGTTCACCCAGCTGAACGACCGCAACCTGGTCGCGACCATCCACTTCTACGGGTTCTGGCCGTTCAGCGTCAACAACTCCGGCTTCACCCGCTACAACGCCGAGGTGGAACAGGACCTGGTGGGCACGTTCGAACGGGCCTACAACTCGTTGGTGGCCAACGGAATCCCGGTGATCCTCGGCGAGTACCTGTTGCTCAGCCTTGACTACACCCGGCCCGGCATCATCCAGCAGGGTGAGGTGCTCAAGTTCTTCGAGGCGTTCGGTCACCACGCCCGGACCAGGAACGTCACCACCATGCTGTGGGAGGCCGGCACCATCCTGCACCGGCAGGAGCTGCGCTGGCGCGACCCGGAGCTGATGGCCCAGGTCACGTCGAGCTGGGCCCGCCGCTCCGGCACCGCCTCCGCGGACCACGTCTACCTGCCTCGCAGCGGTGCTATCACGAGCAGGTCACTCACGCTGAACCTCAACGGCACCGCGTTCCAAGGCTTGCGCCAGGGCAACACCGATCTGGTCAGCGGCCGGGACTACTCGGTCTCCGGCAACACGCTGACCCTCACCGCGGAGGCATTGACCCGGCTGGCCGGCAACCGTGCCACCGGAGTCAACGCCAGCATCCATGCCCGGTTCAGCCAGGGCGTGCCCTGGCGGATCAGCATCATCAGCTACGACCCGCCGGTGCTGTCCAACGCCACCGGAGCGACAAGTGGCTTCACCATCCCGGCCCAGTTCCGTGGCGACCAGCTGGCCACGATGGAGGCCAGGTACGCCGACGGCAGCATCGCCGGCCCGTACAACTGGACCTCCTTCAAGGAGTTCTGGACGCACTTCCAGCCCGACAGCGCCGCCAACACGATCATCATGAAGCCCGAATTCTTCAACGAGGTCAATGACGGCGCCCGCGTCACGCTCACCTTCCACTTCTGGAGCGGCACGCAGGTCACCTATTTCGTCACCAGGTCCGGTACCTCGGTCACCGGTACCACCAGCTAGCCAGAGACGAGGGTGCCGCGCAGTTGCTCCGCGCGGCACCCTCCCACCCCGAGGTGGTTCATACATATGACATCGCAAGGCAATACCCATACCTCCGGCACGGCCTCTCGCCGCAGTGTGCTGGCAGGCGCCGCCGCCCTGGTCGCGTCCGGTGTCCTGGCCGGTTGCGGTTCGGGCCGCACGAACAGCGGGCCGGGCACGACCGGCGTGCCCGGCTCGGGCGGGACGTACGTCACGCGAACCCCGTTGTGGGGCGCCATCCCGCCGTCGAGCGGCAACACCTACTACGACGCGGTGAACAAGGCACTCGGCGCCACGCTCAGGATGCAACCCGCCGACGGCAACACCTATGTGGACAACCTGCCGGCGCTGTTCGCCTCCGGAAGGCTGCCGGAGTGCCTGTTCGCCGCCGGCAAGTCGCTCACCGACGCGAACGCGGGCCGGTGGGCCTTCGACGACCTGTGGCCTTTCCTGCTCTTCCCGTTCGGGGTGGTCAGCACCTGGAACCCCGTCCCCAGCGGCAAGCTGCTGCACCAGTACGAGATGCCGGGCATGATCGAGGCGATCAACTTCGCGGCCCGGATCGCCAAGGCGGGTTACGTGCATCCCGACGCCCTGGCCGGGAACACCGCCAACGGCCAGCAGCGCTTCTGGAGCGGCAAGGTGGCCATCAGCGGCGGCGGCATCGGCGTGTGGGACGGCGACGATGCCAAGGGCGGCATGGCGGCGAACCCGAACTACAACCGGCAGGTGTTCAAGGTTTTTGACGCCGCTGGGGGTACCCCCAGAATTCAGCTTGGTCTTGGGTCAAGCTCGTTCAGCTATCTGAACAAGAAGCTGTCCGACAAGCAGGTCCAGGAATGCCTCGCGATCGCGAACTTCCTTGCCGCGCCGTACGGGTCGAAGGAGTACCTGCTGGTCAACTTCGGCACCGCCGGTGTCGACTACAACATGAGCAACGGCAACGCCGTCCTGACCGAGCATGGCAACAAGAACGTGGCCACGGCATCTCACCGCGGTCGCCGTCGACTCCGGCGGGCGGCAAATCCTTACCTGGCACCGGTCGTACCCGCCGCGCGGCACCGCCCCCGGTCCGGCCATCGCCTACGCTGCCAGGTTGGCCCGCGCCGCCGCGGCTCGGGTGCGAGCGCAGGGTGCCATCGTCGCCGGGCTCAACGTGGCGGTTCCGGGGATGGTTGACCGGGCCGGTGTCGTCCGCAGCGCACCCGCGCTGGCGTGGAAGGACATCGACCTGCGCGGCCGGCTTGAACGGGCGCTGGGTGATACCGGCTTTCCGGTCGGCGTCGACAGTGGCGTGATGCTGGCTGCCCTTGCGGAGCACCGGTACGGCAGCCACGCCGGCACATCCAACATGGTGTATCTGCCCGATCATGCCGGTGCGGGTGTCGGCGTTGTCAACGGCGGTGTCGCGCTGCGAAGCGGCCGCCCGGCCACGGTCTCCGGACTGAGCACACTGCTGTTGCGCACCCGCTTCGAGGCGGCGGACGGGCTCGCCGCCGAGCGACACCTCGAGGTGGCGGACCTGGTACGGCGAGCTAGGGCCGGTGACCAGCGGGTGCTGGCCGCACTCGGCGAGTTCGGCGCCTGGCTCGGAAACACGGTCGGGATTCTTGTCAACCTGTTCGACCCGCAGACGGTCTTGTTGGGCGGGTACCACGCAGCACTGGCGCCGTGGACGCTGCCAGCCATCGAACGCACCGCCCGGTCGATCGCGGCGACGCCGGAGCACGCCCGAGTGCGGCTGGCGGTGTCCGCGCTCGGCCACGAGGCGGCCGCACTCGGCGGTGCGGCCACAGCATTGAATAGGAGATGACCGGATGAGCCTGACCAGTGTAGAAGCCGCGGTTGAGGAATTCTGGATCAACGGCGCGTTCACCAACCCGGTGATCGCGGGCATGCACCCGGATCCGAGCATCTGCCGGGTCGGCGACGACTACTACCTGGCTTGTTCAAGCTTCGAGTACTTCCCGGGAGTACCCATATTCCACAGCCGCGATCTGGTGCACTGGGAACAGATCGGCAACGCGCTGGACCGGCCGAGCCAGCTGACCCTGCCGGCGGCGATGCCGTCGTCCGCGGGGGTTTACGCGCCGACGTTGCGCCACCACGACGGCCGGTTCTGGCTGATCACGACGAACGTCGCCTCCGGCGGCGGCACCATGGTGTTCACCACGGACGACCCCGCCGGCCCGTGGTCCGAGCCGGTCAGGCTGCCCGGCGTGACGGGCATCGACCCGGACCTCGCCTGGGACGAGGACGGTCACTGCTGGTGCACGTATGCGGGGGTGGGGCAGGTGCGCATCGACCCCGGCACCGGGCAGACGTTCGGCCCACCGCGCCGGCTTTGGTCGGGGGCCCCGGGCGCGCAGGCGCCGGAGGCCCCGCACCTGTACCGGATCGGGGGCTACTGGTACCTGCTGATCGCCGAGGGCGGAACCGAACGCGGGCACGCGGTTTCGATCGCGCGCGGCCCGGCTCCCGACGGGCCGTTCGAGCCGTGCCCGGCCAACCCGATCCTGAGCCACCGCGGCACCAACCGTCCAATCCAGAACACCGGCCACGCCGATCTCGTTGAGGCGCCTGACGGTTCGTGGTGGATGGTCTTTCTGGGGGTACGGCCGGGCGGCGGTACCCCCGGCTGGCACGTGCTCGGCCGGGAAACCTTTCTGGCACCGGTCACGTGGGTCGATGGCTGGCCCGTGGTCGGCGAGGTCGCACCGAGCATGGCGGCGCCTCCGTGGCCGTCACACCCCGTGCCGCCTTCGCCGGTGCGCGACGATTTCGAGGGCGACCGGCTGCATCCGCGCTGGGTTTCGGTGCGCTCCCGTCCGGTCGAGCAATTGTCGCTTTTGGACCGTCCGGGATGGCTCACGCTCCACGCGCGCGGCGAGTCGCTTGACCACCCCGACATCACGTTCGCCGGCCGCCGCCAGCAGCATTTGTCTTGCCGGGTAAGGACATTGGTCGACGCCGCCGAGGGGCGCGGCGGGATCGCCGTCCGCCTCGACGAATGCCATCACTACGAGGTGGAGGCCGGCGACGGCCAGGTGCGGGTCGTGGCGCGGATCGGCTCGCTGCGCTCGACCGTGGCCACCCGGCCCATGCCCGAAGGGCCGGTCCGGCTCCGGATCGACGTGCTCGCCTCGCCACCGGGGGACTGGCATCCGAGCAAGGAGCCTGACGTGCTCCGGCTGGGGGTTGACGAGGCGGATGGAGCGTTCGACCCGCTGGCCGAACTCGACGGCCGGTACCTTTCGACCGAGGTCGCCGGCGGCTTCACCGGCCGGGTGATCGGGATGTACGCCGCCGCAGGTACCGTGCGCTTCGACTGGTTCGACTACGAGCCGATCGAAACCGCCGATGGAGGGGCTATCCTTGCGCCGTAAGCGGGTTCGCGGACGGCCGATGGAGGGAGACGGGTTGCCACACGCCGAGCCGGGCGAGCCGGTTGCCGACAACCAAGGCCCGCAAGGGGATCCGGCCATGCCGGTGACCATCTCCTACATCGCGGAGTCCGCCGGCGTGTCCATCCCGACCGTGTCCAAGGTCATCAACGGCCGGTCCGGTGTTGCCGCGGATACGCGGGCTCGGGTCGAGGCATTGATCAGCCAATATGGGTACCGGAAAGCAAGCACCACTCAGCGCAACAAGATGATGGAGCTCGTCTTCGACGAACTCAAACACATGTGGGGAGTCCAGATCATCCGCGGTGTCGAGCAGGTGGCCCGCGAGCATCGCATGGGTGTCGTGCTGACCGAGTTCGGCCCGCAGCACAACGCCATCCGCTACTGGATGGACGACGCCGTCGCCCGCCGCCCATCCTGCATCGTGACGGTGGCCCAGCTGTCGGAGGAGCAGCGAAACCAGTTGCGCGCCAAAGGTATTCCGTTTGTGGTCTTCGACCCGACCGCCGAGCTGCCCGACGATGTCCCCTTCGTGGGGGCCACCAACTGGACCGGAGGCCGGTCGGCCACCCGCCACCTGCTCGAGCTTGGCCACCGCCGCATCGGCATGATCGCCGGCCCGGATCGGGTGCTGTGCTGCCAAGCCAGGCTCGACGGCTACCGCTCCGCTTTGGAGGCCGCCAGCCTTGTGATGGACGCCAACCTTGTCGTGCGTTCCGGCCTGACGCAGCAGGACGGGTTCCTTGCGGCGCTGGACCTGCTGAGCCGTCCGGACCGTCCCACGGCCATCTTCGCCAGCAACGACCTGCAGGCGCTCGGCGTCTATCAAGCCGCACGGACTTTAGGGCTGCGCATCCCCGCCGACCTCAGCGTCGTCGGCTTCGACGACCTGCCGATCACCGCCCTGATCGACCCACCGCTGACCACCGTTCACCAGCCACTCACCGAAATGGCCGTGGCCGCCACGGAACTGGCCCTCGCCCTGGGGCGCGGCGAGCGGAGACCGCAGATCGGGCTCGAACTTGCCACCACCCTCACGATCCGGGAGAGCACCGCCCCGCCCGGGGGCTGACCATCCGGCGCACTCAGAACTGGTCGGCTGTGTCGAGCTTGCGGTAGAACGTCACTTCGGGCTTGCCCTTCGCGCCGGCTTTCTTCATGACTTCCGGAATCTCGGCCTGGTTGTCGAAGAAGTCCCGGAATGCCGTTTCGCTCGGCCACTCGTCGATCACCACTACCTCGCCGTCGGCAACGGCGAACTGGTGGTGCATGCAGCCTTTGGCCTTGCCTTCCTGGGCGATCCGTTGCAGCTGTTCGGCATTGTCGACCGCATAGCTTTCAAGCGCGGCGGGATCGCCCTTCACCCTCATCATCATGATCACAGACACGACTGCCTCCTTGAGTGCCACGAACATTGGATCTCAGCGTATTGCCTGGCCACGCACCCTGCCGCCGGTTTGCTAAAACCCCGGCGAACAGGGAAAGGTTCGTGAACGCCGGTTTCCGGGTAGCGGGTAGCCCATGAACCGCAACCTCGTCAAGGGACTGTTGGTCGCGTGGGAACTTCCGGAGTTCCGCACCGGGCTGCAACACCTCATCGACCTCGACGAGGTGACGTCGCTGCTGGCGGCGCTGTCCGTACCGGACCGCGACCACGAGGTCGAGCGCAGCCTGCTGCGCCTGCTGCGGTCCGCCTTGGACACCGCCGAGATCCGGGAGGCCGTGCTGCTGCTGCTGGAGGAGGACGGGGTACGCCGGCCACTGGTGGCCGCGGTGGCGGAATCCATGATGGACCGCCCGGCGCTGGCGGCCGCCATCGCTTCGGCGGCGGAGGATCCCGCGGTGCGGCGCCAGGTGCGGGCCGCGCTCGACAGCGCGAAGGTGCGCGAGCTGATCTGGCAGGCGGCGGAGAACCAGTTCAGCGACAAGCGGTGGGCGCTGGTACGCCGGGCCGTGGCGCTGTTCGTGTGGCATCGCAGCGTCCGGCGCCTGGCATGGGCGCTGCACCGGCACGGCGTACTGCGTGAGATCCGGCGGAACCCCGTCCGGCCAGCCGCATGACCAATCAGCCTCGCCCGCTCTCGCCAGCGACGATCGGATGGATCTGCGGCTCGGCGCAGCCCGCCAGTCCCCAGCGGACGGTGACCGAGCCCGACTGCCCAGGCGGTGTCACCCGCAACGCCGCGTAGGCCCGGCACGCCGTGCCGTCGGCGTTGGCGGTCAGCGCTTCGAACAAGGCCGAGGCCGCCTGCCCGGGTGCGAGTTCGACGGTTGGCGCCTGGTTCGCGGTGACCCCGCCCATGTATCCGTTCAGGGTCTGCTGGGCCTCGGACACCATGGCTTCGGTCGAATCCAGCGCGACCACCTTTGGGTAGCCGCTCAGCGAACACCGCGTGGTCCCGGAGTTGCGCAACAGCAACGCGGTCGAGCTGTGCCCGGCGCCACCCTCTTGCTTGCCCACCTCGCTGATCGTGATGGTGAGCTGATCCAGCCCGCAGGCCCGGACCCCGACCCCGCCGCCACCGGATGGCGTTGCGGGAGAGGAGCTTTGCTGTGGCGAAGGGGAGGCGGACGGCACCGCGGCGGGTGACGGCGACGAGGCAGGGCGCTGCTGGCAACCGGCCAGCGCCACCGCCGCGCCCAGCAGCAGCACTACTAACTCCAACCGTCGATGTGCACCCATGGCATCAGTAGACGGCACACTGGCGGCGCACGACAACTCACCGTCCGATGCTTGACCCTCCTGTCGGGGGAGACCCGACGGTCATGGACATGACTGATCTTCGAGGTCCTGTTTTCGGGCTGTCACGGCAGCTGTGGCTTGTCCAGGTGGGGATCTTCGTCAACATGCTGGGGTACGGCGCCGTGCTGCCCTTCGAAATCATCTATCTGCATGAGGAGCGGGGTTTCGGGCTGGGCGTGGCGGGCCTTGTGGTGGGCGCGATCACCGGCGTCGCGGTGGTTACCGCGCCGATGGCGGGTCCACTGATCGACCGCTTTGGCGCACGGGCCGCCGTCGTGTGCGGTTCGGTTGCGCTTGCGGCCGGCTATGCCGGGCTCGCGCTGGCGGTCGAGCCGTGGGCGGCGCTCGCCGCGGCGGCGGTGGCGGGCGCGGGCAACGGTGTACTGAATCCGGGCCAGTCGGCTCTCGTCGCCGGGCTGGCGTCACGCGACATACGGCATCGTGCGACGGCGGTTTCGCGGGTGGCCGCCAATGCCGGGTTCGGGCTCGGCGGGGCCGTGGGCGGTCTGGTTGCCGCGTTGGGTCTAGCCGGTTTCGTCGCGCTGTTCTTCGCCAACACCATCACCTATCTGGTATTCGCGGGGGTGCTGCTTGCCGTCGTGCCGGCCGGTGCACGGGCCGAGCCGGTCGCGCGGGGCTACCGGGTGGTGTTGCGCGATCGGGCCTTCATGCATCTGGTCGGGATAAATCTGGCCATGATCGCGGTGGGCTGGAGTGTGTTCAGCTGGCTGCTGCCCACCTATGCCGGAGGCGGGTTGCACATCGGGGTCTGGCTCGTCGGTGTCCTGCTCACCGCGAACGCGGTAACCGTTGTCCTGGTTCAGGTTCCGGTTGCTCGGCTGGCCGAGGGCAGGCGCCGGACCGTGATGATCAAGATGGCCGCGGCGGTGTTCGCCGGCGCGTGCCTGATCGTGGTGGCCGCGGGCCTCAACCTGTTCGGGCCGTTCACGTTCGCGGCGCTGGTGGTCGCGGCGATCGCTGTCGGGGTGGGCGAGTGCCTGCATACCAGCGTGTTGATGCCGTTGGTCGCGGACCTGGCCCCGGTGGAACTGCGCGGCCGGTACATGGCGGCGATGGGCCTGTCATGGTGGGTGGGCCTGGCGGCAGGGCCCACGCTGGGCACGCCCCTGCTCGGGCGGGCACCGCTGCTCGCCTTCGCCGCCGCTGCGGCGCTCGCTGCGCTCGCCGGGGTGGCAGCGTCCACTTTGGAACGCAGGCTGCCACCCGAGGCACGGCTGACGCCACGTCCCACCACCGGCTCACGCCTTGCGACGGTCCGCGATGAGGGGGTGGCCGCCGATGCGTGACCGGCAGGCAAGCGCGGCACGGCGGAGGAGCGTGGGTTCGCCGGGGACCGGCGGCGGCAACCGAGGCGATGCCGCGGCGTTGATGGCCGGACTGGTGACGGTGGTCCTGTGGGGGTCGGCGTTCGTGGGCATCCGCGCCGCCGGTGCCGCTTTCAGTCCGGGACCGCTCGCGCTGGGGCGGCTCGTGGTCAGCTGCGCGGCGCTCTGCGCGCTGATTCTGGCGCTCCGCCTTGCCCGTGGCGCCCGTGGCGCGCGTCTTGCCCGTGGCGCGCGTCTTGCCCGTGGCGCCCGGGAACCCGGTGGCGCCCGGGAACCCGGTGGCGGCCGCGAACCCGGCGGCGGCCGCGAACCCGGCAGCGGCAGCGAACCCGGCAGCGGCAGCGAACCCGGCGGCGGCAGCGAACCGCGACCGCCGCGCCCGTCGTGGCGCGACCTGGCCGCGATCGCCTGCTACGGCGTGCTTTTCCTCGGCGTGTACAGCGTCACGCTCAACGCGGCCGAGCGCCGGATCGACGCCGGCACCGCCGCAATGATCATCAACACCGGGCCGATTCTCATCGCGCTGCTGGCAGGGCTGTTCCTGCGCGAAGGCTACCCGCGTGGACTGTTCGCCGGATGCGCGATCGCGTTCGGCGGTGTGGTCATCATCGGGCTGGGCTCCGCTCGTACGGCAAGCGGTGCGGGCGCGGGCATCCTGCTGTGCGTGATCGCCGCGATGGCGTACGCGGTCGCGGTCGTGGTGCAAAAGGCCGTGCTGGCACGGGTTTCCGCGCTCACCGTGACCTGGCTCGGCTGCCTGGCCGCGACCATCGCGTGCCTGCCGTTCGCGCCGGGACTTGTCGAGCAGGTGGGCCGGTCAGGCGGCGCTGAAATCGGCTGGCTGGTCTATCTCGGCGTCGGGCCCACAGCGCTGGGGTTTGTGACGTGGACATTTGCGTTGCGGCGTACCAGTGCGGGCCGCTCCGGCGCGCTCAACTACCTGATCCCGGTGGTGGCGATAGGGCTCGGCTGGGCTGTGCTCGGCGAGACCCCGCCGTGGCCGGCGCTGGCGGGCGGAGTCGTGTGCCTCGGCGGTGTCTATCTTGCCCGGGTCTGGAAGACCGGCCAGCAGACCTCGGTCAGCAGCCCCGCCTCGTCGGCGGTGTCGAACGGGGAGACCACGTAGACCTCCCGGATCGGGCCGGGCATTCCGATTTCCCTTTGCCCCACATGGGTACCCAGCAAGCCATATGTTTGATCGATATCGCCGAAACCGCCGTGGTGTATCGCGATGGCAAGTTCGGCGGCTGGAATCTCGGCGAGCCTCACCCGGTCGCCGGTGCCTGCGGGTGCCGCGACCGGGCGGTGGGCGACGACCTCGCCCTCGCCAAGCTCGAAGAAGTCCGGCGAGTACAGCGCCGCACGCGGCCCGGTCGCCACGGTGTCCGCATTGGACAGTGCCGCGTCGAGCTCCCCGAACGCCGCCTCCCACCAGGCGTCCAGGTCCTCGGCCCGCACCCGTTCCGTGATGGCGAAGGCGAGCTGAGGCTCGACCCGGCGATGCGTCACCTCGACCGCGGGAGCGGGGTCGTCCAGCAGCGACCGCAGACCGGCCACGACCGCTTGCGCCGCGGCGAGTTCGGTCTCCATCCGCTCGGTGTGCGCCCCGAGCAAACGATTGCGGGCCTCGACGCCGGGGGCGGTGAGAACCTCGCGGATCTGTTCCAGCGGCATCCCCAGGTCGCGCAGCCGCCGGATGACGTGCGCGATGCGTACCTGGCCGGGCTCATACCACCGGTACCCCGACGACGCATCCACCTCGGCGGGCACCAGCAACCCCAGCTCGTGGTAGTGCCGCAGCGCCTTCACGCTCAGATGGGTCATGCGGGAGAAGTCGCCGATCGCCAAACGCACACGCATGCCACATTGTGCATTGGCCCGGCTTCATCGGGAACCCGTGCCGGGGGTGAGGGCTCAATACCGGCGGAGGTGGTAACGATGCTCCGACGAGCAGGCGTATCTTTGCTGGCGCTGGTGTTGGGTACCGGAGTCGGCGCGACGGTCCTGACCGGTCCGGCCATGGCCGGTGGCTGGGCGGCAACGGTGATCGACCCGGCCGGCACCATCGAGCCGGGCAAGGCACACCAGGTCAGCTTCTGGGTGCTGCAGCACGGCACGCACCCGTACAACCGGTCCGATCCGGCCTCGATCGGCATCGTGGGCCTGATGCTGACCGACGACCGCGGTTCGCGGGTCACCTTCACCGGCAAGGAACTGCCGGAACCGGCGCACTTCGTCACCACGGTGACCGTGCCGTACGCCGGAAAGTGGAAGGTCACCGGAATCCAAGGCGTCTTCGCCAGCTTCCACGTCGGCGCGCTGACCGTGCCGGGCACGTTGCAGCCGCTGGGCGTACCGGCCGCGCCGTCCGCGCAGGACCTGCAGAAGTACTGGCCGGGCAAGGTCCAGCCGCCCGTGATGGAGGTCGACCACAAGCGCGAGCCGTACGCGGCCGACGACAGCTTCAAGCCGGACGTGATCGCCGCGCAGGCACCGGCCAACGCGCCGGCCGGAGGTAACGACACCGGCACCGGTGGCGCGGCGGCGAACCGCTCCGACTGGCGCATGCCGACCCTCGCCGGTGGCCTGGTGGTGCTGCTGCTGGCCGCGCTCGCATTTGGCGGGCGGCGGTGGTGGGTCCGCCGCGGTGTGCCGCAGACCTGAGCGGACCGGCGGCCCGCGTCGCCTGACCGGTCGTCAGACCAAGCGCCAGACTGTCGCCGTACGCTGTCGGCGTGAAGTCCGAGCGGCTGATCGCGCTTCTGTTCACGCTGCAAGCGCGGCGCAGCGCCACCGCTGCCGAGCTGGCGGCGGTCCTGGAGGTCTCCGACCGCACGATCATGCGGGATGTCGCCGCGTTGCAGGCGGCCGGAGTGCCGCTGTGGTCCCAACCCGGACGCGGCGGCGGCATCCGGCTGATGGACGGGTGGCGGACCAAGCTTGACGGGCTGACCGGTCCGGAGGCGGCCGCGCTGTTCGTCAGCGGGGTACCGACAGCGCTGGCCGACCTCGGCCTGGCGGGCGCGCTGACCACCGCCCAGTCCAAGCTGCTCGCCACGCTGCCCGAGCCGGCTCGCCAGCGCGCCGTCGAACTCGGCGAGCGCTTCCACCTCGACGCCCCGGGCTGGTTCCACCGGGCCGAGCAGCTGCCGCACCTTGCCACGGTCGCCGCGGCGGTGTGGCGGCAGGAGCGGCTGAGGGTGCGCTACCAGCGCGGCGAGGCCGTGGTCGAGCGGGAACTTGAACCGCTGGGCCTGGTTCTCAAGGCCGGTGTCTGGTATGCCGTCGCCGCGGTCGACGGCACCGTCCGCTCCTACCGGGTGTCGCGCATCCTTTCGGCCGACCCGACCGGGGCGGAGTTCGTCCGCCCGGACGGCTTCGTCCTGCCCGAGTTCTGGGCCCAGGCGTCGGCCGACTTCGACCGTAGCGTGCTACGCGAACGGATCCGGATCCGGGTCCTGCGTCGGGCATTGCGCGGCCTCGCCGGCGAGCTGGGCCAACCGGTGGTGGACGAGGCGGTCGCCGCGGCCGGGCCGGCCGACGCCGAGGGCTGGCTGGAGCTGGACGTGGCGGTGGAGTCGCTTACCGTCGCCGAGCATCAGCTGACCGCGCTCGGCGCCGACGTGGAGGTGCTCGACCCACCGGAGCTACGGGCCGCGCTCGCCGCCATCGGAGCGGCGATGGCCGCCCGCAACGCCCCCGGCGGGAGTGGTCAGCGGTGAGGGTGGCCGGTGATGGCCGCCCGCAACGCCCCCGGCGGGAGTGGTCAGCGGTAGCGGTGGTCGTCAAAGACCTCGTTGCTGTCCAGGTCGTTCTCCCGCGCGTACAGGTCAAAGTCTGGCCTTGTCCCGTCGGTGTCGGTCACGCCGTACTGCCGGGCGAGCTGGCCGCTGCTGAGCACGCGGCCGGCGAACCGGCTCGCGTCCGGGTCGGCGACGAGCGCGGCGATGCCTCGGGCAACATACGCCGGTGTCTCCGAGAGGCTGAAATGCGGCCGCTCCTTCGTCGCCGCGTCTCGCCAGTTCTCCTCGGTCACGCCGAAGTGGTCCAGCATCGCCTCCGAGCGCAGGAAACCGGGTGTCACCCCGACCGCGGTACCCCCGACCTTGGCCAGTTCTTTGGCTTGCGCCAACGCGATCCGGTTCACCGAAACCTTGCACAGGTCGTAGAAGAACTCGCCGCGGTACTCGCCGTTGAAGTCGTTCGACCCGTCCGTGATCTCGATGACGATCCCGCCGGAGCGCCGCGACAGCAGCTGTAGTGCGAAGTGGCTGGTGATGATGTGTGAATGCAGCCCCACGTCGAGCAGATGCAGTCCCTTGGCCAGGTCCTGCTCCCACAGCGGAGTCTCCCACTGCGCGAACGGGTCGCCGCCCCACACGTCGTTGACGAGAATATCGAGCCGGCCCCGCTCGTCGCGGATCCGGTCGACAAGGGCACGGACCTGGTCCGCGACAAGGTGGTCGACGACGACTGCGGCTCCCTCACCGCCGGCGGCGGCCATCAGCTGTTGCGTCTGTTCGATCGTCTCGGGCCGGTCCATCTCGGAACGCTGAGCCTGGCTGGAGCGGCCGGTGGCGTACACATAGGCTCCGGCGCGCGCGAGTTCGATGGCGATTGCCCGCCCGCAGCCGCGGGTGGCGCCGGCAACCAGCGCCACCCGGCCCGCCAATGGTTTGGTATCGGTCATGTTCTCCCACCTTGCCGGGCAAACACGACAACCACTGTCAGGTTTTGGAGGTCGTCGTCATCACCTCACGGGACGAGAACCATGGGGAAATTGGTCGCGAGCACCCAGTTGATGTCGATGTATCCGAACAGGGGCGAGCACGTGCCCACCGCGCAAGGCGTCGCGCCGATTCCGAAGCTGATCAGGCCCGCGGCGTGTGCGGTGAAGGGGTTTCCGGTAACGACGACGGGCCCGCCGCTGTCACCCGAACCGCCGGCGATCGCCCCGGTGACGTTGAGCCCGACCGTGACACCGAACGTCAGCCCTCCGCTGACGATGGCGGCGCCGCCGACGAACAGGTTCATCACGAAGCAGTGTTCGCCGGTGAACGCGCCCTCGGTGCAGACGAACTGGCCCGGGAAATTGGGTACCGGCCCGATGACCTGCTTGGAGAAATTGCTTGTCACACCGCCGGTGTAGGTGCGCCCCGAGGACGAGGTCCGGATGTAGATCGAGTCGCTGATGGCGTTGCGTGCGCCGGCCCTGCCGATGGTCAGCCCGGCCGGCGTGAACCACGTGCCCCCACCGGCCGGGTCGCAGTGTCCCGCGGAGAGCACGCCGCGGCTCAGCTCGACGAAGAAGTGCTGAGCGACCGCGAACCCCGTGGTGCAGCCCCCTCCGCCGCCTGAGATCGCGGCGGCCCCACCCCAGAACGGCCGGGTGTCGCTGTTGCGGGTGAACGGGACGGCCCCCTCCCGGGCCTCCTCGACACCGACCGGCACCGGGAAGGTGAACTCCTTGGCCGCCTCGGGATTTTCGAAGTACCCGACAAGTCCGCTGGCCTCAGGCAGCGGGACGATCACGGCGAGGCCAGGGTAGCGCTCGCGTTCCTCCATGATCTTGTTGATGGCCGTGCTTAGCTCACTGCCGCTGTAGTCGGCCGGCTGGACGACGACCCGGACCCCGTTTGCCTCCTGCACCGCGATCTCCTCGCGGACCGGGCCGGGAACCTCACCCTTCCAGTAGAGCTCGACCTCGCCCTTGCGCACCTGGAGGCGTATGCCGCCCAGCGCTTCGCGCTTCGGGTCGAGTGCGGTGAACGCCGTTGCCGCCGCGACAAGCGGCTCCTGCGCCCTCGCCAGCTCATCGGCCTCGGTCAACTCCTCATTGATCACAATCTCTTTGTCCGACCCGGCGTCTTTGTCCGACCCGGCCAGGACGGGCGACGAAGTGGCGACCACCGCGACCACCGCCAGCAACCCGGCCAACGCGCTCGCAGCACGCCGTGCCTGGGGAAAATCGAATCGCCTCAACGGTTTCCTCCTTGCATTGTCCTACCCGCACCCGGCAGGGACGGGTAGGACAATGCTCGGCGGCCGGGACGCGCAAAGCGTCCACTGTGGATCGGATCTTTGCGGTACGACTGCGGGTGCAGCGGGCGAGCCGGGTACGACTGGAGGCGTAGCCGACCGCTTGCCCGGACGGCCGAACCGCGACGGCTAATCGTTGTGCTTGCCCGGCCCGCCGTTTCCCTTCCCCTTGTCCTTGTCGGGCTTGCCCTGCTCGTTGGCCGGCGGCGAGGCGGGAGGTGACGGCGCGGTCGGTGCGAGCACCACGCTGGCGCACGGTGTGCCGGAGACGGCGAACGCCGCTGGCATCGCGTTGATCTGCCGGTACCGCCCGGACAGCGCGAAGCGGTAGCTGTGCCCGGAGTCCAGCGTCGCTCGGCCGTCGGCCGGTCGCAAAGTCACCTGGCGACCCTCCTGCCGCCAAGTGCCGTCACCGGCGGCCACCACGTTCTGGTCGCCGGGCAAGCCGAAGCGTACGTCCCATCCGTTGAGTGCATCCGTACCCTTGTTGAAGACGGTCAGCTCGGCGGCGAACTCGCTTGCCGCACTGTCGATCTGCTGATAGGTGACCTGACACGCGGCCGGTGCGGGGGCTGCCGGGCCTTTGCCGGCCCAGGCCAAAGCCAACAATGCCATTATGGGTACGGCCCCGGCTGCCACGATCATCGCCAGGCGACGGCGGCGCGAGGGCAGCATCGCCGTCGCGGGACGGGCCGCGTTGGCATCCGTGCCGCCGGGCGCGGGCGACGGCAGGAACGCGGTGTGACCCTGCCCGGCAATGTCCTTGCCGCCCTTGGGATCTGACAATGCCGGCACCGGCACACCGGCGATCTCGGCCAGCCGCACCGCCAAGTGGTCGCTGGCCGGGCGGTGGTCGGGGTCTTTGCGCAGGCATTCGTCGCACAGCGCTGCTGGTGCCCGCGCGCGTTACGCAGCACCGCACGCACACCCAGCCCATCCGGGGCTTCGGCATGCTGGTGGCAGCCACACATGCCAGAACCCCACTCAACCCCGACCGGGGCAAACCCGCCGGGGCTACTCCTTCTGCGACTGACCGCCGCTCTCGCCCCCATCGTCGTGGTCGTCCCCGCCGCCCAGCAGCGGAGTCGCCGCACACCGCATGTCGTAATCCATGACACTGCTCCTTCCTGTTGCCTACCAACCTGTTGGAATCCCAGCCAGGGCAGAACGATCCCGTCCCGCCCACGCCGACACCCCCCGAAGCCGGCCACCACGGGAGATGACCACGGCTCCGGGAAGCCTGCCGCTGTTAGCGCATCCCGTGCCCACGTCCCGAGATCGGACGGCGCAACATCGTGCCCTGCCACCGAAACCGCCACGGCGGCTCAGTGTTGGGCGCAAACCCACACGACGTGTAAAACTTCGACAGCCGCGCCAGATCCGCGCCCCACCCGTCCGTTGGCGTCAGCTCCAGCACCACCGCACCGCAATCGGCCCACAGACACAGCTTGTCCACCACCGACCGCGCGTTACCGCGCCCACGCGCCACCGAGCCCAACTCGTGCACCCCCACATGCTCCCCATGGACCAGCAGCTTCAACCTCACCCAATACGCCTGCCACGCCCACGCCATCACCCAACCCAACTCGGCATCGCGCTCGACGCGGTCCAGCAGCCGCCACGACCGGCACCCACACACCGGCCACGCACCATCGACCGCCCCGCGCAAGTTCGTGGTGTCCACGGCCGGAAGCTCCAACTCCGAATCCATCACGGCCCCGACGATCACGGCTGACCCGGCTGAACCCGCAACAACAACTGGTCCTCGTCCACCGTCACGAAATCGCCTGGGGAACACGACGGGTGACAACCCGCCAGCAGGCACTTAATCCGGTCGTCATCGGTCTGCGCCACAATCCGCCCGATCGCGTCCGAATGGTTCAACAGACTCAACGCCACCGTGTCACCAATCCCGACCAGCTCATCAGAACGGCACGTCCACACACTCACGACACCACCTC
>DASUXL010000259.1:0-47459 GCA_036377915.1 Candidatus Limnocylindrales bacterium
CACGGAGGGATTATCGCCAGGGGGCGTGACGTTCCTCCCCCCACGGGTCGCCGTCGTTGTGGTAGCCGTTGCGCTCCCAGAAGCCCGGCTCGTCGTGGTCGAGCAGCTCGACCGACTGCACCCATTTCGCCGACTTCCACAGGTACAGGTGCGGCACGAGCAGCCGGGCGGGGCCGCCGTGCTCGGCGGGCAGCGGCGCGCCGTCGTATTCGTAGGCGATCCAGGCCTGCCCGTCGAGGAGGTCCTCCAGCGGCAGGTTCGTGGTGTACCCGCCGTACGAATACGCAAGGGCATAGTCGGCGGCGGTTTCGACCTCCGCCAGGAGCGTGTCCAGCGATACCCCGCGCCAGTTCGTGCCGAACTTGGACCACTTCGTGACGCAGTGCAGGTCGACCGTCGGGGTTTCGCTGTCCAGCGCGGTGAACTCACTCCACGACCACGTGTGGCGGACACCGGCCTCGGTGGTGACGGCGAACTCCCACTCCTGCGGCGGGATGCGGGGCGTCGGGCCCGCCGACAGTACCGGGAAATCCTCCGTCAGATACTGACCTGGCGGCAGTTGCGGCCCGGACGATCGGCGCCTGCCGTGGAAGCCGGGCGAGACGATGCCCACGCCCGAGAGCCTACCGAAGCGCGAGCACCCGGTTGGCCCATTCGCCACCATGCCCGACGAGTTCGACGGTCCGGGTGTCGTCGTCCCGCCTGCCGATGACGATCTCCAGGTACGAGTCGGCGAGCTTCTCCGCCTTTCCCGTGCCCCACTCGACGACGGTGACCGAGTCTTCCACCGACGCGTCAAGGTCCAGGTCGTCGATCTCGAACTCGCCCAGCCGGTACGCGTCGACGTGCACGAGCGGCAGCAGGCCGCGGTGCACCCGCGAGATGACGAACGTCGGCGACGTGACCTCGCCTTTTACTCCCAGACCGGCCCCGATGCCTTGCACCAGCGCGGTTTTCCCGGCGCCCAGCGGGCCGTTCAGGATGATCAGATCGCCGGGTTTCAAGAAAGTGGCGAGGTGGGCGCCGAATGCGCGGGTGTCCGAAACCGTAGCCAGTGTGATCAAAACTGCTCCAGGAAGCCTTGGATGGCGGCGTTTACCTCGTCGGCACATTCAAGCATGACGACATGCCCGCTGTTGGCGATCTTCTCGTAGCGGGCGCGGGGTAGCAGGCGGGCGATCTCTTCGGCGTGGGCAAGCGGCGTGATCATGTCTTTCTCGCCCGTGATCAGCAGTACCGGCAGGTCTTCCAGCGTGCGCAGGGCCGGGTACCGGGCGTGGCTGTAGATGGTCCGCAGGAAGCGCGCGACAGTGTCGGTGCTGGTGCGCGAGTTCATCTTTTCCACGAAGGAGACGAGCGCCGCCGACGGTTTCTCGCCGCCGAAGCCGTAGCGCCGTGTCAGCAGCCAGGCCAGGTCGGTGCTTGCCCGCCGCAGCTTGTCGATGCCGCCGCCGGTCAGCCGGGAGGCGCTGTTGACGATGGTCATGACGGACGGTGTGGCGCGCGCGATCACGTCGGGCAACCCGAGCCACTTGGAGCCGTTGACCTGCCCGCCGGAGGTGGCGATGAGGATCACGCCCTTGACCCTGTCCTGGAACAGGGCGGGGTGCTGTTCGGCGAGGGCCATGATGGTCATGCCGCCCATTGAGTGTCCGATGAGGACGATGTCGTCGGACGGGACTGCCGCTTTCAGCACGTCGTAGAGCGCGTCGCTGAGCGCCGGCAGCTCGTACTCACCCTCGGCCAGCGACGTCGAGTACCCGTGCCCGGGCTGGTCATAGAAGACCATCCGGTGTTCACCCTGCTCGTCAAGGAAGCGCCGCTGGAAATGAAAAGTCCCCTGGTCGAGGCAGAAGCCGTGGACGAACACCAGCGTGGGCTTGGTCGACGGCTCCAGCGGATCGACGATCTCCACGTGCAGCTCGATGCCGTCGTCGGTGGTCACCGTCATCGTCTCGTCGTACGGAAGCATCCCGAACGGTTCCTCGCCGAGCGGATCGTCGGTCCGGTTTCGGGTACGGCGCACGATGAGGCGCTCGACGGCGACGCCCGCGGCCACGCCCGCCGCCGCGACCCCGAGGACCGCGCCGGCGATCCCGGCCCGGCGCTTCTTAGAGGTCACCGTGGTGGGTCCGGGGGATGCGGGAGGAGCCGATGCGGGTGACGATCTCATAATTAATTGTGCCCACTGCGCTGGCCCAGTCGTCGGCTGTCGGTTCGCCGCCGTCGCCCGACCCGAACAGGATCGCCTCGTCGCCTTCTCGCACGTCGGCGTCGCCGACGTCGACCACGAACTGGTCCATGCAGACCCGACCGGCGATGTGATACCGGACACCATTTATCTGGACCGGGCCGGTGCCGGAGGCGTGACGCGGTACCCCATCCGCATAACCGAATGGAATGACCGCCACGGTGCTCGGCTGCCGGGTCACATAGGTGTGCCCGTAGGAGACGCCCGCGCCCTCGGGCAGGCGCTTGGCATAAATGACCTTGGCGCGAGCGGTCATCGCGCGCCGCAGCCCGAAGTCGACCCCCTCGATGGGCGTCAGGCCGTAGACCGCGATCCCCGCTCTGACCAGGTCGAAGTGGGTGTCGGGCCGGGTCAGCAGCGCCGCGGAGTTGGCCAGATGCCGCACCCGCGGCTCGATCCCGTAGCGCTTGGCCGCCGCGAGCGCCTCACCGAACGCTTCGAGCTGCTGGTCGACCGACACATGCGTGGGCTCGTCCGCGTTGGCGAGGTGACTCCACACGCCGACGACCTCGACGGCCCCATCTGCCTGGGCCTTGGCGGCCCGATCCAGCAGCGCCAGCCAGTCGCTCGCGGTCGCGCCGCCGCGGCTCAATCCGGTGTCGATTTTTAGGTGGGTACCCACACCAAGCCCCGTGCGCTTTGCCGCCGCCACGACGGCGGCAAGTTGGGCCTGCGACGACACGCCGAGTTGTACATCCTGCTCGATGGTGGTGTCGAGGTGCTGCCCCGGCATCCACAGCCAGGCCAGGATCGGGGCGGTGAGCCCGGCCTCGCGCAGCTGCGCGGCCTCCTCAAGGGTGCACACGCCGAGCCAGGTCGCCCCGCCGGCAAGGGCCGCCCGGGCGGACTCGACCGCGCCGTGACCGTAACCGTCGGCCTTGACGACGGCCATTACCTCGGCAGGGGTCGACCGCGCTAGTTGATCTACGTTTGCCCTGATCGCATCGAGATCGACCGCCACCTCGGCCTGCCACATGCTCAAAAGATTACCCTGGCGCCAACCAGGGTCTCACCCACCGCCCGATTCCCGTTGACCTCGGGCTGCGCCGCCGGCCGCCCGGACACGCGACGGCACCACTCGATCGCGTCGCCGCATACCTCGGCGACCGGAACCCCTTCTCCCACAACCCATTTGCCCCCTGCCGGTCCATCCAGGGCCAGCGTGACCGGTGGCCCCGCCCACGCGATCATCAGGTCAAGCACGATCTGCTCCACGATCCGGGCGTCGTGCCCGTCCGGCTCGACCGCCCTGCCCGTTGCGCGGCAGATGTCGAGTCGGTGCATCCACGGGTCCCGTGGCCCGATCACCCGGATGAGGTAGTCCAGCGAGTCCTCGACCATCTCGACCGCCTCCGGGAACAGCCGGCTCAACCGCATCCCCCGGATCGGCCGGGGGATCCGCCCGAGCCTGGTGATCCCGCGCCGCCCCCACGCTTGCATTTGCTCGGCCAGTTCGGCCGGCCTCAGCCCGGCGCGCTGGCGAACCTGAAGCTGGTTGTGCCCGTCGAGCACGCTCACGCCGGGCATGCGCCGGGCCGCGCGGACCCGCCGCAGCAGGCGATCCGGCCGGGCCGCGCCCTCGAACTGGCCGACCATGTGCGCGACCACGTCGTGCACGCTCCAGCCGGTGCAGTCCGTGGGCTTGGCCCAGTCGCCGCCGTCGAGCGAACGCAGCAGCCGAATCGCGCGGTCGAGCTCCTCCAGCCCCAGATCGACCGCCTCGGCCACCGAACTACGCGCGACCATCACTCACCTTCCCCCTCTGAGGGCGATTGCCTGGCAATCCCGGCCTCCGCGGCGCCCCGAGAGGGCGATTGCCTGGCAAACGCCGCGGGTGACGCGGGGGTGGCGTCGAATGCCGCCACGAACATGTCGAGCAAGGTCGGCAGCAGCCCGGTGAAGCGGCCGCTGTCGAAGGTGGCGCCCGGCTCGTTGGCCAGTTGCTGGGTCATGGCGCCGGCGATGAGGACGGACAGCGTGGCGTGGCCCCGCTCCCCGGCGGCCTCGGCCCGGAGCTGGCCCAGCGAGACCGCGGTCGCGAGCACCTCGCGGATCTCGTCGACATGGTCCTGCGAGGGCCGGAACGCCTCGGCGGACGGCTCGAACCTGGGGACCGGGCGCCAGAACAGCAACTGCGCCAGCGGCTGGTTGGCAAGGCCCCACCGCCCGAGCGCGGTGACCCCCGCGCGTAGCGCCGGCACACCCGGTGCGGCCCCGGCGATCCCGGCGCGCCACTCGGCGAGCACGCGCCGGGCGGCTTCGGCGAAAAGCGCGTCGTAGAGCGCGAGCTTGGACGGGAAGTACTTGAACAGGGAGGGCGGCTGGATGCCAAGGCGCCGAGCGACGTCGGACAGGCTCAGCGCCGCAACGCCATCGGCGGCCATCAACTCCACGGCGATCGACAGGATCTCCGCGATGGTCTCCTGCCGCCTCCGCTGGCGCCGATCCAGGCCAGTAGTCATAACTAAAGCTATAGGTACTAGCCAAATGGGGTCAAGGACAAAATCCCGATGCTCCACGGTTAGGCTGGAGTACGTGCTTTTGCTCGCCCTCGACACCGCCACTCCGGCGATCAGCGCCGCCCTTGCCGAGGTAGACGAGGGCGTGAGCCGGATCATCGCCGATCGCGTGACAATCGACGGCAAAGCCCACGCCGAGCAGCTCGCCCCGCAGATCGAGGCGGTCCTGGCCGAGGGTGGGGTCAAGCCCAGGGATCTCTCGGCGATCGTCGCGGGCGTCGGCCCCGGCCCCTTCACCGGACTGCGCGTCGGTCTGATGACCGCCGCCACGTTCGGTTCCGCGCTGGGCATCCCGACCTACGGCGTGTGCACTTTGGACAGTCTGGGCGCGGCGACGACCGGCCGGGTGGTCGTCGCGACCGACGCCCGCCGCCGCGAGGTCTACTGGGCGCTCTACTCCGACGGTGTGCGGGTGGGGGAGCCCGGCGTCGACAAGCCGGCCGACCTCGCCGCGCTGCTCGCCGAAGAGCAAGTCCTGCAAGGGGTTGGCGAGGGTGTGCAGCGGTATGCCGACGTTCTGGGCATCGCCGCGGGGGGACCGCTCTATCCGCCGCTGGACCGGCTCGTCTCGTTGGCGGCTTCGCGGGTACTCATAAAAGCCGAAACCGAAACGTTGACCCCTTTGTATCTTCGCCGCCCCGACGCTGTCGAACGGGTGGTGCCATGAATATCGAGCCGTTGCGCTGGTGGCAGATCGACGACCTGCTGCCGATCGAGAAGGACCTCTTCGGCGCCGAGGCGTGGACGGCGCGGATGTTCTGGAACGAGCTTGCCAACGGGCACAACTACCTGGTGGCCACCGAGGACGACGGCACGATTCTCGGCTACGCCGGGCTCGCGGTGACGCAGGGCGAGGCGTGGATAAACAATCTGGCGGTACGGCGCGACGCCCAGCGGCGGGGTATCGGCGCGGCGCTGCTGGAGCGGCTGCTGGCCGATGCGCGGCGGCAGGACGCCAAGCAGGTGCTGCTGGAGGTGGCCGCGGAGAACGAGGCGGCCCAACTGCTCTACGGCAAGTACGGCTTCGAGGCGATCGGGATCAGGCGCGGCTACTACCAGCCGAGCAACACCGACGCACTCGTGATGCAGATGGAGCTCAAGAATGAAGGATGAGCCGCTCGTTCTGGGCATAGAGACGAGCTGCGACGAGACCGGTGTGGGGATCGTCCGCGGCCACACGCTGCTCGCCGACGCCCTCGCGTCAAGCGTCGACCAGCACGCGCGCTTCGGCGGTGTGGTGCCCGAGGTGGCCAGCCGCGCTCACCTGGAAGCCTTGGTGCCGACCATGAATCGGGCCCTGGCCGAGGCAAAACTGTCCTTGAAGGACATCGACGCGATCGCGGTCACCGCCGGGCCGGGCCTCGCCGGTGCGCTGCTGGTCGGCGTGGCCGGGGCGAAGGGCCTGGCGGTGGCCGCGGAGAAACCGCTCTACGGCGTCAACCACCTGTCGGCCCACGTCGCCGTGGACACCCTTGAGCACGGGCCGCTGACCGGCCCAGCGATCGCGCTGCTGGTCTCCGGCGGCCACTCCTCGATCCTGCGCATCGACGACCTGGCGAGCGGCCCGAAACCGTTGGGCTCCACCATCGACGACGCCGCCGGTGAGGCGTTCGACAAGGTCGCGCGGCTGCTCGGGATGCCGTTCCCGGGTGGGCCGCCGATCGACCGGGCCGCCCGCGACGGCCAGGTGACGGTGAGTTTCCCGCGCGGCCTGACCGCGCACCGGGACCTTGCCCAGCACCGGTTCGACTTCTCCTTCTCCGGCTTGAAGACCGCGGTCGCCCGGTGGGTCGAGGCCCGCGACGGCGAGGTGCCGGTCAACGACGTCGCCGCCTCGTTCCAGGAGGCGGTCTGCGACGTACTGACGATGAAGGCGATCGACGCCTGCCAGGCCGAGGGGATCTCGACCCTCATCATCGGCGGCGGCGTGGCGGCCAACTCGCGGCTGCGGGCGATGGCTCAGGAGCGGGCCGCGAAGCACCGGATCGCGGTGCGTATCCCCAGGCCCAAGCTGTGCACGGACAACGGGGCGATGGTCGCCGCCCTCGGCAGCCACCTTGTCGCCGCCGGGAACCCGCCGTCCAAGCTGGACTTCCCGGCCGACTCGGCTATGTCCCTGACGCTGGTGGGCGTGTAGCTTTGCCCCACGTGATCGTCCGCATGTGGGAGGTTCGCGGGTACCCCCAAAATTTTGACGACCTTCTTCAATGGGTCTGCGAAGTGGCGGTGCCCACGATGCGTCACCAGTTCGGCCACGTCTCCAGCGAGGTGTTCGCCAGCGCCGACCACCGCATCGTGGTGATCTCACGCTGGCACGGCGACCCGGTGAAGATGGCGGCGCCGCCCGCGTCGTTGACCGCGCGGTCGGCGCACGCCTGGGACTTCACTGAGGTTGACCTATAACCTTGTAGCGCAGGTGGGTGACGTCCTTGCCCTGGACCAGTTCGATCGGTCCGTCCAGCACCACCGGCCGCTTGCTAAGGCCGGAGAAGAACGGCGTGCCGGCGCCGAGCAGGACGGGCACCAGGTCGACCAGCACCTCGTCGATCAGGCCGGCCTCGAGCGCCTGGCTGGCGATCTGACCGCTGTTGAGCCCGACGTTCTTGCCGTTCGCCAGCTCCGTCGCCTTGGCGACGGCGGCCTCGATGCCCTCGGTGACGAAGGTGAAGTACTCGCCCTCCTGCGGCCAGCCGTCGGGCACGCTGTGGGTCAGGACGACGACCGGCGTGCCCAGCGGATGCTTTCCGCCCCACGCGTTGGTGAAGTTCCAAAGGTGGCGCCCGCAAACGAGCGCGCCGGTGTCGTTGAGAACGCGGGTGAAGTATTCGGCGCTCTGCTTGGTGAGCTTGAACGGTATTTCCGGGGTGCTCATCTCCAGCTCGACGTCGCCGTTGCTGTACCACTTGAAGAGCTGGTCGAAGCCGGTGTCGTCAGGGCCGGAGATGTAGCCGTCGATCGACATGCTCGCGCCGGTGTAAACCTTAGCCATAATCCTCATCCTCTCTCTTTGTATAGGCGTCGGATGGGGAAGGCCGGAATCTACAGTCCCGCCGAGAACTTTTCAGCGGCGAGGCGTCACGGCCGGCGGCGCCTCGTCGGTGTACCTGGTTTCGCCGGCGAGCTGGTAGCCGAGCAGCTCACCGGTTGCCGCGGGGGTCTTGCCCGAGCCGAGCGCCCAGGACTCGCTGGCCAGCCGCTGACCGGTCCGAGGATCGATGATCAGCCGGGATTGGCTCCACACGCCGCCGTCGCTCATGCGGGCGAAGCCCACAGCGGTACCGGTGCGGCCCTGCTGGTCCTCGACCTGGCCGATGACGGTGACCCCGTCGATGCCGGCGAGCATGCGGAACGCGGCCGCCTGGATCCGCGGCGGCAGCAACGGATTGGAGGCGATCGACTCGCCGGTGCGGAAAAGCTCGAAGTCGCTGAGCTTGTCGCCGGAGTAAACCTTGTGCGCGTCTTGCAGCCATTGCCGCATCGCCGCCGGATCGGCGGGCAGCTCGGCAAGCTCCTTGGCCGACGGCCAGCCGCCGGAGGAGAGCGCGAACTCTTTGGGCAGCTGAGTGTAGGTCCGAGGGCCCGGCGTGGACGAGATGACCACAGTTCGCTGCGTCCACTGCGCGGGCGAGCCGTCCGCCCGCCAGGCGGCGACGTCCTCGTCTGTCGCGGGCCGGGCACCAAGGGACTGGTGACCCTCGATGAATGTTCCGTCTGGTGCGGTCGGATACCACCGGTCGAGGCTGCTGCGAAGCATGATGTCGTAGGGCCGGGTGGCCGGGCCGACGGAGCGCCTCTCGCCGTGCTCCACGGTGACGACCAGGTATTTGCCGCCGGTCGCCGGGGTGGATGCGCTTCGGTTCGCGGCGACAAGCAGTAGGTCGCGCGCTGTCTGCGGCTGAGGGACCGGGACCGGGACCGCCGACTCCGCGGGGAGCGTGGTGAGCTGGGCTCCAGGGCCGCCGCCGTGCAAAGAGACCGCGACGACGACCACGGCCGCTGCTCCGAGACCGGCCAAGGCCGCTCCGAGACCGGCCAAGGCCAGGCGGCGGGCGGGCCGGCGTGCCGGTTTCGACGGTTGTGGGTCCGCCATGGTGGTGGCCAGGGCAAGGCGGCGCCGCCGGGTCGACTGCGGGCGTGGGTGCGCTATGTTGCCGGCCGGGTCGGGGTGCTGCCCTGGGACCGGATGCGCCATGATGGCGGCCGGGTCGGGGCGCTGCCCCGGGACCGGGTCGAGCCGGGGCGGGCGCGCCTGCGCCAGCGTCCGCATCAGCTTCTTCCTGCTATTCATACCCATATTCCTATTCATATTCATCGCATTGCTCCTCGGAGAACCTGTTCGGGTATGCCGGCGAGCGCCTCGCTCAGACGCTTTCTGGCCCGGTGCAGCCGCACGAAGAAGGTGGCCGTCGAGCAACCGAGGACCCGCGCGGCTTCGCGGGCCGACAGGTTGTGCCAGGCCATCAGGGTCAGCAACTCGCGATCGTCGGCGCTGAGCCGGGCGAGCGCGGCAAGCACCGCGGCCCGTTCGGCGATCCCGTCGGCGACGTCCTCGTGCGCCTCCTCGACCCAGGCGCGCAACTCAGCCGCGAGGCTGGCCTGCTTGTCCTCGTCGCGGGTGCGCTCGCGCACCAGGTTGCGGGCGACTCCGAGCAGCCACGGCAGCGCCGCGGCGGGTACCGCGCCCAGCTTCCGCCACGCCACAAGGAAGGTGTCGCTCACGATGTCGTCGGCGAACCGCCGCCCGACCCGGCTCACCGCGTACGCGTACACCTGCGCATGGTGTGCGTCGTACAGCGCGGTGAACCGCCTGCGCGCGTTGGCATCTGTCACTGGCTCCTGCTCCTTCGCACCGGGTAGGTAGGCCGTCAACAGGTAACGAGGGATCGGGCTCACTTCTTACACGCAAAATTCGGTGGCGATAAAAGTGCTGGTCGGCGTAGGTTCAGCGCATCATGCGACCCTTGCCTCTAGCCGATCCTGGCACGCCCGACAAACGGTCAGCCGCCCGATATCTGCTGTGGCTGGCCTCGCTTCAGCTACGCAGTATCGGATCGGGGATGCTGTTCGGGGTCGGCTGGATGGTGACCGGTGCGTTGATCCCCGCGGTGCTGGGCAGGGCGATCGATGCGGGTCTGATCCGGCGTGACATGTCCGCCCTGGCCTGGTGGGCCGGGGCTTTTCTGTTGCTCGCGGCGTTCCAGGTTTTCACCGGGATCATGAGGCATCGCAATGCTGTCTTCAACTTCCTGATGGCCTCGTTCCGGACCGTTCAGGTGACGGTCGCCCAGACGCTTCGGCTGGGCGCGACGCTGCCCAAGCGGCTGCAGACCGGTGATGTGGTGGCGATCGGCGCGGCGGACACCAACCATGTCGGCAATGCGCTCGATATCACGGCGCGTTTCACGGGTGCGATCGTGACCGTCGTCGTGATTTCGGTGCTGATGCTGACGGCGTCGTGGAAGCTGGGCCTGGTCGTTGTCCTGGGGGTGCCGGTGGCGCTGGCGATCACGAGCCTGCTGGTCAAGCCGCTGCACCGGCGCCAGACGGCCTACCGGGAGCAGCAGGGCGCCTTGACCGGGCGCGCGGTGGATATCGTTGCGGGGCTTCGGGTTTTGCGGGGCATCGGCGGGGAGGCCGTGTTCGCCAAGCGTTATCGCGATGAGTCTCAGCTTTTAAGGGGTACCGGGATAAGCGCGGCCCGGATCGATTCCCTGCTGGAGGCCGCCGAGGTGCTGGTGCCGGGGCTGTTCATGGCACTGGTCACGTGGTTGGGGGCGAAGCTGGTCCTGGCCGGGGAGCTGACTCCCGGCGAGCTTGTCTCCTTCTACGGTTACGCCATTTTCATGGTGGTGCCGCTGCGGACCTTCGGTGAGGCGATGGAGAAGTTCACCCGGGGCCATGTCGCGGCGGCCCGGGTGCTCAAGGTCCTGCGCCTGGACCCGGAGATCGTGGATCCGGTGGATCCGGTGGCGTTGCCCCGCTTCGGCGCGCTGGTCGACCCGGAGTCCGGGCTGACCGTCCAACCCGGACTGATTACGGCCTGGTGGCGGACCGCCCGGAGGACGCGATCGAGATCGCGGATCGGCTGGGGCGCTATGCGGAGGGTCCGGTCACCTACGGCGGGGTCAAGCTGAGCGCGGCGACCCGTGCGGTGGTGCGCGAGCGGATCCTGGTGGCGGACAACAACGCCCGCCTGTTCAGCGGGGTGCTGCGGGAGGAGTTGAACCCGCGCGGCCGGCCCGGATTGGACGAGGCGCTGCGCACGGCGAGCGCCGAGGAGATCATCGAGGCGCTGCCGGATGGGCTTGACTCCTATCTGGCCGAGCGGGGGCGGGAGTTCAGCGGCGGGCAGCAGCAGCGGCTGCGGCTGGTGCGCGCGCTGATGACCGAGGCGCCGGTGCTGATCCTGGTGGAGCCGACGAGCGCGGTGGACGCGCACACCGAGGCGCGTATCGCCTCGCGCATCAAGCAGCACCGGCAGGGTTTGACCACGCTTGTCACGACGACGAGCCCGCTGGTGCTGGATCGCGTGGAGCGCGTGTCCTATGTGGAGGATGGCAAGGTGATCGCCTCGGGCACGCACCGCGAGCTGCTGGCGAACGAGCCGCGCTACCGCGCGGTGGTGACGAGGGGTGAGGACTAGTGCAGGGCAGGCTTCCGGTCGCGGACAAGCCGGTGGTGCGCGCATACGCGGCCAAACTGATGCGCCAGCACACCCGGGCGCTGGCCCGGGTCGTGGTGCTGCACGGCGCCGCGGCCGTGGCCGGGCTTGCCGCGCCGTTCCTGCTCGGCGAGCTGGTCAAGAGCGTGACGCAGCGGACGCTGGGCAACACCATCGACCGTATCGCGCTGGGCCTGGTGGTCTTCGTGGTCATCCAGGCGGTGCTGACCCGCTATGCCGCGCTTGCCTCGGCCAGGCTGGGCGAGCGGGTACTTGCCGACCTGCGGGAGGAGTTCGTCGACCGGGTGCTGTCAATCCCGCTGTCCACTGTGGAGCGTGCCGGGACCGGGGACCTGGTCACCCGCACCAGCCGCGATGTCGCCGCCCTGTCGCACACGATGCGGCGCGGGGTACCGGAGACGCTCATCGCCATCGTGGCGATCCTGGTGACCGGCGGTGCCCTGGTCTGGCTCGAGCCGATCCTCGCCCTGCCGTGCCTGATCGGCGCGCCAGTCCTGATCGCCGCGGCTCGCTGGTACCTCAAGCGGGCGACCCCGGCCTACCTCCGCGAGAACGCGAGCTCGTCGGAGATGATCGACGGCCTGACCGAGTCGGTCGAGGGTGCCCGCACGACCGAGGCGCTGGGTGCCGGCGAGCTCCGGACCGCCCGGACAATGCGTGACCTCAAGGAGAACTACCGCGCCGAGCGCGCCACCCTGCGCCTGCGCATGGTCTTCTGGCCGATCGCCGACATCGGATTCCAGCTGCCCGTCGCGTCCACGCTCATCTTCGGCGGCTGGTTCTATCTTCAGGGCTGGGTCGAGCTGAACCAGGTGGTCACCGCGGTCTTCCTCGTCCAGCAGCTGATCGAGCCGGTGGACCGGTTGCTGGGCTGGATGGACGAGCTCCAGGTGGGCGGCGCGTCACTGGCCCGCCTGCTCGGCGTGTCGATGGTCGCCGGCGACCGGGAGCCGACCGATGCCCGGCCCGGCGACGAAAGGATTGTGGCCCAGGGGGTTCGGTACTCCTATGTGGAGGGACGGGACGTGCTGCACGGGGTGGACCTGTCCATCGCCCCGGGCGAGCGGCTGGCCATGGTCGGGCCGTCCGGCGCCGGCAAGTCGACGCTGGGCCGGCTGCTGGCCGGCATCGACGGCCCGCGCACCGGCAGCGTGGCGGTGGGCGGCGCGCCGCTCGTCGAACTGCCGCTGGAGGAGCTGAGAGGTCACGTCGCTCTGGTCACCCAAGAACATCACATCTTTGTGGGTACCCTCAGAGAGAACCTGGTGTTGGCAAAGCCTGACGCCGACGATGAAATGCTGCGCACCGCCCTTTCGGCGGTGGACGCCCTCGACTGGGTGCAGGACCTGCCGCTCGGCTTGGACACCGTCGTCGGCAGCGGCAAGCACGAGATCTCCCCGGCGCAGGCGCAGCAGCTGGCGCTGGCGCGCCTGGTCCTGGCCGACCCGCACACGCTGGTGCTCGACGAGGCGACCTCGCTGATCGACCCGCGCGCCGCCCGTCACCTGGAGCGTTCGCTCGCCGCGGTGCTGCAGGGCCGGACCGTCATCGCCATCGCCCACCGGCTTTTCTCCGCGCACGACGCCGACCGGGTCGCGGTGGTCGAGGACGGCCGGATCGCCGAGCTGGGGTCGCATCACGAGCTGGTCGCGGCCGGTGGCTCATACGCGGCGCTGTGGCGTTCCTGGCAGGCATAAGATCCAGCACGTGACTGAGGCATACGCTTCAGCACGTGACTGAGGCATAAGCTTCAGATCGTGACGGAGCTCCAGCGGGCACTCGAAAGCGGGCCCTTTTCGCGGGCGTTGCGGGCGGCGATCGAAGCACGCGGTGTGTCGCTAGACCGATTACACCGCAAGCTCGGCCAGCGTGGCGTGCAGATCAGCCCGTCGACGCTGAGCCACTGGCAGCGCGGCAAGTCCATGCCGACGCACGAGGAGTCGATGGCGGCCGTGCGGCTGCTCGAAGAGGTACTGCTGCTGCCGGACGGTTCGCTGGTGGCGCTGCTGAAGAGCCGGGGCACGCTCGTCGACAAAACCCTGTGGACCTATGTGGACCGGCTGACCGCCGTCCTGGACGAGATGGACACCTCCGGCGCGGATCGCTTGGTGCGCTTGAGCGTGCACGACCACTACGAGGTCGACGCCGAGCGGCGGGAGCGCTCAAGCTGGACCCGCAGCGTGTTCCGGGCCGCCGAGGACGGCGTGGACCGGCTGGTCGTGGTGTTCCGGGCCGGTGACGACGGCGGGCCGGTGCCGACGTTCACCGAGGCGCGCTTCTGCCGGGTGGGCCGGATCCGGCAGGACCGCGAGTCCGGATACCTTGCGGCGGAGCTGCTTTTCGACCGTCCACTGGCGACCGGCGAGACGACGGTGATCGAGTTCCGGACGGCCTACCTCGGGGAGGCGCCGCTTGCCCGCAGTTTCGACCGGCGCTTCGGCCATCCGGTCGGGCAGTATGTGCTGCAGATATCCTTCGACCCGTCCGCGCTTCCGTTGCGCTGCAGCAGTTACAGCCGCGACGCGGTCGACGCGCCCGACCGTGACCGCCGCGAGCTGCCCATCGGGGCGTCGGCTTCGGTGCACCTGTTCGCCAACAACGTGACCCACGGGATCTGCGGCATCGACATCGAGTGGGCCGGCGACTAGGCGAAGGCGTCAACGGCCTCCTTGATCGCCTCGAGGGCGGTGTACCGCGGGCGGAAACCCAAGAGGCGGGCCGCCTTTTCCATGCTGCAATGTGGACTGTGCGCGATGTGGTCGTGGGTGATCTGCGCGTCCCGCTCGGAAACCGTTGCCCGCCACTGATCCCAGGGCAGGAACGACAGATCGGCGTCGCGGCCCGACCAGCTCGCCACCGCCTCGGCGTAACCGCGCAACGTCAGCGCCGTCGTCGCCACGGCGTGGAAGCTCTCGCCGATCGCGGTGGAGCGGTTGGCAAGCGCCGCCATGAAAATGCCCGCCACGTCGTCGGCGTGGACGTGCTGCACCGTCTCCAGGCCGAGGTTGGGCAGGGCGAGGGGGCGGCCTTCGGCAAGGACCCGGAAGACTTCGGGGTCAAGGTGTCCGGCGGGATTTACGGGTACCCATCCCGGTCCCGTGATATGCCCGGGGTGGATGACGGTCGCCGGCAGGCCGTGCCGTTGCGCACGGTCGAGCAGATACCCTTCGATCGCCGCCTTACGCACGCCGTACTCGCCGAACGGGCGGCGCGGCACGTCCTCGGTCGTGGGCACCACCGCCGACGGCCCGTGCACCCAGATCGTGCCGCAGTGCAGCAGGTGCCGGACCCGGCCGGCGACCGCCTCGGCGAGCTGCCGCGCGGACTCCTCGGTGAAGCAGATCAGGTCGATGACCGTGCCGGGTTCAAGGTCGGCGATGCGCTTGCCGAACGACCCGTCCGCCTCCTCGGCCGCGCGGTCCGCGGTGACCATCGTGACGCGCTGCCAGGCGCCATGCGGTGTGTAGGGCGAACGTTCACCCCGGGTCACGACGGTCACGTCATGCCCCGCCGCGACAAGCCGCGGAATCAGATAGGTCCCGATATGGCCACTTCCACCGATGACAACCGTCCGCACGCGCTCCAGCATAGGCTTGCCGGGTGGCCGGTTTCAGAGGACACCGCGCGGATTCGCAACACGCCGTTCCTGGCTGAGGGCGTAGCCGAGGGCGACATCGTGCGCTACATCACCGGCCACGATGGCTTGCTGTGGGCAACCGGTCGGGTCGAGGCATCTGGCAACTGCACCGTGCGCATCCTGCCCGTCCGTGACGGCCCCCTTGGCCCGAGCGCACAACGCGTCCACGACCAGTTTGCGCCCTTCGGCATAGGCGGCGAGCAGTACAGCACCGAGCTTCCTCTCGTGGCCCTCACGATCCCAGCGCACGCGGATCTGGCCGACGTGAAGAGGCTGTTGGTCCGCGGGCAGACCGAGGGCTGGTGGCATTTCGAGGCATCCTGCGTAACTCCTGAATGGAACGACGCCTAGCCGATCTTCCTGGTTAGAGGCCGCGACGAGATCCTCGATCGCATTCACCATCGATGAGTGGATGGCGGTGGCATGGCTGGCGACCGCCTCGACGGCGCTGGGGCAGGATCCGGGACGCCAATGTCTGAGGCTGGGCGCACGAGATGAATGCCTGGTTTGCCTTGACCCGCGGCGACTGTCGGGGGGCGATCGCGGCGGCCGACGTCGGGGAGGCGGTGGCACCTCACGAAGGCGTGGCCGTCCAGCTTGCGGCCCAACGGGCCAGGGCGTGGGCGCCGGCCGAGGTGTACGCCCGGCAGGCCATGCTGACCACCGACCGCAACCCGATGCGGGCCTCCGAGGCGCAGCTGACGCTTGGCATCGTCGCGAAACGGCGTAAGTGGGAGCCTAGGCGACCCTTCTCGACGGCACGTCGATTGAGTCAAGGCGGCGTTGGTGGCGCGTTAGCGGCGTTCGATAGAAGGGACTGCATGACATTGAAGACCATTTGGGGGTACGCCGTAGGGCTTCCCGTGGCATTGACGCTCGCACTGTCCGTGGCGACACCCGCGCACGCGGACCCGGTCACGCCGTCGGTTTTCGGGGTGGATTTCGCCGCGGACTCCGGTGACGGCTGTGGGCTGACCAGGGGCAAGCTGAACTGGCGTATCTCCGGGCATTACACGGATCCCGATGTGGTGGCCGAGTTTTCCGGGACGGTGGTCGACCATCCGGCCGCCGATGTGCAGCCACCGCTGTGCGCCGAGGACGGGCTGCGCACAGAGGCGATCTTCACAGGGTTCTACGGGTCGCGGGAGGTCGGCAGGGTGACGCAGGCGGTCGACAACGGTTCGCTGCCATACGTGTTCAAGCTGTCCGGGCCGGACGGCCGGATGAACAGCGTGCAGATCCAAGTGTGCCGCACCAACGGTTTTTCGGAGTTTACCTACTGCGGCAAGCCGGTTGGCTACGCCGTCTTCATCATCTCCTGAGAATCCTGAGAATCTGAGAATCCTGAGAAAGGTGTATGGCCGCCATGGCCGGTTCCATGGCGGCCATGCCACCGGGTTGGCGCCTACGAACAGGTCCAGCGGATCGCGACCGCCTCGTGGCTGGATGTGAAGTTGCCGGAGCCCGCGATCACGCGACCGTCGTCGCTGATGTAGTTGAACGAGAAGTCCTTGGTCCAGGTGCGGCCGTCGACGCGGGGCAGCTCCAACTGCTTGCCGCCCATGATGACGACCGGCTGGTCTCCTTTGACGCCCAGGATCCATCCTTGCGGCGTGACGCTGGAGGCGTACCTCAGGGCCGCGAATTCCTGGACTTCGCCGGTGCGCAGGTTCCAGCGCAGGGGGCGTTGCTCCGGGTTGAGCCGGCCTTTGAGCGCTGCGCCGACGACCCACTCGCCGCGGACCCGCAACGCTTGGGCGTCCCAGCCGTCGAGGCCGGGCAGCTCGCGGAATGTCAGATCCGGCGCCCAGACCAGGGCGTTGATGCTGCCCCCGGGGTAGTTCACCGCTCCGACTACCGTGCCGTTGTCGTCGAGGTCGCTGACGTAGACCTCCTGTGCGCCGGCGGGTATGGGCAGGTCGCGCAGGACCGGATCCTGGCCGGCCAAGATGATCGACGGCCGGAGCGGTGTCTTGTTGAGACTGGCGATGCCGGTGACGAGGACGTCGCCGCGGGCGTTGATGGCCACGACGCCGCGCGCCTGGTTGGGGTCGTCGGTTTGGTGGAGGGTGTGGAATTGCCCGTCGCGGTAGGTCCAGACGCTGAAGCCTGTCTTGCCGTCCCGGCTTGACGCGCCCGCCAGCACTCCGCCGGAGTTGACCTCGACGCTGTAGGGGGTGGGGCCGGGCGCGGAGATGGTGCTCGCTTTGCCGTCGGTCCACAGTACCGGCTGCATCGCGGCGCGCTGCGGGACGTCGTAGCGGACGTTGGTTCCGACGAGGTAGCGGCCGGTCGGATCGCCGCCGCTCAGGTGAAGGCCGCCGCCGCTGCCGCCGCTCAGGTTCGGCAGGAGCGCGCCGGTGCAGGCCGAGATCGGTGGTGCGGCGAGCGCGGGCGAAGGCGAGGGGAAAGGCGAAGGCGAAGGGGAGGGCGAGGGTGACGCGGGAGCCTCGGTCGGCCCGATGATCGGTGGCTCGGAGTACTTGCCATACAACAGGATTCCCGCTGACAGGGCGAGGGCGGTCGCCAGGACTGCGGCTAGGGTCGGGCGGTGAAGCGCGCGCTTTCGTGGTACCCCCGAATCGGTTAAATGCCCGGCCAGCTGGTTGCGGCCGCGGGAAAGCCAGGAGCGGACGGTGGCCTCGGCGACCTGCTGCTGCTCGGCGATCTCTGCGGTCGACAGCTGGCCGATGTGGTGCAGCACGATCGCCAGCCGGTGATTGGGCGGCAGCTTGGCCAGGGCGCGGACGAGCGCGACCCGGTCCGGCGTCGGGCCGTCGACGTGTTCTTCCCGTTGGCGCGCAAGGTAACGCATCGCGACGCGAAGGTGACGCAGGCGGTTGGTGGCGAGGTTCCAGGCGACCTGGCGCACCCACGCCTCGGGATGATCGTATGAGCTTATCGTTGTCCAGCGGTCGAAGGCGCGGCAGAACGCTTCCTGCGTCACGTCCTGGGCCTCGCTGAGGTCACCGAGGTAGGCGTAGAGCTGGCCGGCGATCCGCGAGTAGGAGGCCGCGTAGAATTCGGCGAACTCTTTCGTGCCCGTCGTCACCGGCATGCCTGATTCCTTCCCTGCGCCTGACCGCCCTTCACATACTCAACACCTGGCGGACCCGCCGTGTTGCAAGGCATCATGTGACGATGTCTTTGACCTTGATAGAGGCGGTCGCGCTGCGTGCCCTCGAATACCCTTACCGCGTCTGGGGTTTCGGTGAAGGCATGGCGCTGTCCGGGCTGCTGGGCGCCGGTGAGCTGCTCGAACAGCACAAGTGGATCGACGCCGTCGCCGAGATCGTCGAGCCGTCACTGCGTGCCGAACAGGGCCCGACCGATCATCTCATCCCGGTCGAGGTACTGGTCGAGCTGAAGCGGCTGCGCCCGGCGCTCGACATCGAACCGGCGGTGCGGCGGTTCGTCCGGGCGGTCGAGGACGAGGTGCACCGGCCGGACCTGCCGGGCTTGAACACCATGGTCTGGGTCGACTGTATGCACACCGACATCCCCGGGCTGCTTCTGGCCGGCGAAACCGAAGCGGCGCAACGGGTCGTCGAGCGCGCCTGTGCCCACCTGCAGGACGAGAGCGGGCTGTTCAGCCACGGCTACGACGCGGCGACCGGGCGGGCCAACGGCGTGCACTGGGGGCGCGGGCAGGGCTGGGCCTTGCACGGCCTGCTGGCCGCCGGTTCCCCGCGCGTTCACGCTTTGGTGAAGGCGCTTGAGCGCACCGAGGAGTCCGGGCGCTGGCGCACCATCGTCGACGATCCGGGGGCTCCGTTTGAAAACAGCGTTTCTGCCTTTGTTGCAGCTTGTTTTTCGGGTACCGGACTCGGCTCGCGCGCGTTGCGGGCGGCGCTGGACGCGATCGACGGTGATGGCGGGCTGCCGGTCTCGTCCGCCACTCCCGTCGGCTCCTATCTCGACCGTGACACCGGAGTGTTTCCGTGGGGCCAGGGACCACTGCTGCTCGCACTGCTGGCCGGAGTTGAACGATGAAGGTTGTCGCCCTCGAGGCGTTCGCGGTCGTCGCGCCCGCCCAAGGCTCCTACTGGGGCGCCCAATCCTGGTCGTCCACGGCCGATCCGGCGCAGGCGCGGCGGCGTTTCATCTACTCCGACGCGGTACAGACCGTGCTCGTGCGGATCGAGACGTCGGACGGGGTTGTCGGGTGGGGCGAGTCCAAAGCCCCGGTCGGCGCGGTCGCCACGGCCACCATCGTGCGCGAGCTGCTCGCCCCGATCGCGGTGGGCAGCCGGATCGATGAGATCACCCTGACCTGGGACCGGATGTACACCGGGATGCGGGTGCGCGGGCACGACGCCGGATTCTGGCTCGAGGCACTGTCCGGAGTGGACATCGCTCTGTGGGATGCGCTGGGGCGCAGCATCGGCCGCCCCGTGCATACGCTGATCGGCGGGCGTTATCGGGCCGCCGTGCCGGTCTACGCCTCCGGCATCCCCGCCGGGCTGGGCGTGGAGAAGGCGGTCGAGCTGGCCCGGACGTACCGGGAGCGCGGTTACACGGCGACGAAGGTGGCGATCGGCTCGGACCCGCGCCAGGACGTGGCGGTCGTCGAGGCGGTGTGCGGCATCATGGAGTCGGTCTATGCCGACGCGGCCGGGACTTACGATCTGGCGCAGGCTTTGACGGTGGGGCGGGAGCTGTCCCGGCTCGGCGCCGGCTTCTTCGAGATGCCGATCGCCCCCGAATTCGTTGACGGGTATGCGGTTCTGGCGGCCAAACTGGATATACCCTTGGCGCTGGACTCGCTGCCCAACCGGTACCGTGCAAAAGAATTCCTGCTGCGCAACGCTTTGCACGTGCTGCAACCCGACGTTTGCCGCGCCGGCGGCATCACCGAGCTGATGCGCATCGCCTCCCTCGCCGATTCCTTTGGCGCGCAAGCCACCCCGCACGTCAGCATCGGCTCCGCGGTGCACTTCGCGGCAAGCCTGCACTGCGCCGCCGCGATCCCCAACCTGAGCGTGATGGAGCACTGGGCCGGCGACAACCCGCTCGGCACGGCCATCGCACCGGAGCACGCCACGCCGGTCGACGGACTCCGCGCCGTCACCGACGCGCCGGGCCTCGGCATCACCGTCGACGAGGAGGTCGTGCGGCGCTACAGCGTCTAACCTTCTTTGTCCTCAAGGGCCAGGCGGCGCAGCTCCGGCCCGTACACCGGGTCGGCCAGCGCCGCGGCGAACTGCGCCCGCAGGTAGGTCAGCGGGGAGCCGGTGTCGTACCAGGTCCCCGAAATCACCTTGCCGTAGACGGGATTGCCGGCGGCGTAGGCGTTGAGCGCGTCGGTCAGATAGATCTCGCCCTGCGGGTGGTCATGCCACCGCTTGGTCAGCCGTTCGATCTCGACCACGATGTCCGGGGTCACCACGTAGCCGCCGATCGCCGCATACTTCGACGGCGCCTTGTCCGCCGCCGGTTTCTCGATGATGCCCGAGATCCGCAGCAGCCCGTCGCCGAGCGTCTCCTCCACGATCGGCACGCCGTAGCGGGGCGCTTCGGCCGGCTCGATCGGCATCAGCGCCAGGATCGGCGCCCCGACTTTCTCGTACGCGGTCTTGAGCTGGCGGGCCCGGGGCACCTCGGCCACGAACACGTCATCGGCCCACAGCACCATGAACGGTTCGTTGCCCACGATCCGGGCGGCGTTGAGGATCGGGGTGCCGTTGCCGTACGGCCCGTCCTGGTACATGTACGTGATCCGGGCAAGCGACGAGACCTCCCGGATGCTTGCCGCCAGCTCGCCCTTGCCCGCCTCCTCCAGCTGCCGCTCCAGCTCCGGATCGGGCGCGAAATGCTGCTGTATAGCCAATTTGCGGGGCGAGGTGACGATGGTGATGTCGGTGATGCCCGAGTCGGCAAGCTCCCGGATCGTGTGCTCCAGCACCGGCTTGTCGCCGACCGGCAGCATCTCCTTGGGCAGAGCCTTGGTCAGCGGCAGCAGGCGGGTTCCGAGTCCGGCCACGGGGATCACGGCTTTACTGATCATCGCGGGCATCTCCTTCGAGGTCGTGGCTTGAGCCTAACCGGATTACCCTCACTGGATGGCTTTGAACGAAGTGATGCCGGTGCAGCGGATCCGGCCGCCCGAGGACGGCCAGGAGCTGGAGACGCTCACCGGGATGCTTGACTACCTGCGCAATACGATCGTCTTCAAGGTTGCCGGGCTCAGCGACGAGCAGGCGTTCTCTCACCCGATCGAGTCGTCGGACCTGACCCCGGCCGGACTGGTCAAGCACCTTGCCGCCGTGGAACGTTGGTGGTTCACCATCGACTTCGGCGGCGCCACCGACGTGCCGTGGCCGTGGACCGACGACGATCCGCACGGCGGCTTTCCTTTGGCGCCAACGGATACGCTCGCCGCGATCGTCGCAGACTATCTCGCCGAGTGCGAGCGCTCCCGGCGGTCGATCGCGGGCGCGAGCCTCGACGAACACGCGCGTGCCGAGGACATGGATTTCACCCTGCGGTACGCCATTGTTCACATGATCGAGGAGACCGCGCGCCACTGCGGCCACATGGACATGATGCGCGAACGGATCGACGGGTCGCGCGGCGAATAACTCCCAAACGCCGCGCTCGCGAGCCTTTCCTAGCGCGCTAGCGGAAGCGGGCACGCCGCGAATAGCGCCCAGCCTCGCCGAGCCCGCTAGCGGAAGCGGCACGCGGCGAATAGCGCCCAGCCGCTCCGAGCCCGCTAGGGGAAGCGGCACGCGGCCGAATAGCTCCCAGCCCCTCCGAGCCCGCTAGCGGAAGCGGGCGCGAGGGCTGGGACGCCGGACTCGCCGCCCCGCCCTGCCCGTTGCACCCCCGATCCGCCGGATCGCGCGGCCAAGCTCGAACGCCAGCCTGGCCGCCTCAAACTCCGCTTGCGCAACGGGCTCGGCGCTGCGGCGAGCCCACGTCTGCGTTTCCATGGGCACACTTTCGCACAGGGGTACGACAAAACTCTCTGACCAGGATTTACGCGCTCGCCAGGGAGTCGAGCGCCGACGTTGCCTCGTCGCGCACGAGGTCCGACTTTGCCACGGTCAGCACGTGACGCAACGCCTTCTCGTAGGCGACGCCGAACGCGTCCTCGGCGGGCACTTCGATGTCGGGACTGACCCCGGTGCCCTCCCAGTTGGTACCGGTGACCGGGTTGATGGACCGGGCAGTCGGGATGGTGATCTCGAGGGTGTCGGTCAGCGGGAAGATATCGGTGGGGTGAGCGCCGCCGCGGGTGGTCTGCCCGATCAGGGTCGCGCGCCGATGCGCTTGCAGGTTGTAGGCCAGCTCCTCGCCGGCGGAGAAGGTGAAGTCACTGGTGAGCAGGTAGATCGGCCGGTCGAGGTAGCGCGCCCCGGGAACGAACGGCAGCGTCCAGTATTGCCGGGTCTGCCGCGTGGGGTGCTCGTAGACATCGTTGAGGTGCGTGGTGGCGTCGGGGAAGAAGTAGGTGCACCAGAACGCGACGCCCTCGGGCGATCCGCCGCGGTTGCGGCGCAGGTCGATGATGAGCGCGTCGGTGTGTGTCACCAGCTCCATCGCCGCGGCGATCGCCCGTCCGCCTTGCGAGGGTTCGGGTACGCCACGCAGGTCGAGGAAGCCGACATTGCCTTCGAGGCGTTCCGCGCGGCTGATCCTGTACCCGGTGAGCCGCAGGTACTCGTTCCATGCGGCGAGCGGATCGGTCTCACCCGTCCCGCCGGCCGGGCCGGCCGCTCGCAGCCGCACCCGCAGATGCTTGTCCCCGCACAGGTCGAACAGCTGGCCGGTCAGCAGTTCGCCCAGGCCGGCCTCGTCCAGACCGTCGTACTCGCCCGCCTGCGCGCGGGCCTGGATCCGCTCGGCCGCGACGGCGGAGCGCTCCGGGAAGACGTACTTGTCGGTGAGCAGGCGGCAGGCGAGATCGATGAGTTCGCGGGGCATCGGTTCACAATAGTCTCCGGCCGCGTAGGGCCGCGGCGGTCACCGCGACAAAGACGGTCAGCACGACGGGCACGATCAGCGCCCAGCGCAGCGAGGAGAGCTGGGCCACGCCGCCGATCACCACCGGGCCGACGAGGAAGCCGGCGTAGCCCATGCCGGCGACCCGGGCCAGGGCCTGCCCGGCGCGGGCGGGGTCGCGGTTGCCCGCCGCGGAGAAGACCTGCGGCGCGATGCAGGCCAGGCCGGCGCCGAGGAAGCCGAAGCCGACAACGCCGGCGATCGGGTCGGGGACCGCCAGCGCGATGGCGAGGCCGCTCGCGGCGAGCAGCGCGCTTGCCCGGACCAGAGCGACCGCACCGAAACGGGCGGCGAGGGCGTCGCCGGTCAGCCGGCCCGCCACCATCGCCAGGGAGAACGCGGCGTACGCCGCCGCCGCGAATCCGGCCGAGCTGCCGAGGTTGTCGCGAACGTAGACGGTGCTCCAGTCGGCGGCGGCGCCCTCTCCGACAAGGCAGCAGAAGGCAAGCACGCCAAGGAAGAAGACGCTCTTCGTCCTTTGTGGACCGGCGGCGGTGGCGGCCGGGACCTCCGGGGCGACCGGTGGTTGCCGCAGCAGCCACGCCCACGACCACAGGGCAAGCACGGCCACGAGGGCTCCCACCGAGATGAAGGTCGCCCGCGGCCCGAATCCGAAGTGGGCGAACACACCGCCGATCGCCGCGCCGAGGAAGCCGCCGACGCTGTAGATGGCGTGGAACGATGTCAGGATCGGCCGCCCCCACGCGCGCTGCACCTCGACGCCGTTGGTGTTCATCGCGATGTTCAGCGCTCCGTGGGTACCCCCAAAAATGAACAGTGACAAGGAAAGTATGAGTAGCGACGGCGCGTACGCCGTCGAGACCAGCCCCAACCCCTCGACGATGGCGGCCGGCACTAGCACGCTCGCACTGCCGCGCCGGTCCGCCAGCCGCCCGGCCACCTGCATGCCCGTGATCGCCCCGGCCGCGAAAGCCAGCAGGGCAATGCTCAGCTGGCCGTCGGTCAGGTCGAGGTTGCGTTTGATGGCCGGGATGCGGGCGGTCCACGCGCCGAGCGCGGTGCCGAAAAGCAGGAAGGCGACTGACGTCGCGACGCGCGCCTTGGCGAGGGGTGCCATGGAGCTGACCTTAAACGCCGGTCGCCCCGCCCCGTGGCCCGTGCGGCTCGGGCCGGCCCGCACGAGCGCCGTCCTGCTATCAAGGTAATCGATGCAAGCCGCCGATCAGGACGGGAGGAGCGCGGGTGAGCGGGATCTGGATAGCCGGCAACGCGGTCGTCGTGTTCACCAGCCTCGTCATTGTGTACCTTCTCTACTATCTGCGGGTACCGGCGGCCGGCCGCCGATGGCCGTGGGTCAGCGCCACGATCATCGCCGTCACCGCCGCCCTCACCGGCCTGCAGTTCGCCTATCCCGGACTGCTGGACGCGTTGCGCCGCGACCCCGATGGCCTGCTCGACGGCGAGGTGTGGCGGATCGTCACGCCGATCTTCGTGCAGTCCGACGGGGCGACGCAGGCCGCCCTCAACGCGTTCCTGGCGCTGGCGTTCCTTCCGCTGGTCGAGCGGCTCTACGGCAATGGGCTGTGGCTGGTCTACTTCGGGCCGGGTGTGGTGTACCAGATCGTCAACTTCACGTTGTTCCCTGACCACGGCGCCGGGTCGTCGTCGGCCATCTTCGGGGCGATGGGGGCGATGCACGCATACGTGCTGCGCCGCAGGGTGCAGGTCGGCAAGCCATTCATGGTCGTCTCGGCGGTGCCCGTCGCCGCGGCCGTGGTACTCGCGATCTTCCGCGACGGCCACGGCTGGGGGCTGCTCGCGGGCGCGCTCGTAGCGCTTCTGCTTCTGCGGTCAAGGCGGGCGATGGCCGGGCGCCCCGCGCAGCCCGAACCGCAACCGCTTGAAGGCTAGCTCTGCACCCAAAGGTGCAAGTCGGATTGTTGACTACCGGCGGGCGTCTCCATTTCGCCTGTGCCCCAAGGCAATTGACCATGCGCCCGGTTTGCGCGGTAGCGTGCGGATATCGCCTAGGCCGATCAGGTGACCGGGCGTCGCGGGCCGCGTCGCGGGGCCGCGACGGCGGGTCTGCGTTCGCGACGGGCCCGGTTTCTATTCGGAGGGTGAGCGTGCCATTACGCCTTAGTGACGTTCCCTCCCGGTATCCGCGAAGCTCAGCCGATGCTGAACAAATTGCGCAAGGACAAGGGCGCGACCGCCGTCGAGTACGGCTTGATGGTCGCCCTCATCGCCGCGGTCATCGTCATCGTCGTCGGCGTGCTCGGCGGCGGGATCCAGACCAAGTTCCAGGAAGTCTGTAACAAGATCACCAGTAGCACCTGCCGAGTTGCCTGAGCCACGCCCATGGACGCGCGACGTGATCGTGGGGCAGCGGCGGTGGAGATGGCTCTGCTGCTTCCGCTGTTGCTGCTCCTTGTCTTCGGGATCGTCGACTTCGGCCGCATGCTCCACGCTCAGATCACGGTCACGGAGGCGGCTCGGGAGGGCGCTCGGGCCGCCGTGATCCTCAACAGCCGGGCCGCGGCGCAGAGCCGGGTGGACCGGGTGATGAACGGCGCCACGGTCGACGTGCTACCGGACGATACGCCTTGCGACACAACGGCTCCCGGCGCGGACGCCACGGTCAAGGTGTCGGCCCGGTTCGAGTTTGTCACGCCGGTCGGTGCGATCGCCGCGATGTTCATCAGCCCCGCCGGCTTCGGCGGCGACGTCACACTCACCGCGACCGGGGTTATGCCATGCCGCGCATAGGATTCGACGATCGCGGCGGGGCGACCACCATCGTCGCCGTGCTGATGGCCGGCGGTGTGCTGCTGGGCATGACCGCCCTCGTCGTCGACGTGGGCCAGCTCTACGCCGAACGCGAGCAGCTCCAGTCCGGAGCCGACGCCGCCGCCAGCCGCATCGCCATCGAGTGCGCGAAGGGCCGCAGCGGTTGCGTCACAGGCACTCTGGACCTCGCCGAGCGCGCCGCCGACCGCAACGCCGCCGACTCACGCTCCAATGTGGAGCAGCTGTGCGGCGTGGACGCCCGCCACCGCCTGAGCGGCTGCGCCGGCGGGGACCGCGGCAACCTCACCGACTGTATCGGCCCCATCCCCAACGGCGTCAACTACGTCCAGGTCCGTACCCGCACCGAGGTCGCCGAGGACAACTACGTCCTTCCGTTCTCGTTCGCGCAGACCCTCACCGGCACGCCGAACGGCACGACCGTCGGCGCGTGCGCCCGGGTCGCCTATGGCCCGCCCAAATCCGGTCTCGCCCTGACCATCTCGGCATGCGAGTACGAACGCACCCGCGCCAGTGAGGTCGACGCCCCGCCGTGGCCGCCCAACCCGCCCCCCTCGCAGCAGGTCGCGCTCGGCGTGCACGGCGGCATGGCCCGGACCTGTTCGGTAGCACCGCCTTCGGGCTGGGACCAGCCGGGCGGGTTCGGCTGGCTCGACGAGTCCGGTGGCCCCTGCCTCTTCCGGCTCGACCCCGACCTCGACTACGGCGGCGACACCGGCGCCTCCCCGTCTCAGGACTGCCGCGACGCCCTCACCCGGCTGCGCAACACCCACCAGCCGGTCGCCATGCCGATCTATGACGGGCAGCGAAATACCGGATCGAACGCCGAATACCACCTGTTCAAGCTCGGTGCGTTCGTGGTCACCGGCTTCTACCTGCCGGGCCTGCGCGCCGCCTCCAACGTGTACCCCTGGTTCGACCCCTGCCACGGCAACGACACGTGCATCTACGGCTACTTCGTGGATGTCGAGTTCCTGCCCGGCGACGTCGGGCCGGACCCGGGCAGGGACCTGGGCCTGCTGGCCGTCAAGACGATCGGATAAGGACTTTCAATGACGCGACGCATACTCGGCGTTCTGCTAGCCATCATCCTGGCCGTCCTCGGCACGGGCGCTGTGCTGCTCTACGTCTACTCCGCCCAGAATTCGGTGGCCAAGGGCCAGACCGCGGTGAAGGTGCTCGTCGCCAAGCAGCGGATCCCGGCCGGCACCTCCGGCGAGTCCATTAAGGGCAAGAAGATGGTGGAGGAGATCGTGATGCCGTCGGCGACGGTGCCGGCCGACAGCCTCACCGCCATCGCCACCGAGCTGGACAAGCTCGTGCTCACCCACGACGTGCAGCCGCGCCAGCTGATGCTCAAGGGCATGTTCGGTGCGGCGACCCGGCTCTCCGGCGGGATCGCGGTACCCGAGAAGCTGCTCGCGCTGAGCATCAAGGCGGCGGTCGAGGAGGAGGTCGGCGGGTTCGTGCGGCCCGGATCGCAGGTCGCGGTCTTTGTCACCGTCGTGGCGGGCGAGGGCAAGGGGCCGATCACCAAGCTGTTGCTGCCCCGGGTGGAGACGCTCGCGGTCGGTGCGTACGGCCAGGACGGGGTGACGTCCTCCCAGCAGGAAAGCGACGATGGCAAGGTCGCGGGCACGGTCACGCTGCTGGTGACGGTCGCCGTGAGCCAGGCCGACGCCGAGAAACTGGTGCACGCCGTGCGCGTGGGCAAGATCTATCTCGGGCTGCTGACCGACACGTCGGACGTTCGCCCGGGGCCCGGTGTCGACGACCTGGCAATTGTGCGTTGAAATGCCGACCGCCATGACGATCATCTATGAGACCCGGGACGCGGAACACCTGGCCGCGCTGCTGGGTGACGCCGTCGTCGCCACCACGCCGGAGGCACTGGTGGAGCGGGTCAACACCGACACCACCGAAATCCTTGTCCTGTTTGGACCCAGCGTGCCGCTGCCGGACGCGCTGGGCTTCGCCGAGCAGTGCCGGACCCGCCGGCCGTCCCTCGGCGTCGTCCTGGTACGCGACGAGATCCTCGGCGAGGAGGCGGCCGAGGCGCTGCGCGCCGGGGTACGCGAGGTCGTCGCCAGCGCCGACCACGCCGGGGTGCTCGCGGCGTGCGCCCGCTCGCGTGACCTGTCGCGCAAGATGGTACCGGGCGCGGGCCGCCCGACCGGGCGCGCCAAGGTCCCCGAGATGGTCCAGAACCGGCGCGAAGGCCAGGTCATCACGGTCTTCTCGGCCAAAGGCGGTTGCGGCAAGAGCACCCTGGCCACCAACCTCGCGGTCGCGCTGACCGGAGCCGGCGACAAGCGGGTGTGCCTGGTCGACCTGGACCTCGCCTTCGGTGACGTGGCGATCCTGTTGCAGCTCAACCCGGAACGGACAATCGCCGACGCGATCGGGCTCGCCGACCGGATCGACGAGACCGGGCTGCGTACCCTGCTCACCCGGTACCGGCCCGGCCTTGAGGTGCTGCTCGCCCCGATCAAGCCGGCCGCGTCCGAGGAGATCGGGCCGGACCTCATCACCGAACTGCTTCACTTGGCGCGCAACGACTTCGACTACATCGTGGTGGACACGGCAAGCGCGCTGTCCGGGCAGATCCTCGCCGCGCTCGACGCCACCCACCACTACGTGCTGATCGCCACGCCCGAACTGCCGTCGCTGAAGAACCTGCGGGTCACGATGGACACCTTTGACCTGCTTGACTACCGGCGCGACGCCCGGACGGTGGTGCTCAACCGCGCCGACAGCAAGGTTGGTTTGTCCATTCCGGACATCCAGAAGGCTTTGCGGGTACCCATAAATGCTTATATTCCAAGCAGCAGGGATGTTCCGCTGTCGGCCAACAAGGGTGTGCCCCTTGCCGTCTCGCACCCCAATCACCCGGTGAGCGTCGCGGTGCGAGAGCTTGCCACCAAACAGTTCGCGGTCGCCGATGCGCCGCGCCCCAAGCGCGGCTTGTTCTCGTGGAGTAAGACATGAGCAGCCTCCAGGAACGCTTGGGCCTCAATGGTGCTATCGATCAGGCGGTGACGGCGGCGGCGACGATTCCGGTATCATCGTTGCCGCTCAACGTCTCGCTGGGGACGAGCCGGCGCAACACCCGCCGCGCCTACGATCCCCTTGCGGCCGTGCGCAAACGGGCGCATCAGGCGCTGCTTGACCAGCTCGGCCCGCAGCTTTACGAGACCGTCTCCGACGACGCGGAGCTTGAACGGCGGGTGCGCGAGATCCTGCCCGCCATCCTCGGCCAGGAGGAGCAGCTGCTCACCGCGGGCGACCGGACCCTCGTCTACCGTCAGATCCTCGACGAGATCCTTGGCCACGGCCCGATCGAGCCGCTGCTGCGCGACCCGGAGATCACCGAGATCATGGTGAACGCCTGGGATCGTATCTATGTGGAGCGCTTCGGGCACCTGCACGCAATGGACGCGGCGTTCATGGACGAGGCGCACCTGCGCCGCGTCATCGACAAAATTGTGTCGCGGGTGGGGCGGCACGTGGACGAGGCATCGCCGATGGTGGATGCCCGCCTGCCCGACGGCAGCCGGGTCAACGCGGTGGTGCCGCCGATCGCGCTTGACGGCGCCGCGCTGACCATCCGCAAGTTCGCCGCCAACCCGTTCACCGCCGACGACCTGATCCGCTTCGGTACGCTGACCCCGCAGGTGGCGGCGCTGCTGCACGCCTGCGTGCAGGGGCGGCTGGACATCATCGTCTCGGGCGGGACGGGTACCGGGAAAACGACGCTGCTCAATGTGGTCTCCGGCTTCCTGCCGCCGGACGAGCGGATCGTCACCATCGAGGACTCGGCCGAACTGCGGCTCGCGCAGGAACACGTGCTGCGCATGGAGTACAGGCCGCCGAACATCGAGGGGCGCGGCGAGATCACCATCCGCGACCTGGTCCGCAACGCGCTGCGCATGCGCCCCGACCGCATCGTCGTCGGTGAGGTCCGAGACGGCGCCGCACTGGACATGTTGCAGGCGATGAACACCGGCCACGACGGCTCGCTGACCACGGTGCACGCCAACTCGCCGCGAGACTCGTTGTCCCGCATCGAAACCATGGTGCTGATGGCCGGGATGGACCTGCCGGTGCGGGCGATCAGGGAGCAGATCGCCAGCGCCGTGGACGTCGTCATCCAGCTGACCCGGCTGCGCGACGGCACCCGGCGCATTACCCAGATCACCGAGGTGACCGGGATGGAGGGCGAGGTCGTCACGATGCAGGACCTGTTCGCCTTCGACTTCCGCGCCGGGCAGGACCAGTACGGCCGGCATCAGGGCGGGCTGCGCAGCACCGGCCTGCGGCCGAGGTTCGTCGACACGCTCGCCGACCACGGCATCACCGTGCCACCCGAGATCTTCGCGAGGACCGTCTGATGCTTTCGTTTCTGCTCGCGCTCAGTGTCACCCTTGCTCCATCGCCGTCGCTTGACGTCACGGGCGTGCGGCAGGAGCCCGGCATGATCGAGTTCTACCTGTCCGGGCGGGACCTGCCGAGCATCGACACCGTCACCGTCGCGATTGGACAGCAGCAGCTGCAGACCACGGTCGAGCGCATCTCCGCCGACAAGCAGGAGGCGCCCCGGCGTGCGGTGGTGCTGGTCATCGACACTTCAGGCTCCATGGCGGGGGTACCGGTTACGAGTGCCCGCGCGGCAGCGCAGGCCTACGCCGACAACCTGCCACCGGACGTCCAGTTAGGACTCGTCGCGGCGGGTGCACCCGCGCGGGCGACGCTCGAACCCACGACCGACCGGGCCGCCGCCCGGCAGGCAATCGCGGGCCTCGCGGCGGCTGGCGAAACCGCGCTCTACGACGGCGTGCGCATCGCGTCGGGCATGATGAACCAGGGAGAATGGGGGCAGCGCCGGATCGTCCTGCTCTCGGACGGCGCCGACACCGTGTCGTCGACCAACCTCGCCACCGTGAGCGGGACACAGATTCCCATTGATTCAATTGCTTTCCGGGTACCAGACTCGAGTGTCCTATCCGGAATAGCCGGGGCGACGGGCGGGCGGTTCTTCACAGCGGCCGACCCGGGCGCGCTGTCCAACGCTTTCACCCAGGCGGCGGGCTCTTTCACCGCCCAGTTTTTGGTGCGCGCGACGGTACCCCCGGAAATGAATGGCCAGAATGCCGAGCTGACCATCGGCGCGGGAGGCGCCACGACGACGATCGCGGTGCAGCTGGCGCTGGATACGCGGGTCGCCGGTCCGCTCGACGGTGTCAAGGCGCCGCCGCCCGGCCCGCTGATGCTGCTCATCGTCGCCGGGGTGGTTTTCCTGGGACTGCTCGTGGCCGGGCTGCTCCTCGCCTCGCCCATGTTCAGCTCGGCGCAGCGGCGCCGGCGGCTCGCCCAGCTCGACCAGTTCACCACCGCGCCGCCGCTCGCCCAGAAGTCCGAGGGGCAGGTTGCCCAAGCGGCGCTTGCCCTTTCGGCGCATGTGCTCAGATCGGCCAACGCCGAGGGCAGGATCGCCCAGCAGCTCGACCGGGCGGGCATGCGGCTGCGCCCGCACGAGTGGCTGCTGCTGCGCGCCATCTCCGCCATCGTGCTGGGCCTGCTGCTGGGTCTCATAATCAAGCCGATCCCGGGTTTCCTCATCGGTCTGGTGCTCGGGGTGGTGCTCACGTCGATCTACCATCGGCGCAAGGCGAGCAAGCGGGGCAAAGCCTTCGCCGACCTGCTGCCCGACTCGCTACAGTTGGTCACCGGCTCCCTGCGCGCCGGATTCTCGCTGAGCCAGGCGATGGACGCGATGGTCCGCGAACTGCCCGACCCGATCGCCGGCGAGTTCGGCAGGGCGCTGGGCGAGACCAGGCTCGGCGTCGAGATCGAGGACGCGCTCGACCGGCTCGCCAAGCGCATGCGCAACCAGGACCTGGCGTGGGCGGTCGTTGCCATCCGGGTCCAGCGGGAGGTCGGCGGCAACCTGGCCGAGGTGCTCGACAATACGATCGCCACGATCCGCGAGCGCGAGTCGTTGCGGCGGCACGTGCGCGCCCTGTCGGCCGAGGGGCGGCTGAGCGCGTGGGTGTTGGTGCTGCTTCCGTTGGCGCTCGGGGCTTTCATGGCCATATTCCGCGGTGACTACCTCAAGCCGCTCTACACCGAGCCGCTGGGCATCGTGATGAGCGTCGGCGCCGTGATTCTCTTTGCCCTGGGCGGTCTGTGGCTCACGCGCCTGTCCAAAGTGGAGGTGTAGGAGTCGTGGTAATCCTGTTGGGCGGCGTGGGCGCCATCTTCGTGGCGATCGTCCTCGCCGTCGTCACCCTCGTGTCGGCCAGCGTCGGCCGCGCCGGCACGGCGAAAGCCTTGGAAGCCATCGACACCGTATACTCGAGCGGCCGGGCCGCACCGGCCGAGGAGAACCTGCGCCAGCGCCTCGCCCCGGTCATCTCCTCCATCACACCGCGCGGTGTTACTGCCTGGCTGCAACGCTGGCTCGACTACGCGGGCAACCCGGCGGCATGGCCACCCGAGCGCATCATGGAGATGCAAGGCTTGGGGCTGCTTGTATTCTCGTTCCTCGGCGGGGCATTCGCCTTCGCCTTCAGCATGGGACCGGCCGGTTACCTTACCTGTGTCGGCCTGGGTGCGGCCTTCGGATTCCTAGGGCCGTTTATCATTATTTACGATTTGGGGGTACGGCGTCAGCAGCAGATCCGCCGGCAACTGCCCGACGCTTTGGACCTGCTGACCCTGTCCGTCGAGGCAGGCTTGGGCTTCGACGCCGCAGTCTCCCAGGTCGCCTCCGCCATGCCGGGCGCGCTGGCGCGCGAGTTCGCCCGGATGCTGCACGAGATGCAGATGGGCCAGCGCCGCGCCGACTCCATGCGGGCACTTGCCAGGCGCACCAACGTCAACGAACTTCGGACCATCATGACCTCGCTCGTGCAGGCGGGCGAACTCGGCATCCCGATCGCCAACGTGCTGCGGGAACAGTCGCGCGAAATGCGCCAGCGGCGGCGCCAGGACGCCGAGGAGGCGGCGCGCAAACTGCCGGTGAAAGTCATCTTTCCCTTGGTACTCTGCCTTTTTCCGGCGTTGTTCGTGATCGTCATCGGCCCCGGAGTCATCAACATCCTGCACGCCTTCACACCATAGGGTCACAGATTGGTAACGGTCTCCAGGTTTCTTGATGGAGACCTTACTACTGAGTGTGATCGCGCTAGCGAGTAGGCGTTGTCGCGTACGCGGGGTTGGCCTCGCCCGGTCTGTCCTCGAGTGTCCTTTTTGATTGATCGATTAGGCGACTCTCCGTAGCCTTGACAGCGCCCATCTCGCCGTTAGCCTCTGCCGTGTCAAGCGAATGTCAAGTTTGGACAGTTAGACGTTTCGCTGGCTCTGGCTTCTACAACGGGGAGGGCACCGTGCGTCGGTCTGGTTTCGTTGCCTGTGTTTTGGCTGTCTCGCTGATTGCCGGTCTGACGCTTGGCTTGCCGCCGGTGGGGGTGGCGGCGGCGGACCCGGCCGGGCCGTCGGATAGGTCGGTGCCGGTCACGCCGGCCGGGGGTGGGGCGGCGGCTCGGCCGGTGCGCGACTATCCGGTGGTGACCGGGTCGGGTCGGGTCGTGTTGCCTGATGCGGTCACGGTGGAGGTGGCGGCGACGGGTGTGCCGGCCAGTGTGGGTGGTCTGCCGGTGGCTGTGTCCAATGTGGCCGAAGTTGACGAGGATGTGTTGTCGTCGGCGAGGCTGCGTGGTGGAGCGGTGGGCGGATTGTCGTCGGTGCGGGTGTCGACGGCGCAGGCCAAGGTCGCCGAGGCGGCGGGGTTGCGTGGTGTGGTGTTGTCGTTGTCGCGTGTGGACGGTGCTGCGGCGGCGCGGTCGGTGCGGGTGAGTGTGAGCTATGGGCAGTTCGCGGCGATGTTCGGGGCGGATTTCGGTGACCGGTTGCAGTTGGTGGGGTTGCCGGCGTGTGCTCTGGCGACGCCGCAGGTGCCGCGGTGTCAGTCCCAGACGTTGTTGGGTTCGTTGAATGTGCCGCATGAGGTGTCGGCTCAGGTGCGGCTGCCCGGTGGTGGGGCGGGGGCGACGGTGCTGGCGGTGACCTCGGGGCCGGTCTCGGATGGGAACTCGTTCAAGCAGACGTCGTTGTCGCCGGCGTATTCATGGGCGGCTGGTGGGCAGGGTGGTTCGTTCAGCTGGTCGTATCCGTTGACGGTTCCGGTGTCGTTGGGTGGGCCGGCGCCGGATCTGAAGTTGTCATATGACAGTGGTTCAGTGGATGCGCAGACGTTGGCCTCCAATGGGCAGGCGTCGTGGGTGGGTGAGGGTTGGGATCTGCAGGCCGGTTATGTGGAGCGGTCGTATCGGCCGTGTCCGCAGGATTACGTGCCGCCGGCCCCACCGGGTCCGGCCACGGGTGATCTGTGCTGGTTCTCCCCGCACAATGCGACGTTGGTGTTTGGGGGTCGTTCGTACAAGCTGATCCGTCACAGCGACGGGGTGTGGCACACCGATGACGACAACGGGTTGCGGGTCGAGCTGCTCTCGGATGTGTCGTTGGGCAATGGGGACAACGATGGCGAGTACTGGCGTGTGACCACATTGGATGGAACGCAGTATTGGTTCGGGCGGCATCGCCGCCCGGGCGACGCCGCCGGGGTGACGAACTCGGTGCAGACGGTGCCTGTGTACGCCGACGATGCGGGCGAGCCGTGCCATAACGCCAACTATGCCGATGCGTGGTGTCAGCAGGGTTACCGGTGGAACCTGGACTGGGTGACGGACACGCGGGGCAACTCGATGACGTACTTCTATACCGAGTTCGCTGGGAATTATGGCCGTAACAACAACAACGGGGTGGCGGCCTATGACGTGTCGGCCACGTTGGATCACATCGATTACGGCACCCGGGCTGGTGCCGAGTCGGCCTCGGCGGCGCCGATGCAGGTGTGGTTCGCCAAGGCGAACCGGTGCGTCGGCGGGTGTGTGAAACCCGGGGACTATCTGGATACGCCGTGGGATCTGCATTGCGAGTTGGGTTCGTGCCCGAATGTGACCAGCCCGACGTTCTTTTCGCCGTTCCGGCTGGCCAGTGTGTACACCCAGATCCGTAACGCGGCGGGTACCGGCTATCGCAGGGTGGACCAGTGGGATTTGACCCACACCTACCCGTCGACTACGGACCAGCATCCCAAGGACGGGAAGGACGACACCACACCGAACCTGTGGCTGGACACCTTGACCCATACCGGGTTTGCTGAGGATGGGTTGGCCAGCCAGGCGGAGCCGCCGATCACCTTCCACCCCACACCGATGTTCAACCGGGTGGACTGGGGTCCGTTGAGCGGCACTAAACCGTACACCCACCAGCGGATCGACTGGATCGACAACGGGGTGGGCAACAAGACTTTGATCACCTATTCGGGCATCGAGTGCATCAACGGTGTGGCCAAGGCCGCGCCGGGGTTCAACCCGTCGCGGTGTTTCCCGGTGCGTCACCAGCCGGAGGGTGCGCCTGCTGGGTGGGACTGGTTCAACAAGTATGTGGTCACCGAGGTCCGGGAGAAGGAGAACGACTCGGGCCCGGGCCGGTCACCGGATGAGGTGTGGACCTACACCTATGGGGTCGAGTCGAGTACGGATCCGTCGTTGTGGGCGCATGACTTCAACGAGACGGTGGTGCTGGACTTTCGGTCGTGGCCGCTGTGGCGGGGATACAGCGATGTGACCACGACGCACGGGCCGGCCGGTGGGCCGCAGACGGTGTCCAAGAGCGTTTTGCACCGCGGGCTGGACGGCGACAGCCTGGCCGATCCGATCAACGACAGCATGTCGTGGGAGGCCCGCCGGGCGAACCTGACCACCCCGATCGGCATCCCGGGCCAGACCGGTGGCATCGGCGGGGTCGGCGGCAAGTGTTTGGACGCGGCGGGCTTCGGAACCGCCAACGGGACCCCGATCCAGTTGTACTCATGTACGGGCGAGAAGAACCAGCAGTGGCGCTACGACATGGGTGGCAGCTCCCCATTTCTGCACAGCCTGAAGAACCCCGATTCCGGGCGGTGTCTGGATCTGGTCGGGTTGGGCTCGGGCAACGGCACCGGCGTGCAGTTGTGGGACTGCACCGGAGCGTGGAACCAGAGGTGGATTTTCCTGGCCAGTGGCAGCCTGTACAACCCAGGGTCGGGTCGATGCCTGGACATCCTCAACGCCAGCACCACCGCTGACGGTGCCGCGGTAAAGCTGTGGGACTGCAACCTTCAGGCAAACCAGGTGTGGCGCGCACGTGCGGATGGGTCGCTGGTCAACCCGCAGGCGGCCCGGTGTATCGATGTGGCCGATGCCGGTACCGCCAACGGCAGCAGGATTCAGGACTGGATGTGTCACCCTGGTTCGGCGCAGCAGTGGACCTACTCGCCGACCGGGTCCAGCCTGCGCAACCCGAACTCGGGCAAGTGTTTGGACGTGCTCAACAGCGCCACCGTCAACGGCAGCCAGGTCCAGTTGTTCACCTGCAACGACAGTGCGGCGCAGATCTGGGTCCCGCAAGCTGATGGGACACTGCGTAACCCGAACTCGGGCCGCTGTCTGGATGCCGGCGCCGAACCCTACGCCAGCCGGCAACTGTTCATCTGGGACTGCAACGGCGGCCTGCCCCAACGGTGGGCGCATCAGATCGTCGACGCGACGGCGCTGGCAGGCCGTACCCGAGAAGAATTCGTGACCGACGGCCCGTCCACGGTCCTTGGGTCCACGATCCATAACTATCAGGTCACCCAGACGGGCCTGCGCCCCAAACCCGTCGTCGGCGGTCAGGACCTCAAGTCGTACATGGTCCGGGAAACCAACACCAAAACCCGCACCTTCATCCACGCCACGGGCGGCTGGCGCTGGACCGAAACCCAAACCGGCTACGACTCCTACGGGCTGCCGACCGAGTCGGACAACCTGGGCGATATGGCCATCTCCAGCGATGACACCTGCACCGACATCCACTACAACCGCAATCCTGGCCTGCATCTGATCGACCCGCGTCGGCAGGTGACAACGACCTCGTGCCAGGCCGGCGATGCCAACGTGCTGTCCTCGGAGCACTACCTGTACGACGGCAACACCACCGACACCGCCCCCAGCCAAGGGCTGCTCACCAAGACCGAGGTACTGGCGTCGATCTCCGGCGGGGCCGAGACCTGGAAACAGGCCTCTCGTGCCTCGTATGACACCAACGGCCGTATCACCGCCGCCTTTGACGCGCTGGACCGGCAGACCACCAGCGCCTACACGCCAGCATCTGGGGCGCCGGTCACCTCGGTCGCGGTGACCGGACCGATGGGTGCCGGCTGGACCGTCACCACGACACTCGACCCGGGCCACGGCAACGTCAAGACAGTCACCGACGTCAACGGCAAAGTCACCGCCGGGCAGTATGATGCGCTGGGCAGGCTGACCAAGGTGTGGCGCAACAACCGGGCCACCTCGCAGACCCCGGATCAGCAGTACACCTACACCCTGGCCAACCGCAGCTGGGTACACGCCCAAACCCTAGGCCCCAACGGTAACCAGATCAGCTCCTTCCAGATCTTCGACGCCAGGATGCGGCCCCGCCAAACCCAGACCGTCACCGAGGACGGCAAACGCGCCATCACCGATGTGCAGTACGACGGGCGTGGTCTTGAAGCCAAGAAGGCTGCGTTCTACAACACCGACTCCGGCCCGACCTCGACGCTGGTGTCGTTTGCCGACGCAGATCTCGGGTCGCAGACCCGTCACGTCTACGACAACCTTGCCCGGATCCGGTTCGACCAGCTGTTCGCCAACAACACGCTGCAATGGCAGACCGAAACCCGCTACGAAGGTGACCGCACCGGCGTGATCCCACCCGCCGGTGGCACCCTTACCCAGGATCTGGTCGACGCCCGCGGCCGCACGGTCGAGAAACGCCAGTACTCCGGCAGCCCGTTCACCGGCGCGTTCACCGCCACCAGCTACACCCACGACCGCCTCGACCGGCTGACCGGCGTCAAGGACCCGGCCAACAACCAGTGGACCTACGAATACGACCTACGTGGCCGCAAGACCAAAACCATCGACCCCGACGCCGGCACCTCCACGTCCACCTACGACGACGCCGGGCAGGTGCTGTCCACCACCGACGCCCGTGGCCAAACGCTGCACGTGGACTACGACACCCTGGGCCGCAAAACCAAACAACGCGACAGCACCCCGACCGGCACTGTGCTTGCCGAATGGGTCTACGACACCGTGGATAAAGGCCAGCTGTTCGAATCCATCCGCTACGTCGGTTCGGATGCTTACAAGACCCGCGTCACCGACCTCGACGACGGCTACCGTCCGCTGCACACCGAGGTGGAGATCCCCAACCCGGCCGTCAACGGCGCCCTGGCCGCCACCTACGCCTGGGACCACACCTACAAACCCAACGGCGCCCCCGCCACCACCACACTGCCCGGCGTCGGTGGGTTGCCTGCCGAAACCCTGGCCACCACTTACGACAACAACGGGTTCTCCCAAACCCTGTCCGGCACCTGGGCCGGCGGCGGATCGCAAACCTACATCTTCAACACCGACTACACCTTCGACGGACTCGTCTCCGCGACCATGCTCGGCAACGCCGGCAAGTGGGTCAGGCAGATCAACGAATACCAGATGCACACCCGCCGACTGTCAGCCACCCACGTCGAGGTCGAAACCACGCCGGGCACGCTCACCCGCAAGTTCACCACCGACTACGACTACGACCCCGCGGGCAATATCACCTTAGTTGCCGGCAAGACCGACGGCATCGCCGACCAAACCGAGTGCTTCCGCTACGACCACCTGCGCCGCCTGACCGAAGCCTGGAGCCAACCCAGCCCCGGCAACGGCTGCCTCACCCCGCAACGAACCGGCGCCGACCCCTACTGGCGGCAATGGACATTCGATGCGATCGGCAACCGCCTCACCCAGACCGACAAAGACCCCGGTGCCGGCGACACCACCTGGACCTACACGGTCGGCAGCGCCGCGGGTGTCAAACCCCACCAGGTCAAGACCGTTACTGCTGCTGGCCCCAAGGCCGATACCCCCACCCGCACCTTCGGCTACGACTTAGCAGGCAACACAACCTCGGCCGTCACCACCACCGGTGTGGCGCAAACCCTGTCCTGGGACAAAGAAGGCCACCTGGCCGCCGTCACCGAACCCGTCGGCACCCACAGTTACCTCTACGACGCCGACGGCCGCAGGCTCATCACCCGCACCCCAACGACAACCACTCTCTACCTGCCAGACGGCACCGAACTCGAACTCCCATCGGCGGGCGGTGCTGCCCTTGGTAAGCGTTACTACGGCGGGACGGCCGTCCGTGACGCCGCCGGTGTCAAATGGACCTGCACCAACCACCAAAACACCAGCCTGGTCCAGATCGACTCGGTCACTCTCACCACCAACCGGCGGCGGTCCATGCCCTACGGCGAAGACCGCACCACCACACCCGCTGGCTGGGTCGGCACCAAGGGCTACGTCGGCGGCACCAAAGACGACAGCGGTTTAGTGCACCTTTCTGCCCGCGAGTACGACCCGACCCTGGGCCGCTTCATCTCCGTCGACCCCATCATGATTCTCGCCGACCCACAACAATGGAACGCCTACGTTTACGCCGGTAACAATCCAACGACTTGGTCAGACCCCAGCGGACTTGCACGGCCATACGATGGCGGCGACAACACGGTGTCACATGCTTCTGTGCCACCGCCACCGCCGCCGCCACCGCCAGGGACAAAAACGGAAACCAAGCGCTACCCCGGGTTCACCAAGGTGACCATTACAACCAAGGGTGAGGATCGCGGCAAGATCTGCTTCGACGATCACATTTGCGGTTACGGCATGGGTGGATCCGATATTTACAATCACCATGCGCTGATAGCAGAGTACGACCGTCTAAAGGCCACCTGGAAACATGAAGACAGCCTGCTCGGCCACCTTTACCTAATGCATTTGGCATGTGGAAACACTGGCCAGTGCAACATCCCCTGGGCCAATGATGTTCACTTCCTTTACCTCCAGCTCATCGACGAACTAGAGCCCGACACATGGTGGCAAAAGTCTGGAGAGAGCCTGGCCAACACTCTCTCAATCCTTACCCCCCTGGCCCTGGGCCGGTACCGAGCCAACCGCATGTCGTGCCACAGCTTCGACCCGGATACGCCAGTGCTTCTGGCCGATGGCACTACGAAGAAGATCAAGAATATCAAGGTCGGTGACAGGGTTCTGGCCACCGATCCACAAACTGGACATACCACCGCCAAGGAAGTCACGCAGCTCCATGTCAACGACGACTGGGATCTTGCTGAGGTCAATATCCTCGACGAGGAGACCGGCCTAACGACCAGCTTGGAAACGACCTGGCACCACCCCTTCTGGAACACCACAGACGATCATTGGACTGAGGCCGCCGATCTCACTCCAGGCACTCGCCTGCGCGACGATAAAGGAAAGGAGACCCAGCAAGTAATCTCCGTCCGGATCTGGACCGGCCTTCGGCAGATGCGCGATCTCACGGTCGATGACATCCATACCTACTATGTCCTGGCCGGTAGCACGCCGATCTTGGTGCATAATGCTGGTGGCGACGATTTGCCAGCTGTCGCTCGTATTCCGAGTATGCAAGGGCTAACTCAAACAGAAGCTGACAATCTTCTCGGGAAACACGGGTTCGAATTGAAGTCGATTTCGAATAGCGGAGCGTGGGCGACTTACCAGCATGGCGACGGGAGTAAGGTCTCGATTGAGCTTGGAAATGGCCGAATCGTGCGTACTAGCACTGTCGATGCCGGACCCAATGCAAAGAACTACCCGCAGCGCTGGAACCCAGACGGAACTCCGACGAGTCTGCACACCACAGGAGAAACGCTATGCCCCTGAGTGACAGCTTTGCAATGGCCTGCGACGCTGCGGCGTCTATTGCCGCGAAGTGCACCGGAAGCTTCCTGGATCGCGTTACGAGCGCTTCGACTGGCAGCCGAAGCCTGGTTGACATTTCGCTTAGCCAGGTAGCCGAGCATGGCGAAGTAGCGTTTTCCTTCGAGCGGATTTGGTATGCCGCCTTTAGCAATCTGGACAACCTTGAGGCAAGTTTTGTCGACGAGGTCGTCGTGAGTCGCCTGTCCGGACAATCTGATGAGTGGCCCGATATTCCAAGGCGGACGATAAAGGTATTCGACGGTATGCCGGATCTGGTCTACTTTCACTTGAGGGGACCAGTTGAGCTGGTTGTAATTGCAGCGATTGTGTCCGTGCTAAAGGCATAGTCTTAGCGCACAATGACGAGGCGGTATTCCCATTGGCGTCCACTACCGTCCGCATTGACACCACTCCGCTGTGCGCTGAGGGTCGTGGCTGGGCGTCCCGGTTGCTGTCAGGGTTGCTGTCATGCGCGAGTACGTATGCGAATGGATGGATATAGACTGTCTGATCATGAGGGTCGGCAGGGTTGTCCTATGGCACGTCGCGTAGCGCGTGGCGTCGATCCCCGGAAGCCTCAGCGCAGCCTGATCGGGTGAAGGGATCGTTACGACCTGGTGAGTACGGGTCCTGCTGGGTCACGTCACAGCTGCGTCACCTGGGCTCGGATGCCTTTGTTGCGTGGGCGTGCGCGCGGGCCGGAACGGCTTTAGCGCGTGCGCGTGCCCGGCGTAGCCGGGCTTTAATCCTGTATAGACGTTTTGAGCCAGCGTGCGATCTTGCACAATGCCAGGTGTCTATTTCGGAGTCTTCCGGGTGCGGGTGGCTCGCTTGGCGGGCTTGGCTTCGCTGTCGCTCGCCGAGGCCATCGTCTCGCGCCGCTCGGCGTCTTTCTCGTACTGAGCAAGGTCTTTGGCGAGTCGCTTGTTGGCTTTGTTGTGGGCTTCGAGTTCGTCGGCGGCGCGGTGGGCGGCGGCGTTGTCGCGGGCCTCGAATGCCTGGAGGAGCTTGGCCGAGATGCGGTCGGTTTCAAGGATGTATTCGGCCATGCGCCGGTTGAGGTCCCGGTCGCTGACGGGCGGGTTGAGTTCTAGCGCTTCCGCGCCGCGGTCAGGTCCTTGTTGTACTTGGCATATACCGGATAATTGTCACGCACCAGCGTCTCGCGGTAGCCGCGAAGGATCCCGAAGCCGTCGTGATGTTGCGCTGGCTGTTCTCGGCCCAGCCGATGGCCGCGGCCAGATCAAGCACGTCGATCAGGAACCCGCCGTCAAGCGCATCCTTCGTCTCGGCGAACCGCCCGTCCTGTACTCGCCGCCTCCCTCAGACGAAAGCACCGCCGCGATGTCGTCCTTGAACGACAGAGCGTACCTACCGCATCAGGCCGGGGTGGGTGCGGATCGCCTCGGCTCGCGAATGCACATCGAGCTTGCTGTATATCCGGGCGACGTACGTCCGCACCGTCGACTCGGTGACGCGCAGCTCGCGGGCGATCGCGATCAGGCTCTCGCCCAGGTGCAGGTAGCGCAGCACTTCCCGCTCGCGCGGGCTCAGCACATGCTGGTGGCGCCGCCGGATCAGCGCACTCGCCAGGTCCGGCGAGGTGAACGAGGCCGGGGCGACGGCGGCGTGGCGGATCGCGGAGATCAGTACTTCGACCGGGGCGGTGCGGGACAGGTAGCCGGACAGGCCGGCGGCCAGGCTTTGCAGGACGAGGTCGTGGTTGTCCGGGCCGGTCAGCAGCAGCCCGAGTTGGGGGTGGGCGGTGCGCAGGGCGTGGGCGAGCTCGTAGCCGGTCTCGGCTGACCGGTCCCCGTCGCCGGGCAGGGCGACATCGATGACGACGACGTCGGGCCGGTGCTGGACGGTCAGCGGCGGCACCTCGCCGGCTCGGACCGCCTGCGCCGCAAGGACAATGTCGTCGCATGCGGCGACGGCCGTGCGGAGTCCGAGCTGGGCGAGGGTCACGGCATCCGCGGAAATCAAGCGGACCGGCATCGGGGGACCCCTCCTCGTTCGCCCCGTGCCTGCCTTCGTGTCCCCGTGCCTGCCTTCGTGTCCCCGTGCCGCGCGTCTCCCCGTACCGCGTCGTGTCCCCGTACCGCGTAGTGTCCCCGTGCGGTGTCCTTATCGTGGGCATTCGTCGTCGTCACCGCGCCAGTCGTACGGCGCGACTTCGTCGCCCAAGGGGTGGCCGCCGACCGCTATCGGCCGATGCCGGGCTCGGGCTTTAATGCTTTTCCAGTACGTCGCGCAGCATGGTTTCGACGCGGCCATTCGGGTCGGGCACTGTGGCCTGCGAATTGACGACCGTAAGGCCGGTGATGTGGCGGAAGAAGAATCCATACACTCCAAGTGTCGTCCAGTATGTTGACTCGGGGTAATTGCCGGTGTACTCGATCGGCTCCGTGGGTGTGGCGTTGCCGCCCTTGGCGAGGCTGAGGCGCACATTGCTGAGCAGAATGTCGTAAAGCCGATAGGTGACTCCGGTCGCGGATTCAAAGCTGCCCGACATCGCCGAACCGTTGCCAAGATGGTTGCTGGGCAACGCCTCGGCCAGGCGGGTGGCGGTAACGTCCTCGAAGCGCAGGCCGGCGACCCACTTGGGTTCCACGCTGTGCGGCATTCCGGAACTGTCGGTCCAGATGGATCGTCCAAGCAGGACGAAAAGCGCACGCTTGGCCTGGTCGATGGTGATCCGGCGGAACGTGAGGTTGTGAACGATCGCGCCGCCGACGTTGGTGACGACGAGGCCGGAGTTGTTGGTGCGCTTGACAAGCACATCCTCGACGACAACATTTCGGAACGCACCCGCGCTGGCGGTGCCGAACTTTACGCCATTCGCGCGAACGGAGCCGCCCACGGTGGATAGCCGCACCAAAGCGCCGTCGACGCCCCGGCTCGGCGAGCCTTCAGCAAGCGTCGTGGTATGACTCTTGAAGCAGATCGCGTCGTCGTCGGTGTTCACATTGACCCGCTCGATGAGCACGTCGTGGCTGTCGACGACGTCGATGCCGTCGCGATGCCCGACGTAGCGGCTGTCGATGTCGACATCGGCGATGGTCAGCCCGTCGACCTCGGCCGGCACCACCGCCCACACCGCCGCATCCTTGACGTGCACGCCGCGGACAGTGATATCGCTGCCGGAGGTGAGGAACAGGGCCGCCGGCCGGGTGCTCTCATGCGGCTGGTTGGTGTCGCTCCAGATCCAGGAAGGCTTGCCACCGTTGCCATTGATGACCCCGCCGCCGGTGATGACGACGCGATCGGCGCGGTGAGAATAGATGAGAGCGCGCACGATCAGCCCGCCGACGGCGGGTGGCCGGTCGGGCTTGCGCCCCAGGTCGGGGTAGCGAGAGTCGTCGTGGGTGCCGAGCAGCATGGCATCGTCATCGATGTACAAAGTCATGTCCGACTTCAGTTCGATGGTGCCGGCGACGAAGATGCCTTGTCCTAAAAAGACAGAGCCATTTGGGGGTACCGAATCAATCGCCGCCTGGATGGCCAAAGTGTCGTCGGTGACGCCGTCCCCGCGCGCCCCGAAATCCCTTACGTTCTTGACGGTTCCGGGCGGCGGGCCTGAGCCGGGTTCGGCATACACCATGACTTTGTCGGTGTGGACCGTGCCGACCTGCCCGTCGCCGACGCCGAAGACGACCCGCCCCACGTCGGTGGCGAGCGGGTCGCGGAACGTCCAATGGGTCGGGGCGGCGGTGGGCGTGATGGCCGGGAAGCGTTTGCCGTCAACGAAAACGGTGACCGCCCGGGCCGGGATGTCAAGGACGAGGCGGATCGTGTACCACTCGGACGGGCGGACGGCACCCTCGAGGATGTGGACGGTCGAGCCGGTGACCAGTTGCAGCACCCTGTTGGAGAACTGGATCGAAGCGACGTTGCGCCCGGTCGCGCTCTGCGCGTAGAGCGCCATCTTGACCCCGGTCGTCTCGTCGGTGCGCACGGTCGCCTGCACCATCAGCGTGCCGGTGGTCTGGGCCGGGAACGGGCGTATGGCCTTGGCCTCACCGGCCGGTGTCGTCTTGACCAGGCGCAGGCTGCGATCGGCGGCGCTCGGGATGGGGCTCACGAGGGCCGAACCGCCGGTCGTGGTCAGCTCGTAACCGGGCGGGGCGGCGCCGGTGGCAGCCTCATCGAACAGGTCAAGAACCTGGTAGGCGACGGTTGGGGGCGGTTCACTGCGGGCGGTCACGCTGTCAACGCGCAGGATGCCCGTCTGGCCCGGCCCGATGCCGAACGTCACCCGGCCGATGTCGGCGGCGGTCGAGCGGAACGGCGCGCCCGCCAGAACCCGGCGGCCGTCGATGAAGATGTCGAAGCGGGCAGTGGTTGGGCGGAGGACCGCCCGCACCACGTACCACCGGTCGGCGGTGGCTGGCAGCAGGTTCTGGCCCGTGCCCGCGTCGGCGAACTGGCCGGAGCGGATCGCGATGCTGGCGGCGGGAAGGCCGGATGAGCCGGCGACGTAGAGCACATTGGACCAGCCCGTGGTCTGGCTCACTCGCACGCGCGCCTCGATGTGGACGGTCCCGGTCAGGGGCGGGTCAAACCTGCGCTCGGCAAGCGCGCTGCCGGTGGTCGAGGTCTTGGTGATCGCGAGGCTGCGGTCGACCGCGTCGGGGACGGCCTGCACCCCCACGCTGCCGCCCGAGGTGTCCACACCCCAGCCGGCGGGGACCGAACCCGTGGGGGTGTCGTTGAAATGCTCGCCGAGGACGGGTGTGGCGCCCGGAACCGCCGCCGCCGCTGGGCTCGCGGGCGCCACGGCCAGACTCAGCACCATCACGAGAGCGGCAAGCAAAGGTCGCATCACGGGTCAGGACGCTAGCAGGCCCCACCGACATTAACGGTCGGCCGCTTCATCCTCTTCGGTAGAAATACTTAAAGTCGCTACCTAATCGGCCACGGCCAGTCGCCTGTCCCCGCGTACCCACCCGCGACGGCGACCGCCCGCGCGATCTGCCCCCTGTCCGCCCCGGCCGCCAGCGCCGCGGCCAGAAGCAGGCGAGCCTTGAACGGGTCGAGGAAACCGGCCGGCATCATGCGACGCGAGATCAGATCCTGCTCCGAACCGATGAACCCATAGGTCTTGCGCAGCACCGGGCCCGCGGCCGTGCGAGAGGCCAGCACCACCGGCATCGCTTTGGCCAGATTCTCCAGCGTGCTGACCATCCACTCCGGTACGTGACCCACACCCATGGCGGCGATCACAAGAGCGTCCACCTTGGACTCGATACCGTCGAGCAGCTCGCCCCGGTCACCGAGCCCGACGGGGACGACCCCGACGCTTGGCAGACTCGACCCGGGAGGCAGCGGGATGTGCAGGCGGCCCGCGGCGAGACGATTGTGCCAGCGCGGCACGCCCTCCACGACATACCCGAGCGGGCCACCGTTCGGTGACTGGAAGGTCCCCACGTTCGACGAATGCGTCTTGCGTACGCGGCGGGCAGCATGAATCTCATCGTTGAAGACGACAAGCGCACCCTGCCCCGCCGCACCCGGATCCGCCGCGGTCTGCAGCGCCGCCAGCAGGTTCGCCGGCCCGTCCGCACCCGCCAGCGACGGATTGCGCATCGCGCCGGTGACCACGATCGGTTCGTCGGCGGTGTGGAAGAGGTCAAGCAGGTACGACGTTTCCTCAATGGTGTCGGTCCCTTGCGTGACAACGATTCCGTGGACACCCCGGGCTACGGCTGCTGTGGCGGCACGGCAGAGGTTGAGCAGGTCTTCGAACGAGACAGATGCACCCGGTACCCGCTGAAAATCCACCAACTCAAGGGCGATCCCCGTCTCCGCCAGCCCCGGCACCGCTGCGGCAAGCTCTTTGGCCGACAGTCCCACCTTCACCCCGCCGGATTCGGCCGGCACCATGGCGATAGTCCCGCCCATGGCGAACACGACAACGCGGCGACTCAACTCAGACACGTCCCAGATCCTCGCACCCATCCCTATGGCGAAGCCATTCCCGAGGGTCGGTCGGTAGAGGTCATGTCGGTCTGGTAGCCAGCTCGCAACCTTCTGTCCGATTTCGCCCTGGGATCTTATTCGTGTTGGCATGCCTCGGCTTTTAATCACGTTTTGGTAACGGCGCCTTGATCGTTGTCGGAACATGCCTCACGGAGACTGATCGTTCTAGCGAGTGGGCGTTGCCGCGTACGCGGTGTTGATGTTGTGCTTTCTGTGCCTGAGTGTCCAATTTGATTGATCGATTACGGCCACAACATCGGATACTGGGTCAGCGACGATGGTCTGACCGTGCTCCCGACATCACGTGCGATCCTGCACTACAGCAAAAAGGGGGTGCATGTCGTGCCGGTCAAGCCAGCGACGATGCCGTGAGCCAGGCGGACGCAAACCTGCGACGGTCAGTGCTCCTGTCCATTCATCCCTGAAGGAGCGGTGCCGGTCAAGCCCTGGGTTTGTGGTGTTGTGACCGTTTCTTGATCGGCTTTCGGGTATGGTGTTCTGGCGTCCCGGTCGCGTGATCAGAACGGTCGGTTGCTCGGGTTGTCGGAATCGGTATGGGGTTGTGGGGTGCCGCGCTCCATTGTCTGATGTGGACAGTGGGCAAAGCCGGGTTCCCGGTTGCCGTTCATCCCTTCGCCGTGACGGATCTACGGCATGGAGTAGTGCGGCGGCGGCCAGGTAGGGT
>DASUXL010000260.1:0-9987 GCA_036377915.1 Candidatus Limnocylindrales bacterium
GCGGTCCGTCACGGTGCTTCCACGCACGAGCGCGGCCAATGGTTGCCCGAGTACGATTTGATCGCGATGGGATCAAAATACGTGAGCGTCTATGTTGCTGACCTGCGGGAGGTTGCCCGCCGGGTCGGCTCGCGCGATCGGGCGCTGGCCGAGCGCCTGACCCGCGACATCGACGCGGCGCTGGCCGGGCCGATGCGCCTGCTGATCGACGGCGGGTACGCCGGGCTGCCCAAGGCCTCCCGCGACCAGGTCGCCCCGGGTCTGATCCAGGCCTGCCAGGTGCTCTGCCACGACCTGTGCCGGGTGAGCGCGACCATCGAGGTGTACGACGACGAGGTCGCGACCCCGCTGCTGTGGGAGTTTCTCTGGTCCGGCTGGGACGGTGACGACCCGTTGGCCCTGCCGTACTCGCCCTACGGCGTCCCCGCCGTGGTCTGGCACGGCCCACGCCGCATCGCCGCCTACCGTAACGAGTTCGTGTCGTTGCGCGCCAACGATGTCTACGATCGGCGCTACCTGCCCCCATCAGAGCTTGACGCGCTCATCAACCTCTTCGACGCCGCGGTCGCCCTGAACTCTGGCGCCTTCGTCTTCGCCGACGGATGAGACACAGATGGACCTGAGCGAAGGACTGGCCGGCTGGAACGTCTGGGACGGCTCCGCCTACGAACTGGGCAAGAGCCTCGGCATCAGGTGTCGACGCCGAGGGCGAGGGCGACACCGCCGAGGGCTGAGGCTCGCTCGCCGAGCGAGGCGGTGACCACCTCGACGGCGTCGACGGCGGCGGCCATGGCGGTTTCGGACAGGCCGCGCTCGATCGGCTCGAGCAGCAGCTCGGGGGAGTAGGTGAAGCCGCCCACGATGATGCGATCCGGGTTGATCAGATTGAGCAGGCCGCCGAGGGCGAAGCCGAGGTGGCGGCCGGAGTCGGCGAGCAGGCGGCGGCAGCCGGGGTCACCGCGGGCGGCGAGGGCGGCAAGCTCGTCGAGGTCGCGCATCCACGGGTGGGTCTGGCGGGCCTGCGCGAGCAGGGCACGGCCGCCGGCCAGCAGCTCGACGCAGCCGCGGTTGCCGCAGCGGCACAGGGACCCGCTGGCGTCGAGGGTGACGTGGCCCAATTCTCCAGCGGTGCCAACGCTTCCACGGTACAACCGTCCATCCAGGACGATGCCCGCTCCGATGCCCGTCGCGAGCTTGACATAGACCAGATCCGCGCAGTCCCGCCCGGAACCCCACATGTGCTCGGCGAGCGCTCCCAGATTGGCGTCGTTGTCCACCCGTACCCCCGAAATCTTCAGCCGATCCGAAAGCTCCCGCCGCGGCACAAGGCTGGCCCAGGCGGGCAGCAGCGTGGGTGAACCGATCCGGCCGTCCCGGGTGACCGGGGCCGGAATGCCAAGGCCCACACCGACTATCTCGTCGCGCGTGGCGGAGACGGCGGACAGCGCGTTGTCGACCTGGGTGACGGCAAGGTCGAGGACCTGGTGCGGGCTGTCGTCGGCGTCGATGTCCAGGACGGTGTAGTTCTCGGCTAGCACGTCGTGGCCGAGGTCGGCCACGGCTACGCGCACGTGGCGGCGGCCGATGTCGACCCCGACCGCCAGGCCGGCGAGGCGGGTCAGGCGCACGACTGCGGCCGGGCGACCCCCGGCGGGCAGGCCCTGCTCCTCGGCGACAAGGTCCAAACGCGACAGTTCGGCGAGGGCGTTGGTCACGGTCGGGCGGGACAGCCCGCTGAGACTGACCAATTCGGACCGGGTCTTGGGACCGCGGGAGCGGAGCACGTCGGAGATCCTGCGTGCGGCCGGACCCAAATCCTCCCTCACGCTCCGCATCGTCCATCGTGGACAGCCTATTGTCAAAGTCTCGCAAAAGGTTACGGTCGCATCACGAGGGTATTGATAGCTGTTGACAGAATAATGCGCGAAGAGTTTTGTTGTCGCCATGGCAGAATTCACCCGCAGGCAACTTCTGGCCGTTGGAGCAGGGGTTTCAGCCTTGACCCTGCTGCCATCGTGTTCCAAGGACGCCGGGGATCAGCAGACCGGTGAAAAGAAGGTCGAGGTCTTCTCCTGGTGGTCCGGTCCGGGAGAGGGCGAGGGTCTCGAGGCTCTGATCGCGGAGTTCGAGAGCAAGAATCCGGGCGTCGAGTTCGTCAACGCCGCGGTCGCCGGTGGCTCCGGCACGCAGGCCAAGCAGGTCCTGACCTCGCGTCTGATGGGCAAGCAACCACCCGACTCCTACCAGCTGCACGCCGGGCTGGAAGCGGCCGACGACATCAAGGCCGACCGGCTCGAGGATCTCACCTACCTCTACGAGGCGGGCGGCTGGAAGTCGAAGTTCCCCGCCGGCCTGATCGACAAGCTGTCGATCGGCGGCAAGATCTACGCGGTACCCGTCAATATTCACCGCTCAAACCTGATGTTCTTCGTCCCGTCCAAGCTGCAGGAATGGGGTCTGACCCCGGCAAAGACCTGGAGCGAACTGCTCACGCAGGCCGAGGCACTCAACGCCAAAGGCGTCAAGATCCTGTCCGTCGGCGCGCCCTGGACGCAGCACCACCTGCTGGAGAACGTCCTCCTCGGCGAGCTGGGCGTGGACAAGTACAACGGGCTGTGGGACGGGAAGACCGATTGGAAGGGCGCGGAGACCATCGCCGCGATCGAGGTCTTCAAGAAGGTTCTGGCCCTTTCCGTTGTGGGTACCGATGACTGGCAGCCCACCCTCGACAAAGTGCTCGCCGGCAACGCCGCCTACCACGTGATGGGCGACTGGGCGGCCGGCTACCTGCAAGGCGCCAAAGCCTTGAAGTACAAGACGGGCTACGACGTCGTCGCCTCACCCGGCACCACCGGTGTCTACAACTTCCTGGCCGACTCGTTCACCCTCCCCAAGGGCGCCCCGCACAAGCAGTACGCCGAGGCTTGGCTGAAGCTGTGCGCGTCCCCCGAGGGCCAGGACATCTTCAACCCCAAGAAGGGCTCAGTGCCCGCACGCCTCGACTCCGACAGGTCCAAGTACACCGACTACCTGGCGTGGGCGTTGCAGGAATGGCAGAACACCAGCACCAAGGTGGTCGGCTCGCTGGTGCACGGCGTGGTCGCCAACAACGCGTTCAAGAGCGAGATCGAGAAGGCATACGGCGTTTTCGTGCAGGACAAGGACTCGGCGAAGTTCGCCGGGGCCGTCGCCACGGCCTACTCGGCCAACAAGTGATGTCCTCACCACCAAACGGACACAACGCCGCGCCCCGGCCTCGACGCCGGGCGCGGCGTTCGTTCCGCCGTTCGTTCCGGCGCTGGGCACCGGGCCTGATCCTGGTCTCACCCACGCTGATCGTCCTCGGCGTGTTCGTCTATGGCTTCATCGGCTGGAACGCCAAGGTGTCGCTGACCGAGTCACGGCGCGGCGTCATCATCGACGAAATCATTGGGATGCAACAGTATGCGGAGCTGTTCAAGGACGAGACCTTCCGCAACGACACCCGCAACCTGATCGTCTTCACCCTCGTGTTCATCTGCGGCACACTGTTGTTCGGCATCCTGCTCGCCCTCCTGATGGACAAGGGCGTGCGCGGCGAGAACGTCCTGCGCAGCATCTACCTGTTCCCGATGGCGATCTCGTTCATCGCCACCGGCATCGTGTGGCGCTGGTTGCTCAACAGCGACACCGGCGCCGGCACCACCGGCATCAACGACGTGCTGGGCATCATCGGCGTGCACTCCGACTGGCACAAGTCGGCATCGACGTGGGCGATCGCGGCGATCGCCCTGCCCGCCGGGTGGGCCCTATCCGGGTACGTGATGGCGCTTTTCCTCGCCGGGCTGCGCGGCATCCCCGACGACCTGAAGGAGGCGGCCCGGGTCGACGGCGCCTCCGAGATGCGCGTCTACTGGCATGTGGTACGGCCGCTCATGCTCCCCGTCCTGATGAGCGCGCTGGTCATCCTTGCCCACATCTCGTTGAAGACCTTCGACCTCATCTACGCCATCGCGCCGCTGGATCCCAGGACCGAGACGCCGGCGATCTACATGTGGCTCACCTCGTTCCGCGGCGGCTTCTTCGGCCGCGGCGCCGCGATCGCCACGATGCTGTTCTTCGCCATCGCGCTCGTGGTGGTGCCGTACATCTGGTACACCATGCGCAAGGAGCGCCAGAGATGAGCCGTGTCTTCCGTCATCTCGTTCTTTTCACGGCCGCCGTGTTCTTCCTGATGCCGGTCTACGTGCTGCTGGTCACCTCGTTCAAGGCCGCCGGCGAGGTGGACGTCGCCAACATGTGGGCCCTGCCGAAGTCGTTCTCGCTCGACACCTTTGCGACGGTGTGGCCCAAGCTGCAGGGCGGGCTGCTCAACAGCTTCCTGATGGCCCTGCCGGCCAGCCTGATCTCCTCGCTGCTTGGCGCCGCCAACGGCTTCGTGCTCGCCAAATGGCGCTTCCCCGGCGCCGACATCGTCTTCCCGGTCATCCTGTTCGGCATGTTCATCCCGTACCAGGCAATCATCATCCCGATGTTCCAGGTGATGGTGGGCCTCGGGCTCTTCGGCGGGCTGGACGGGCTGATCCTGGTGCACGTCATCTACGGCCTGCCGATCACCACGCTCATCTTCCGCAGCTACTTCTCCGGCCTGTCCGACGAGCTGATCGAGGCGGCACGGATGGACGGGGCCGGGATGCTGCGCACCTTCTTCTTCATCGGCCTGCCGCTGGCGTTACCCGCCTTCGCGGTCTCGATGATCTGGCAGTTCACGTCGGCGTGGAACGACTTCCTGTTCGGCGTGATCCTCACCAGGACCGAGTTCTGGCCGGTGACGGTGGCGCTCAACAACATCGCCGGGGCGCAGACGGTGCCGTTCAACCAGGCGATGGCGAGCGCCTTCCTGGCGAGCATCCCGACCCTCGTCATCTATCTGCTGCTGGGGCGGTTCTTCATGCGCGGCCTGATGGCCGGGGCGCTTAAGGGCTAACCGCTGAACGCTCCGAGGATCGGGTTCCACTCCCGGACCGAAACCACGGTGACACCCGGAGCCGAGTAGTACGGGTCGCCGGCGAGGATCTGCTTGATCCCCTCGGTGTCGGTCTCGAAGATGAGCAGCGCTCCGGAATCGTCGTCCCACGGGCCGGACATCCGCAGGATCCCGCGCTCGTGCAGGCCGGAGAGGGTCTGGCGGTGGCTGGGGCGCAGCTCGAGGCGGCCCGGTTCGTCTGGGGCGAAGGCAAGTTCAACAACGACAAGCATCGCCCGAGCCTACCGCTGGGTGATGAAGTGCAGGATCACGTTGTGCGCGTGGTGGGCCTTCTGGTGCCCGCGGAACTCCACCTCGTACACGTGCGTGCCCACGTTGATGGCGATGCTGCCGCTGGAGAAGAACGACCCCGCCCACGACTTGTTGCTCACCACGCTCACGCTCGTGATCTTCGGGTACGGGATGCTCGTCAACGCCACCCGCTTGCCCACGAACGACTTGTCCTGAATGATCACGCGCCGGTCGGTCAGGCCCAGGAACCCCGTGCCCGTCCCGATCGCGTCATAGACGGCCAGTACCTTCTCGCCCTGAAGCAGGCCACTGTTGACCTGTTCCAGCTGCTCCTTGCGGTCGTAAACAATCTCACTCGCACTCACCGGGCCAACGCTATCGTGATCGAGCAACAATGTCGGGTATGCGTGATGCGGTGATCGTCGGAGCCGTGCGCAGCCCGGTGGGCAAGCGCAACGGCGGGCTGTCCGGGGTGCACCCGGTGGATCTGGGCGCCGAGGTGCTCACAGCGCTCGCCCAGCGCGCCGGGTTCGACCCGGCCCGGGTCGAGGACGTCATCCTCGGGTGCGTGTCCCAGACCGGCGAGCAGAGCTGGAACGTGGCACGCAACGTGGTGCTCGGGGCGGGCTGGTCCGAGACGGTGCCCGGCACGACCCTCGACCGCCAGTGCGGGTCCAGCCAGCAGGCCATCCACTTCGCGGCGGCCACTGTCATCTCCGGCCAGGCGGATCTGGTGGTCGCCGGTGGGGTCGAGGTGATGTCGCGGGTACCGATGGGCTCCAGCGCCGGTGACCAGATGCCCTACGGATCGGCCGTGCGGGAGCGCTATCGCGGCGTGGAAGGGTTCGGCGACGCCCTGCCGGTGCCGTTCAACCAGGGTGTCGGGGCGGAGATGATGGCCCGGCGCTGGGGTCTGAGCCGGACGCAGCTCGACGAATACGCCCTGGCAAGCCACGCCAAGGCGGCGGCCGCCGACTTCACCGCCGAGACCGTGCCGATCGGCGCGGTCGCCGCCGACGAGGGCATCCGCCGCGACACCACCCTGGAGAAGCTGGCATCCCTGCCCACACCGTTCAAAGTGGACGGTGTCGTCACGGCCGGCTCCGCCTCACAGATCTCCGACGGGTCGGCGGCCGTCGCGGTGACGACCTCGCAGTGGGCCCGTGCGAACGGCCTCAAACCGTTGGCGCGCATCCACACCTGCGTCGTCGTCGGTGACGATCCGGTCATCATGCTCACCGGGCCGATCCCGGCCACAGCCAAAGCACTCGAGCGTGCCGGGCTCAACATCGACGACATCGGGGTCTTTGAGGTCAACGAGGCGTTCGCTCCGGTACCCATAGCGTGGTTGAAAGAAACCGGAGCCGACCCGGCACGACTCAACCCGCGCGGGGGAGCGATCGCGCTCGGCCATCCGCTGGGCGCCACCGGCGCGCGACTGATGACCTCGATGCTGCATTATCAGCGCGAGCGCGGGATCCGCTATGGGCTGCAAGCGGTCTGCGAGGGCGGCGGCATGGCCAACGCCACCATCCTCGAACTCATCCCTTGAGCAGCATCGCGATCGCCTTGTCCACGCGCCGCTTGCGGGTCTCCGGCGTCTTCGCGTCCTCGATCGCCAGCACGTGCTGGCGCTTGTGACTGTACGACAGGGATTCGAAGCGCTGCTTGGCCTGCGGCTCACCGTCCAAAGCGGACGCGAGGTCGTCGGGCACGGCCACCTCGCGCGGCTGCGTGTCAAGCTCCAGCCGCACGTCGACCGAGTCACCGGCGGCGACCCCGGCGCCGGCCCGCACCTCGGCGCTGACCGGCAGCATGAACCGCCCGCCCATCGTCGCGACCGTGCTGCGGTAGGTGTAATCGCCGATGGTGACCCGCACGGCCGGGCGTTTGGTCGAACCCAGCGCGGTGACCACCGCCTCCGGCACCTCGATCCCGGTCGCGGTCTTCCCGGAAAGCTCGACGACCGCCCGAAACTCCTGGCTCATCCGCCGATTATGCCCTCCGCCGAACTGGTGGCGTTGGCCGGCGCAGCCCGGAACGGCAGCAGCAGGTCTATGGTGAACGGTCCCAGCGCCTGCGCGGTCAGCAGCCAGGTCGCCAGGCCGAGCCCGATGCCGAAGGCGGCCTTGGGCAGGCGTGCGGCGCGGACAAGCCCGGCGGCGAGGGCGAACGAGCAGCCGCAGACCAGCAGCACATAGGCGGTTTCGAAGTGGCGCACCTCGCCGCCGGACATCATGACCAGCCCGCCGTATGCCGGCAGCACCCCGAGCACCTCCCACGGCACGGCACCGGCCCGCCACGCCAGGACGGCGCCCGCGACGGCGGCCAGCGCGATCCCCGCGATCACCGGCGGCCAGCCGTACTGGGCGACGACCGAGAAACCAAGCGCCACCGGGGTCAGGGGAGCGGCAAGAACGAAGGCGAGGACCGGCCAGACCGCCAGGCGCGGACCGCCGGCCCGTGCGGCGACGACGGCGAACGCCAACGCGACAAGCGCTGCGAGACCCAGCAATACGTAGGTCATCGTGCCGGCGAGATCCGGCCGGGCAAGGTCGAGGCTCGGGCGGAACACACCCAAGACGACGCCGCGCGCCAGCAAGCCCGCCATGACCACCATGCCCGCCACGGCGACGACTATGACCACTCGCGCTCCGGCCTGCGGAGCCTGAGCGGTGCGGGTCCGGTGCAGGGCCGCCCCGGCCACGGCGACTCCACCGGTCAGCACCGCCAACAGGTAGTGCGGCACGTTCGCGTTGGCCGCCTGGGTGGCGACCGGCCCGACATAGGCGATGCCGAGTGCCAGCCCGGCACCCATGGCCACCCGCACCCGCGCCGCCGGGTCACCGAGTAACAGCGTGAGGCCCGCCAGCGCCACCGCGCCACCCATCGAGGCCACCACGAACCAGGTCCCGACCACATCCGGGCCGCCCGCCCGCTCGTCGAGCATCCCGAGGCCCAGCCCGCCCAGCAGCGCCCCGGCCGCGACGATCGGGTAGCCGCCGGCCCGCAGTAGCACCGAAAACCGTTGGGCGGCAACGAGAACCGCCATCAGGGCCAGGGCCGCGAGGGTCGGCCCGGGGAGCACCCCGAGCTCCAAGGCCTGCTCGCGCACGCGGGTGAGGGCCGGCGCCCCGAACAGCACGGTGCCGAACGCGGTCCCAACCCCGAGCGCGGTGACGAATGCGGCGGCAAGCTGGAGTAAACGTGGGGTGTTGAGGGCCATGGCGCGTCATCATGCCAGAGCGCGAGGGGTTTGAGGGGGTCAGCTCAGAAGCGGGAATCGCTTGGCCGCCTGGCCCAGCAAGGCCGTATCCGCGTTGGACAGCGACACCCGGCCGGTCGCCTTCAGCAGGTACTCCTCCATGCTCCAGCGGTCGGGCCGGGGCGCACCGAGCAGGCCGTCCAGTGTGCGCGCCGCGATCGCCATCGCATCCGGGTGCGGGGAAGGAGCCCGGTGCAGCTCGACGGTCATGTCGAGGTGGTGGATGACGGCCTCGGTCGCCAGCGTCGCCAGCAGGTCCCCGACCGCGAGGACATGCCCCTGCGTGGTGATGTACCCGTCCGGTGCGGCGTTGCCGGCCGCCCGCACCGCCGCCGGGGCGGTGTCGCGCCACAGTGACACGATGCCGGTCCCATCCCGGAACGCCGCCGCCGACCGGCGCACCCATCGCGCCTCCGGCCCCGGGTCCACCGCCTCGGCGGCAGCGCCGGACCAGTAGGTGACGAAGTCGCGGTCGGGCGGGCCACCGGCGGGGCTGGCCAGCGCCACCAGCGCCCGCTGCGCGTCGCACAGCAGGTGGAACAGCACATCGCCGACCACCCACCCGTGACAGCGGGAGAAAGCCAGCAGATCCTGCGGTTTCAGCGCCGTGGCCAGCTCGCCGACCGCCCCGTAGGCCCGCTCCATCCCCCGCAGAGCGCTGAGATAGTCGATGCCCATCGCGGGCAGATACCCGCTGTCAGCGTCTCGCACACCAAACCCCCAAAACGGTCGCACCGGCAATGAGTTGACCTGCGAGCGCGGCCGTTGGTTGCACGCCGGTGCCGAAAAGGGCGAGCAACATCGGCAGGCAACCGGGCACCGCCACATCGAGGCCGGTGTAGCTCCAGGTCAGCCAGCCCGTGGGGATCCACGAGCCGCTCATCGGCATGACAATCGGGACCGAGGTGTGGTCGATCGGCCCGCGCCGCGCCATGCGCATCGCGGCGACCGCGACGACCGGGGCGGCGGCGATGCCCAAAGGCATGTACCTCGGGCCGAAACCCAAGGCCAGGGCGGTGGAGAGCCAGGCGGCCGCCAGCACCATCGGCAGGAGGGTACGGGCCACGCGCACCGGACGGGTCATCGGCGCCCGGGGTTGGCGGCGCAGCGTCGTGGTGCCGGCCGCGGCCACCGCCAGCGAAAGTCCAAACAGGACGACCACCGCACCGGGCGGCCCGGGAATGGCGGCCGGGAGCGCGGCGCTGGCAGCGGCCGGGATCGTGCCGGATAGCGCGGCCGGGATCGCGGCGGATAGCGCGGGAATAGCGGCCGGGATCGTGCCGGATAGCGCGGCCGGAATCGCGGCGCTTGCGGCGATCAGGGCCAGCCGGCCGGGGCGGCGGCCCAGCATCCGCCAGTCCGGCCAGGCCAGCAGCAGCGGCGCCGGCAGCCGCGGCCACGGGCGCGAGCGCAGGCGCCGCCCACGCCAGTACCGGTCCTCGGCCGCGCGGCTGAAATCCGAAGG